>CANKRG010000001.1 GCA_947485165.1 Comamonadaceae bacterium
ATACGCCCTGTTAACTGATATGCATACCAGCGCCCTCGTTTTATTTTCCGGCGGACAAGATTCCACCACCTGCCTGGCACTCGCTCTGAGCAAGTACGAACGCGTTGAGACGATTGCGTTTGACTATCGCCAGCGGCACAGCGTCGAGCTGCAAGCGCGGTTACGTGTGCTAGAGCAAATCAAGATGCAGTTTCCGCAATGGGCGCACAAGCTGGGTGAAGACCACTTGCTGGATTTGGGCGTTTTGGGGCAGGTGAGTGAAACCTCGCTGACGCGTGATGTCGCTTTTAAAATGGAAAGCTCAGGTCTGCCAAACACCTTTGTACCAGGCCGAAACCTGCTGTTTTTGACCTTGGCTGCGGCCTTGGCCTACCGACGCGATTTGCAGGTGATGGTGACGGGCGTCTGTGAAACCGATTTTTCTGGCTACCCCGACTGCCGCGACGACACCATGAAGGCCATGCAACTCGCGTTGTCGCTGGGCATGGACAAGCGGTTTTTGATTGAAACGCCGCTGATGTGGATAGATAAAGCCGACACCTGGGCTTTGGCCGCATCGCTAGGCGGGCAGCCGCTGGTCGATTTGATCATCGAACACACCCACACCTGCTACTTGGGCGACCGTGTGCATCGCCACGCATGGGGTTATGGCTGCGGCGAATGCCCAGCCTGCGAATTGCGAGCTAAAGGTTACGACCGTTGGGTGGCGGCGACTGCGTAGGTTGCTGAGTTTGAATCGTCTGCAGCACCGACAGTTGTAGATTTTTGAAGCGTCCAAGTTTGATTGTGAAAGACTGCCACGCTTGGTCTATGGGCTATAGATATAATTGCACCTTTGGCAAGTGATACGCTGGCTATAAGTCGTTTATAGAGTGTGTTTTCGGCTTCTACATCCAATGCACTGGTCGCTTCGTCGGCAAATACCCATTGTGGCTTTTTAAGCAAAACGCGGGCAATCGCTAAGCGTTGTTGTTCGCCGCCTGAGAGCATTTGCCCCCAAGCTTCTTTGTCGTCTAAGCGGTTGGCTAGTTGCGGCAGCAAAGCATCTGTCAAGGCGGCTTGCAGTGCTGCATTGTCATATTTGCCTGCTGGTTCTGGGTAAGCCAGTGCATCACGCAAAGTGCCGTTGGGGAAATATGGACGTTGGGGGATAAACATGGCGTTCGCAGGCATGTGGATTTGTCCTTTGCTGAATGGCCAAATACCTGCGAAAGCGCGGAACAGCGTTGATTTGCCACTGCCTGACGGTCCGTTGAGCAAAATAGCGTCGCCCGCTTGCGCTGAGTACGACGCATGTGTTAGCAGTACTTCTCCATTTGGGAGTGACAGTGTCAAGTCGCTTGCGGTCAGCGTATTTGAGTGTGGTGTAACGTTGCTAGCAATAGCAGCCTGTTGCCCTGCCAAAGCCTCACTGGCAGCCATGCTGTCGTTAAAGCTGGTCAACCGGTCCGTGGTGGCGCGCCAAGAGGCTAAACCGCTGTAGCTGTCGACAAACCAACTCAATGAGCCCTGCACTTGCCCAAAAGCGCTTGAGATTTGCATCAGTTCACCCAATTGAATGGCGCCACTGAAAAAACGCGGCGCGGCGACAACGAATGGAAAAATCACCGCTGCTTGCCCAAAAAAACTGGTGAACCAGATCAACTTTTTCTGCGCTTGCAGGAGTTTGAGGTAATTGGCTAAAACGGTTATAAAACGGTTGCCAAGTTGCGTTGACTCCACTTTTTCGCCTTTGTCAAGAGCGATGGACTCGCTGTATTCGCGTACCCGCACCATGTGGTGGCGAAAGTCCGCCTCGTAGCGTTGCTGGAAAAAGTTGAGCTTGATTTGTGAGCGGCCAATGTAATGCGTCAGCAGACTGCCCACTGCGCAATACACGACAGCAGCCCAGACCATGAACCCCGGAATGGTGTAGCTGCTGCCACCCAGCGAGAAAGCGAACGCGCCCGAGAGCGCCCACAAAATACCGATGAAGCTCAATAAGGTGACCACAGAATTGAGCAAGCCCATGCTCAGCGAGATCGTGGCACTGGTGAACTGGTTGACGTCTTCAGAAATGCGCTGATCTGGGTTGTCTGTTTTGGCTTCAGTGTTGGCGGAAGTTGCAAACCGCATCAATTCCAATTTGTAAAAGGTTTGGTTAGTGAGCCAGCGCTCTAAATAATCCGCCGTCATCCATTTGCGCCAGCGCATCTCTAACAACTGCGTGATGTAAAACTTGTACACCGCAATGATGATCGCGCCAAAAGCCAAGTAACTGAAGCGACCTAATTGCGTCCAAAACACGGGTTGATCGCGCTTTTCCAGCGCGTCGTAAAAAACTTTGTACCACTCGTTGAACTGCACCGCCATGAACACAGTCCCTAAATTGAGCAACACAATCGCCAATAAAAACCCACGAGCTGTCCATTTTTCTTCAGAATTGAAATAGGGCATTGACAGCTTGACGACACGTTTCACGAAGCCATTGAAAGATTTGAATTTATCGATAAGTTGCATCTTCGTCCCTAAAAAAATGATTTATGCGAATTTATTTATTTGTTTGAAACACCACTGGCCACATGCCCAGATGGCACATGCATGGCGGCAGAGTTGACGTGGCCGGTTTGGTCATCAAAGAAAAAGTCAGGTTCAAACTCTCGTAAGAATTCGCCTTTGGCCAAACCACCTAAAAACATGGCTTCGTCCACCTCGATGTTCCAGTTCATCAAGGTGCGAATCGCGCGCTCGTGCGCGGGTGCGCTGCGGGCGGTGACTAGGGCGGTGCGTAGGCGCATCGTAGGCGTGCCTTCTTGCTGCAGGCGGTGAAGCGCTTCTAACAGCGGTTTGAAAGGCCCACCACTCAGCGGCAAATTGGCGTTGTCTTTTTCGTGTTGTTGGAAGGCGGACAAACCCTGTTCTTGAAACACACGCTCAGCTTCGTCGCTGAAAAGCACGGCGTCGCCGTCAAAAGCGATACGCACCTCGTTCGGGTGGGCACTGCTGGCATGGGTCGATTGTGGGTAAACCTGCGCTGCGGGAACGTCTGCATCTAGTGCAGCGCGTACATCGCTCAAATGCGTGGATAAAAACAGATTGGCATGCAGCGGTTTGAGGTAGCGCCACGGTGGCTGGCCGCGCGTGAAGGTACCGCGCTGCACAGCCAGGCCGTAGTGTTGCGCTGAGCGAAAGACGCGCATGCCTGAGACTGGGTCATTGCGTGACAAGATGACGACTTCAACCCGTTTGATGTCGCCGGAATTGAACGCGAGCAGTTTTTTAACCAGTGAAAAAGCCACGCCGGGCTTGGCGGGTTCGTCTAGCTTGGACAGCTGCAAGTCCATATAGGCACGATCGTCGCCTTGCTCAAAAACCTCGTTTTCTTGCTCAAAGTCGAACAAGGCGCGGGATGAAATGGCAACGACGAGTTGCCCGTTTAAATTGGTAGCCATTTTGCGAGTGTAAATGACGCACTCGCTCACTTTGCAAAATGTCCCATAAAAGTACTTTTAACCATACTTCATGGGGCTACTACGAAGTTATTACGAGGCAGCTACGAGGTTGCTACGAGCCTTGCAAGCCCAAGTTTTTACAAATCGCCAGTGTCGCCACGCTTTGGTTCATGGTGTAGAAGTGAATACTTGGTGCACCACCTTTGATCAACTCTTCGCACAAACTGCTCACCACATCCAAGCCAAAGGCTTTGATAGAGGAGGTGTCGTCGCCAAAAGCGTTCAAACGCAAACGAATCCAACGCGGAATCTCAGCACCGCACGCGTCAGAAAAACGCATCAACTGGGTTGAGCTGGTGATAGGCATGATGCCTGGAATCACCGGAATGGTGATGTTGTGTTTGGCGCACTCTTCCATGAAGTGAAAGTAGGCCGCTGCGTTGTAAAAATACTGGGTGATGGACGAATCCGCACCCGCTTTGACCTTGGTGACGAAGGCTTGCATGTCCGCTTCGGGCGATTTTGCTTGCGGGTGGACCTCTGGGTAGCTGGCGACTTCAAGGTGAAAAGTGTCGCCCGTTTCAGCGCGGATAAATTCAACCAAATCGCTGGCATAGTGAAACTCACCGCCTGCGCCGTAGCCACTGGGCAAATCGCCGCGCAGTGCCACCAAGCGCTTCACGCCATTGGAGCGCAGTTCTGCCAACTGCTCACGAACTGTTGCTTTGGTTGCGCCTACGCAGGAAAAATGCGACGCCGCGTCCACACCTTCAGCCAAAATTTCATTGACCGTGCCAAACGTGCCTGCTTGGGTCGAACCACCCGCACCGAAAGTGACGGAGCAAAACTGCGGCCTCAAAGGGTACAAAGCTTGGCGCACCACGCGCAGTTTCTCAAAGCCTTCGGGCGTTTTAGGAGGGAAAAACTCTAAGCTGATCGATAAATTAGTTGTCATACTGATTTCTCAAAGTTGTTTACTTTGCTTTTTTAGTTTTTACTTTTGTTTTTACCACGGCTTCAGCAGGCGCTTCCACCTGTACTTCTGCTTGCACTTCAGCTCGTACTTCAGCTTTAGTTGCATGAATAAAAAACTCGCGGTTGCCGTCGCCACCTTGAATGGGTGACTCCAGCCAAGCGTGAACCGTCAAGCCTTGTTCTGCATAAGCTTCGCGCACACGGTTTTCAACCTGCTCGTACAAAGCCGCTTCACGCACGATGCCGCCTTTGCCGACTTGGCCAAAATTCAACTCAAACTGTGGCTTCACCAGCATGACCAAACAGCCGTTAGGTTTCAGCAGCGGTGCAATAGCGGGTAAGACGAGGGTTTGGGAGATAAACGACAGGTCGCCGACGATGAAGTCGAATTCGGCAACAAAATCAGGTTCAAATATATCGTTGTTTACCTCTGAATTTGGCGCAGTATTTGTCGAATTAGCCGTTGTATTTGTTGCCTGAGTTGCTATGTTTTTAGGCGTAAAATCGATGTCATCATAGTTGTCATCGTCAAACGCTGACTCAAAATCGTCGCCTTCTGCTTCATCTTCATCTGCCAGCAGCTTGGCAATCTCAGCTGCAATTGCACCCGGCTCACGTGCGTTCACACGCTCAAAGCACAAGACGCGTTCGTCAGAGCGCAGCTTGTCGTGCAGTTGTCCAAAACCAACATCGACGCCAACGACGCGTGCCGCATCGAGCTGCAACAAACAGTCGGTAAAGCCGCCGGTCGATTGACCGACATCTAAGCAAGTGCTGCCTTTAACTGACAAACCCAGCTGTTTGAGCGCACCTTCAAGCTTCAAACCGCCGCGCGAAACGTAGCGGGCTTCGGCGTCGTTGAGCAGCTCAATTTGCGCGTCATCGGGCAATATGTCACCGTTTTTGGCGATGCGTTGCCAGTAAAGTGTGGAGCTTAGCGTAGAGCTCGTTGAGCCAGACGATGCGCCAATTTCGGCACTGCTCATCGCCCCCTGCGCAGTGTGGTGGTGACTCAGTTTGAGCCACTGCACACCGCTGGCAATCAGCCGCTGCGCTTGCGCACGGGTGCTGGCTAGGCCACGATGGACGAGAAGTTGATCTGCACGCATGAAGTAGTTATTTCAGAGGTAAATATAGTGCTAGCTGTTGTATTTGTTGCCAGTAGCGCTATATATTTAATAGTTTAATCGCCGTCATTCCCGCGAAGGCGGGAATCCACAACCGCCACCATGGATTCCCGCTTTCGCGGGAATGACAAAGCGGGCGGTAATTAATAGCGGTATGTATCCGCCTTGTAGGGGCCTGATTTGCTTACGCCGATGTAGTCAGCTTGCTCTGTGGTCAATTCAGTCAACACAGCGCCCACCTTTTTCAGGTGCAAACGTGCCACTTTTTCATCCAAATGCTTAGGCAAGACATACACTTTGCCGATTTTGTATTCTTTTGGCTTGGTGAACAATTCGATTTGTGCAATCGTTTGGTTCGCAAAGCTGGAAGACATCACAAAGCTTGGGTGACCTGTGCCGCAGCCCAAGTTCACCAAACGGCCTTGCGCCAACAAGATGATGCGCTTAGATGGTTTTTTACCAGATTTAGGGAAAATCACGTGGTCCACTTGTGGTTTGATCTCTTCCCATTTGCATTTGCTCAAGGAAGCAACGTCGATTTCATTGTCAAAATGGCCAATATTGCAAACGATGGCGTTGTTTTTCATCGCGTCCATGTGCTTGTAGGTGATGACGTTTTTGTTGCCGGTGGCAGAGACAAAAATGTCGCACTTGTCAGCAGCGTATTCCATGGTAACGACTTTGTAGCCTTCCATCGCGGCTTGCAATGCGTTGATCGGGTCAACTTCTGTCACCCACACTTGAGCGCTCAAGGCGCGCAAAGCTTGTGCTGAGCCCTTGCCCACGTCGCCGTAGCCAGCGACCAAAGCCACTTTGCCAGCAATCATCACGTCGGTGGCGCGCTTGATCGCGTCAACCAAAGACTCGCGGCAACCGTACAGGTTGTCGAATTTTGACTTGGTCACTGAATCGTTCACGTTGATGGCGCGCAATTTCAAAGTGCCTTTGACAGACATTTCGTTCAAGCGCAACACGCCCGTGGTTGTTTCTTCCGTTACGCCCATGATGTTTTTCAGGCGGCGGCTGTACCAGGTGGGGTCAACTTTCAACTTTGCTTTGATCGCATTGAACAGGCAAATCTCTTCTTCGCTACCTGGCTTAGAGATGACTTTGAGGTCTTTCTCAGCTTGTGTGCCCAAATGCATCAACAAAGTAGCATCGCCACCGTCGTCCAAAATCATGTTCGGACCTTCTGCAGCCGTGCCTTTTTTGCCGGTGAACTCAAAAATGCGGTGTGTGTAATCCCAATACACGTCCAAGCTCATGCCTTTGTAGGCAAACACCGGCGTACCAGCGGCGACCAAAGCGGCAGCGGCGTGGTCTTGTGTCGAGAAAATATTGCATGAAGCCCAGCGCACTTCAGCGCCCAAAGCTTGCAAAGTTTCAACCAACACAGCGGTTTGAATCGTCATGTGCAAAGAGCCGGTGATGCGTGCGCCTTTGAGCGGCTGTGCCTTGGCGAATTCTTCACGGATAGACATCAAGCCTGGCATTTCTGTCTCGGCGATGTTCAGCTCTTTGCGACCAAAAGCGGCAAGGCTCATGTCAGCGATAGCGTAGTCTTGCTTGACAGCAGCGACGACAGCATTGACGATTGCTTTCGCTGTAGGTTTCGCTGCGGGTTTAGTTGCTGGCTTAGCTACTGGTTTGGCTGCGGTAGTTTTCGATTTTGCGACTGGTTTCATGGCTCACTCCAAATATTTAAAGTTAAATAGATAACTCAACAAGTTAAGAATTACCACTGCGATTGAAAGACGAAACTTTTGGGGAATGTTGATCCACCGGCTTCACCTCACATAACAGTGGGTGAGCGCGGTTGGTGCAGTGCGGCTGAAAACTGGGTAGTTTCAATCTTGCATGCTGTCCGAGCCTCGTTCAACTGATTTGAACTGCATCGCTCCTCGGATTAATACTGATTATAGCTACAAAGCCAGAAAGCACAAAGCCGCAAGAACTTAAGTCCTTGCGGCTTTCAATTAAGTTAAACCGATTTAACGATAAACGCGTTCACGTGGTTGCGTCTGCTCGGCCGCCTTGCACAGGTACCGCTTGTGCTAAAAAGCCAGCAGTGGCTAAAAGGGCAGCGCCGGTAATTTTTAACAGGGCGAGTTTTTTCAAGTTCGTAGGGCAAAAAGTTGTTCAAGAAATTGAAAGCGATATTTTTAAGTGTCAAAAATAATCGCTTGCCGTACTTTAACGCGCCTGCCCCTTAGGCCGTGGACGTGTCCCTGCTGCAACGATCAACTCCAATGGCATTTCTTTGCGAATAATGCCAAATTTTTCACTGCTTCCGGGCTTGATGCTTGACACTTGTGTCAATAATTCCGAAACGTTACGAATCGGTTTTCCGGCAATGCTCACAATGACATCCCCAGGAACAATGCCCGCTTTGGCTGCTGGTGCACCCTGCAAAACGCCGGTGATGATGACGCCTTGTAAAGAATCACCGGATTTCGTTAAATTTTTGATTCCAAAAGTAAAGGCAAGCTCTGGCGACAAATCTTGCGGCTCAACACCGATCCAACCACGCGTCACCACGCCGTCTTTCACAATGCCTTCCATGACTTGTTTGGCGGTCGAAACCGGAATCGCAAAACCAATACCCATGCTGCCACCAGAGCGCGAATAAATCGCGGTGTTGATGCCTTGCAAATTGCCATTCACATCAACCAGCGCACCACCCGAATTGCCAGGGTTGATGGCGGCATCGGTTTGGATGAAGTTCTCAAATGTGTTGATGCCCAGCTGATTGCGCCCGAGTGCGCTCACAATGCCGCTGGTCACCGTTTGCCCCACGCCAAACGGGTTGCCAATGGCTAGAACCTGGTCGCCCACTTGCAGCGCGTCAGAGTTGCCCAGCACAATCGCTGGCAATTTGTCGAGTGTGATTTTGAGGATGGCGAGGTCAGAATCTGGGTCCGTCCCTATCACTTTGGCAATGGCACGGCGGCCGTCGTTCAAGATCACTTCAATCTCGTCCGCGCCTTCCACCACGTGGTTGTTGGTCAAAATGATACCGTCTGTGCTGACAATCACGCCGCTGCCCAAGCCCGCTTGCTGTGGCTCAAAACCTTGGCCGCCCAAGCCGCCATTTTGACCACGCTCGCCAAAGAAAAACTTGAACCAGGGGTCATCCATGTGTGGATTTTTAACCGCGTTTTTGCTGATATTCAGGCTAACCACTGCTGCAGACGCTTTTTGCGCCGCTGCGCGAAAGCTGCCTACGGGCACAGAACCGGCGCTGGGCGCTGGCGCTTCGGTCACGGAAATGCCCGCGACCTGCGCCTTAGAGCTGCCCAACCAACCCGCGGAATTACCCAGCCAAGCTGGTTTCAGCGTGGTGACGATGAAAAGCGCCGCGAGTAAAACGGTCACTGTTTGAGAGAAAAAGAGCCAAAATCGTTTCATAGTTAGATTGTCCATCCAAAAGTGGAAGAAATCAGCTTGGAACAGCTTGAATCACCCATTGAATTAGTAAAGTGGGGGCACAATGGTGAAAATCAAAGCAAGCTTCCTAATATCTCTATCAACGTTTCAAGCCCCATGACTGACCGACAAGCCATAGCTAGACAAGAGCTACTTTCCGCCTTCAACAGCCTGCTCCAGCCCGAACGCTTCACAGACTACGGCCCCAACGGCCTGCAGGTTGAGGGCAAAGCGCAGGTCCGTAAAATCGTCTCCGGCGTCACCGCCAGCCGTGCTTTGATAGAAGCCGCTATTTTTGCCAAAGCCGACGCCATCTTCGTCCACCACGGCCTGTTTTGGCGCGGACAGACGGGGGTCGTGACGGGTTGGATGAAAGAACGCCTGAAACTGCTGCTCGCCCACGACATCAACCTTTTCGCCTACCACCTGCCGCTAGACGCGCACCCAGAGTTGGGCAACAACGCCCAATTGGGGCAAAAACTCGGCTTTATCACCCCAAAAGCAGTTGAAAGAGGCGAAATCCAGTATTTTGGCGATCAATCACTGGGTTGGATGGCCAATGTTGCGCAAACTTCGCAAAATCAGCCTTATGTACCAGAAAACCTGCAAAAACACCTAGAAAAAACACTAAAAAAGCCTGTAACTAGTGTATTTATTGATAAGTGTACTATTAAAAACATAGCGTGGTGTACTGGTGGTGCGCAGAGTTATTTTGAAGCCGCCATCGCCGCAGGAGCAGACGCTTTTATTACCGGTGAAATGTCCGAACCCCAAGCCCACCTCGCCCGCGAATGTGGCGTCGCCTACTTTGCCTGTGGCCACCATGCGACTGAACGCTATGGTGCGCCGGCGGTGGCGGCGTTTGTTACTGAAAAATTAAGCATTGAGCATCAATTTATCGAGATTGATAACCCCGCATGAGTCATTTACCCAGCGCCCCTATCGCCCCCATTGCCATCACCATGGGCGATCCTGCGGGAATCGGCCCTGAAATCATCGTCAAAGCGTTTATACAAGAGCCGGAGCTGACAAAAAACTGTTTCGTCGTGGGCGATGTGGCCACGCTGCAACGGGCGGCGGGGTTTGTCGATGGCGGAAGTGGTGCTATCAAAATTGAAGCAATTTTAGAGTGTGAAATTGGCATTCAGTCGTCGTATCATATGCTTAGAGTGCTACAAATAAAAGAGCAAAAAGAGGGTGAAAAAGTAGCTATTCCTGAATATTTTGAAATAGGCAAAATAAGCGCCAAAGCGGGCAAAACGGCGGCGGATGCTGTGGTTTGGGCGGTGCGGGCGGCTTTGAAGGGGCAGATTTCGGCAATCGTCACTGCGCCGCTGCACAAAGAGGCGTTGGCGTTGGCGGGGGTGAAGTTTCCGGGACATACCGAGCTGCTGCAGGCTGAGGCTGCTGCGTTTTTAGGCAAATCCATCCAAGATGTGCCTGTGCGGATGTTGTTGGCGAATGAGGAGTTGCGCACCGTTTTGGTGAGCATCCATATGTCGCTGCGGGACGCGATTGAGGCAGTTTCTTACGATAACGTGATTGAAACTATTCGCATAACCCGTGATTTTTTGCACAGAACGATGGGGGGGGCTGTCGCGGAATTCCCACAGAATTTACAGCCATCAGGTCAGCAAAAGCCCAGGCAGCGCATCGCCGTGGCCGGTTTGAACCCGCATGCGGGTGAGGGTGGTTTGTTTGGGCGTGAGGAGATTGACATCATTTCGCCAGCTATTGCAGCGGCTCAAAAAGAAGGCATCGATGTGGTGGGGCCGTTTGCGCCAGACACGATTTTTATGCGAGCGCGGGACAAAATAGTGAATGATGCCAATGGCTTAGCTCAAAAGCAGTTAGGCGAATTTGACGCTGTGATTGCGATGTACCACGACCAAGGGCTGATTCCAGTGAAGTATTTGGGTGTGGAGCAGGGGGTGAACGTGACGCTGGGGCTGCCGCTGGTGCGCACCAGTCCGGACCACGGTACAGCGTTTGACATCGCGGGGCAGGGCGTTGCGGACGCTTCTAGCTTGATTGCGGCTATCAAGATGGCAAAAAGCTTGGTGTAGTCTCTTTAGCGCCTTAAAAATAGATGAAATTTATCTACAGACGGCCCTCTTTAAACTCAGACATCATGCGCATAATTTTCCCCCTTAATAGTTGTTAGAAAGCTAACGGTGCGATTAAGACCTTTGTAAGTTGTCTGTCAACTTGGCTTTTTTGCGTAGGACTAGGTGCCAAGAAGTCTAGAAAAGTGCCATAAAAATGCTGTTGAAGGGTACTTTGGGGTAGGCTTTGGGTTGATTTTTCTTTGATCGGTCAGCTACAATACGGTGTTAACCCTGATTCGCACCCCATTTCGTTAAATTTCACAAAAGAATGCACCTATGAGCGCAAGCGTCGATACCAGTAAAAGAACATGGCTGATAGCCTCCAGCTGCGCAGGCGCAGTGGGCGCAGGCTTTGTAGCCGTCCCTTTCGTCAGCAGTTTTGCCCCGTCTGAGCGTGCCAAAGCGGCCGGCGCAGCGGTTGAAGTTGATATTTCCGCCATGAAACCCGGCGAAAAGTTGACTGTGGAATGGCGCGGGAAGCCAGTTTGGATCGTCAAACGCACGCCTGAACAATTGGCCGCGCTTAAAGGCATAGACGGGCAATTGGCAGATCCAAAATCAGAACGTAAACCAGAAGAGTTGACACCAGCGTATGCTCAAAACGAAGCACGCTCTATCAAGCCTGAAATCTTCGTCGCTGTCGGCATTTGCTCGCATCTGGGCTGCTCACCGTCAGACAAGTTCACGCCAGGCGCACAGCCTTCCTTGCCAGACGACTGGACAGGCGGCTTTTTGTGCCCTTGCCACGGTTCAACGTTTGACATGGCTGGACGCGTTTACAAAAACAAACCTGCGCCTGATAACCTAGAAATTCCACCGCACATGTTCTTGTCTGACACTCGCCTGATCATTGGTGAAGATAAAAAAGCTTAAGGTAAATCATAATGGCTGCTATTTTTAAAGAAGTCTCTCCAAACGCTTCGGCGGGAGAAAAAGCGCTGAACTGGGTTGACAACCGTTTCCCGGCCAGCAAGCTCTACAAAGAACATCTAAGCGAGTACTACGCTCCTAAAAACTTCAACTTCTGGTACATGTTTGGCTCTTTGGCGCTCTTGGTGCTGGTGATTCAAATCGTCACCGGCATCTTTTTGGTGATGCATTACAAGCCAGACGCTGCCTTGGCGTTTGCATCCGTCGAATACATCATGCGCGATGTGCCTTGGGGCTGGTTGGTGCGCTACATGCATTCCACAGGCGCGTCGATGTTCTTCGTCGTGGTCTATATGCATATGTTCCGTGGTTTGATCTATGGTAGCTATAGGAAGCCACGCGAGTTGGTTTGGATTTTCGGCTGCGCGATTTTCTTGTGCCTGATGGCTGAGGCTTTCATGGGCTACTTGCTGCCATGGGGTCAAATGAGCTATTGGGGCGCGCAAGTGATTGTTAACTTGTTTGCTGCTATCCCGTTTGTCGGCCCTGACTTGGCTTTGCTGATTCGTGGTGATTATGTGGTGGGTGACGCGACATTGAACCGTTTCTTCAGCTTCCACGTGATCGCTGTGCCATTGGTTTTGCTCGGCTTGGTGGCAGCGCACATCATTGCTTTGCATGAAGTTGGCTCAAACAACCCAGACGGCGTTGAAATCAAAGGCCCTAATGCGTTGAAAGACAAAGACGGTCACCCCGTGGACGGTATTCCTTTCCACCCTTACTACACCGTGCACGACATTTTTGCGGTCAGCATGTTCTTGATGGTGTTCACCGCCATCATCTTCTTCGCACCTGAGTTCGGTGGTTACTTCTTGGAGTACAACAACTTCATCCCGGCCGACCCGTTGAAAACACCAGCACACATCGCACCAGTGTGGTACTTCACACCGTATTACTCTATGTTGCGTGCCATCACATCGCAAATGATGTATGCCTTGATTGCTTGCGTTTTGGGTGCGGCTGCATTTGCAGCATTCAAGTCCAGATTGCCAACGCTGTTCAAAGGTGCGGCGATTGTTGCTGCAGTTGGCGTTAGCGCCATGATGTTGGCGATTGATGCGAAATTCTGGGGTGTGGTCGTTATGGGCGGCGCGGTCATTATTTTGTTCTTCTTGCCTTGGTTGGACAACAGCCCAGTGAAGTCGATTCGCTATCGTCCAGATTGGCACAAGTACATGTATGGCATTTTTGTCATCAACTTCCTTGTTTTGGGTTATTTGGGTGTGCAGCCGCCGTCTGCCATCGGTGAGCGCGTCTCTCAAGTCGGTACTTTGTTTTATTTCGGCTTCTTCTTGTTGATGCCTTGGTGGAGCAAATTGGGTACACCCAAAGCCGTGCCTGATCGCATTGTTTTTGCTGCACATTGATTAGAAGGAGAACCATAATATGAAAAAACTACTCCTTAGCCTTATCTTGTCCTTGGGTTTTGTTGCAGGCGTTCAAGCTAGCTCGGAAGGTGTTCATTGGGACAAAGCGCCTAACAAAGTCAATGACATGGCATCTTTGCAAAACGGTGCAAAGCTGTTTGTGAACTATTGCTTGAACTGCCATTCCGCCGCTTACATGCGTTACAACCGCTTGAAAGACATTGGTTTGACAGAAACGCAAATCAAAGACAACTTGCTGTTTGCAACTGACAAAGTGGGTGAAACCATGAAGGCAGCGATTGATCCTAAGCAAGCCAAAGATTGGCTGGGTGCAAACCCACCAGATTTGACAGTGATCGCTCGCTCTCGTGCTGGAAGTGGCGGTACTGGTGCTGACTATTTGTACACTTATTTGCGTACTTACTACCGCGACGAAACCAAAGCAACAGGTTGGAACAATCTTGCTATGCCTAACGTTGCCATGCCGCATGTGTTGTGGGAGTTGCAGGGTGAGCGTAAACCGGTTTTCAACGAAGTTGAAGAGCATGGTCATAAAGTACAAGTTTTTTCTGGCAAGTGGGAGCAGGTTAAGCCAGGCTCAATGACGCCGCTGCAATATGACGAAGCTGTTGGCGATTTGGTGGGTTATATGCAGTGGATGGCAGAGCCAGCGCAAGCCAGCCGCGTACGCGTTGGTGTGTGGGTATTGTTGTTCTTGTTGATGTTCTCCGTGATTGCATGGCGTTTGAATGCGTCTTACTGGAAAGATGTTAAATAAGCAGTTCGAATACTGGTTATATTTTCTTGATCCAGCTGAGGCTTTTGTCTGAGTTGGGTTGTCGGAGTGGGGCGGCCTTCTAAGGTTCCCACTCTTTTTGATTTTTAGGAGTCTTCACCATGATGGTGCTTTATTCGGGAACCACGTGTCCCTTCTCTCATCGTAGCCGTTTTGTATTGTTCGAAAAAGGTATGGATTTTGAAATCCGTGACGTTGATTTGTACAACAAATCGGAAGACATCAGTTTGATGAATCCTTACGGACAAGTACCTATTTTGGTGGAACGCGATTTGATTTTGTACGAATCAAACATCATCAATGAGTACATTGATGAACGTTTCCCGCATCCGCAGTTGATGCCTGGCGACCCGGTTGACCGCGCGCGTGTGCGTTTGTTCTTGCTCAATTTTGAAAAAGAATTGTTTGTGCATGTCAGCACTTTAGAAAACCGTGCGAACAAAGGCAATGACAAATTGCTGGAAAAAGCGCGTTCGCATATTCGTGATCGTTTGACGCAACTCGCACCTGTTTTTATGAAAAACAAGTACATGTTGGGTGACAATTTCTCGATGCTTGACGTCGCTATTGCGCCACTGTTATGGCGCTTAGATTTCTACGGTATTGAGCTCAGCAAAAACGCTGCGCCTTTGCTTAAATATGCAGAGCGTATTTTCTCTCGCCCAGCCTATATTGAAGCGTTGACGCCATCTGAGAAGGTGATGCGCAAGTAATTTGCTTGGCAAAAATGAGATTGCATTGTGATCAATTCGACTGAATCTACATCGACGCGTCCTTACCTCATTCGAGCATTGCACGAATGGTGTGTTGACAATGGATTCACGCCGCTCATCACGGTGCAGGTTGATGCCAATACGCAGGTTCCTAAAGAGCATGTCAAAGACAAAGAGATCGTTTTAAATCTCAGCTTTGATGCCACAAGCGGTTTGAAATTGGGTAATGACTACATTGAATTTAAGGCTCGATTTTCAGGCGTTGCACGTGATATTTTGGTGCCTGTAAATCGCGTTATGGCGATATATGCGCGCGAGACCAGCCAAGGCATGGTCTTCCCAAATGTCGCTCCAAATGTTGCTGTTTTAGACGACGAGCCTGGCGAAGAAATCAATGCTGAAAAGCTGGGGCAAACACCGAAAGCACCAGCAGCAACAAGACCAGTCTTAAAAATTGTCAAGTAATTGAAAATATTCGAAACAGCAATACAGAGTTGATGAAATTTCAAGTTAGAATAAGAGATACGCCGATTTAGCTCAGTTGGTAGAGCACCCGCCTTGTAAGCGGTAGGTCATCAGTTCGACTCCGATAATCGGCACCATTTTTTTTGTTTAGAAATTTAGCGTTAGATATTCTTTTTCGCTAAATGCACTTTTAAACGTATGTCAGTAACCTGCTTTCCTGTTGAAAGTAGGTGTGCTTGAAATCTAGGCAGCAGCTGTCTTAATTTTGCAACTGCTGCATTCCCCTCGACAATCAAGCACCAGGTAGTACCATCAACCGGCCCTGCTTTTATGGCAGGCCTTAAGGTTGATGGAATGAAGGGCTGAATAGATTGCAGCATAGCATTCGATTCACGCGACAAATCAATCAGTTTCGCCAAAGTTGGCGACTCTTTTGTTGCCTCTTCAATCGAGTAGGGTGTTTTGCGACGGTTCATGGCTTAAGTATTTGGGAGTAGTAGCTTATGCATTTGATTATCACTGACGCTTGGCTTGCAAAAAGTAAAGCCATGCATTTAAGTGGAGCCAAGTTAATCCTGCTTGGTTTGCTGAGCGCAATGTGTTTGATGCTGGTTTCGGTTGGACTATACCACTGGGTTTTCCTCACCGCAGCTCGTGCTGGCTGGCCGATGGTTGACAGCGTTGTTAAATTGGTAGCAAAAGATGACACAGTTCAGCGTGAACGTTTTCTGCGAGAGAATTTAGATGCTATGGCTAAAAAAGTGGGTGAAATGCAGGCTAAGTTGCTGCAATTGGATGCATTGGGCGAGCGCGTTTCCGGACTTGCAGGATTGCCTCTGACTGAGTCTGGCAAGCGTGGCAGCGGTGGCGCACTGGTTTCTGAGCGATCATTAAGCATGGAAGAGTTGCAGGCTGCATTGAACGATCTGGAAGTACATACAGGACAGCGAGTTGATATGCTGACAGTGGTTGAATCAAGATTGTTTGATTTGAAAATCAAAAAACTAATGATTCCGACACAGCATCCTGTTGCCTCCGGCAATTTAGGCTCTCTTTTTGGTTGGCGGATTGACCCCCTAAATGGTAGATCAGCCTTGCACACGGGATTAGATTTTCAAGCTTCTACTGGCGTATCGATCGTGGCCGCTGCCGGTGGTGTCGTCGTCACCCAAGAATTTCATGCCGCGTATGGCAACATGATTGAAATTGACCATGGCAATGACTTGGTAACTCGATATGCACATGCGTCGCAAGTACATGTTAAAAAAGGCGATTTGATTAAACGTGGTCAAAAAATCGCCGAGGTGGGCACCACAGGTCGATCCACTGGGCCACATTTGCATTTTGAGGTTCTGGTTCAAGGTATTCCCCAAGATCCACAAAAGTTCTTAACTGCTGGCCAGACCATGGTCAATGAGTTGTTGGTAAAAAACGATAAGAATTTGGTTGCAAAGTCTGTAGCCACAAAATCGGTCAAATAATTGATTTTTTCAGAATTGCCTGTCAGCAAAGGTAAAATCTAAGGTTAATGACCGTTGCAAGCAAACGTTGAAATTCGCTTGTTTGCTCCCCCATTTATTTATAACATTAACCAGCGACTCTGGCTTGCGTGCGATAAGTGCGTAAGTTGGCTCAATTATTCATGGCAAGTAACTTTCTCACGCAAATTTTTGGTAGCCGTAACGACAGGCAGCTTAAGCAATATCGCAAAGTCATTGTCAAAATCAATGTTTTAGAGCCCTCGTTAGAGTTGCTCAGTGATGAGCAGTTGAAAAGTAAAACACAAGAGTTTAAAGACAGAGTTGCGCAGGGTGAGACTTTAGATTCTTTGCTGCCTGAAGCTTTTGCAGTTGTGCGCGAGGGTTCCAAACGGATCATGAAGCTGCGCCATTTTGATGTGCAAATGCTGGGTGGCATGTCATTGCATTACGGGAAAATTTCCGAAATGGGAACTGGAGAGGGTAAAACTTTGACAGCAACTTTACCTGTGTATTTGAACGCGCTGACGGGTAAAGGCGTTCATGTTGTGACGGTCAATGACTATCTTGCCAATCGCGATGCACGTTGGATGGGTAAGCTTTATAACTTCCTAGGCTTGAGTGTTGGCATCAATTTACCGAACATGCCGCGTGAAGAGAAGCAGGCCGCATATGCTGCTGATATTACCTATGGCACTAACAACGAATACGGCTTCGATTACTTACGCGACAACATGGTTTACGAAGTCAATGACCGTGTACAACGCGGTTTGAACTACGCCATTGTTGACGAGGTTGATTCTATATTGATCGACGAAGCCAGAACACCTTTGATCATCAGTGGGCAAGCAGAAGACCACACCGAGATGTATGTTGCTATGAATAAAGTAGCGCCAACACTGACTCGGCAAGAAGGTGAAGCAGATCCACGAACTGGTGAGGGCGTTACCAAGCCAGGCGATTTCACGTTGGATGAAAAAACACAGCAGGTGTTTTTGACTGAAATGGGGCATGAAAATGCTGAGCGTGTTTTGTACAACATGGACTTGATCCCTGAGGGTTCAACTTTGTACGATCCGGCCAATATCACCTTGGTGCATCATTTGTACGCAGCGCTTAGGGCTATGAATTTATTTCATCGTGATCAGCATTACGTTGTGCAAGAGGGTGAAATCGTCATCGTGGATGAATTTACGGGTCGCTTGATGTCAGGGCGCCGCTGGAGTGACGGTTTGCACCAAGCGGTTGAAGCTAAAGAAGGCGTGGCTATCCAAGCAGAAAATCAAACGCTGGCATCCATCACGTTTCAGAACTATTTCCGCTTGTATGGAAAATTAGCGGGCATGACGGGAACGGCGGATACGGAGGCCTACGAATTTCAAGAAATTTACGGATTGGAAACGCTGGTGATGCCACCGAACCGTCCAAGCCAGCGCGAGGACCAGCTAGACCGTGTTTACAAAACTACGCATGAAAAATACGAAGCGGCTGTCAAAGATATTCGTGATTGCTATGAGCGTGGGCAACCTGTTTTGGTGGGCACAACATCGATAGAGAACTCTGAGATCATTGACCAATTATTGACAAAAGAAGGCTTGCCGCACCAAGTGCTCAATGCCAAGCAACATGCGCGCGAGGCTGATATCGTCGCACAAGCGGGTCGACCAAAGATGATTACCATCGCGACCAATATGGCTGGCCGTGGTACGGATATTGTGCTGGGCGGTAATTTGCAAATGGCGATTGATGCGACGGAACAAGACGAATCGTTGGATGAATCAGTCAAACAAAAGCAAATTGAACAATTGCGAGCCACTTGGGCCACAGATCATGCGTTTGTGAAATCTGTCGGTGGTCTGCGTATCGTCGCTACTGAGCGCCATGAGTCGCGTCGTATTGACAATCAATTGCGTGGTCGTTCAGGCCGTCAAGGTGACAACGGGTCATCGCGCTTTTTCTTGAGTCTTGATGATTCGTTGATGCGTATTTTTGCGGGTGATCGTGTTAAATCCATCATGGATAGGCTCAAAATGCCTGAAGGTGAAGCGATTGAAGCGGGTATTGTGACGCGCAGTATCGAAAGCGCCCAGCGTAAAGTTGAAGCGCGCAATTTTGATATTCGTAAGCAGTTGCTTGAGTACGATGATGTCGCCAACGATCAACGCAAAGTGATTTACCAGCAGAGAAATGATATTTTGGATGCGGTTAGCTTGAGCGAACAAATTAAATCATTGCGTGAAGGATGTTTCACGGATTTGGTCCGCCAATATGTACCGGAAGGTACCGTTGAAGAGCAATGGGATTTAGCTGGCTTGGAAAAAGCTTTGGCTCAAGATTGGCAAATCAACTTGCCTTTGTTGCAAGAAGTACAAGCAGCTTCCGCCATTGAAGATGAAGAAGTTTTAGAAAAAGTTGTTGATGCTGCCAATTCGAGCTTTGACAGCAAAGTCGATCAAATTGGCGAAGAAAACTTCACGCACTTCGAACGCATGGTCTTGTTGCAAAACATTGACAGCCATTGGCGTGATCATTTGAGTTCATTGGATTATTTGCGACAAGGTATTCACTTGCGAGGGTATGCTCAAAAACAACCCAAGCAAGAGTACAAGCGAGAAGCTTTCGAATTGTTCGGTCAACTCCTGGATGCCGTTAAATTTGATGTAACCAAGGTTTTAATGACGGTTAAAGTTCAGTCTAGTGAAGAGATTGAGCGTGTGGCTGATGACATGGAAAATCGGGCTGAAAAAATTGCTAATGTTACCTACACAGCGCCAACTGAGACCGGAGAAGCGATAACGATGCTTGATGAGTCAACTGCTGGCCCAAATGCCGCAGGCTTGCCGCCAGTAGGTCGAGTAGGTCGCAATGAACCCTGCCCTTGCGGTAGCGGTAAAAAATACAAACAGTGCCACGGAAAATTAGCCTAAAACTGTTTTTGAAAGATTAGTTTGAAAGTATGCAATGCCTGTTAACTTAACCGCTCCTCTAGCAGCTTCTTTACTGGATATTGAAGGACTTCGAATCGGCGTAACTGAAGCTGGTATTCGCAAAACAAACCGCAAAGATTTAACGGTTGTATTGATGGATGAAGGTGCCTCTGTGGCTGGCGTGTTTACACAAAATCGGTTTTGTGCTGCGCCCGTTCAAGTTTGCAGAGAGCATCTGGCTTTAAGTGACACCAACTCAGCTGGTGGCATACGTGCCATGGTTATCAATACTGGCAATGCAAATGCCGGGACAGGCGAAGACGGTTTGAAGCGTGCGCGGTCTACTTGCCGAACCTTGGCGGAAAAGTTAGGACTTGCCCCTCAGCAGATATTGCCTTTTTCGACCGGCGTCATCATGGAGTCTTTGCCACATGACCGTATCGCCGCAGGCTTAGATGCTGCTATTGGTGATGCCAAAACGAGCCACTGGCTGCGTGCAGCAGAAGCCATCATGACGACGGACACCGTACCTAAAGCATTCAGCAAACAAATTCAAATCTCCGGCAAAACCATCAGCATCACTGGCATCAGCAAAGGCGCTGGCATGATTCGCCCTAACATGGCTACGATGCTGGGATTTATGGCGACAGATGCTTGCGTTGCACCCGAAGCGATTCAGCAACTAGCAACTGAGCTCGCCAATGGCTCATTCAATTGCGTGACAGTGGATGGCGACACATCTACCAACGATTCATTTGTCGTCATCGCTACTAATAAAGCAGGGAATACGCCGATTTCAACTTGGGCGAGTGCTGACGGCGCTGTGCTTAAAGCTGCCATGATGGAAGTTGCGCGACTTTTAGCGCAGGCGATTGTGCGCGATGGTGAAGGTGCTACTAAATTTATATCCATTCAAGTTGATGGCGGAAAAACCAGTGAAGAATGTCGAAAGGTTGCTTACGCAATTGCGCATTCACCTTTGGTAAAAACGGCTTTTTTCGCAAGTGATCCAAATTTAGGTCGCATTTTGGCTGCTGTTGGCTATGCTGGTATTGATGATCTTGATCAAACCAAAATCGATCTTTTTTTAGACGACGTAAATGTGGCTACCCAAGGTGGACGCAATCCAAATTACCAAGAGTCCGATGGTCAGCTCGTCATGAAACAATCTGAGATCATGGTCCGAGTCGTGCTCGGTCGTGGTCAAGTCAGTGAAACGGTTTGGACCTGTGATTTGTCTTACGACTACGTCAAAATCAATGCGGATTATCGCTCTTAACTCGATTGCACCATGAACGAAAATTTCGAACGCTTTTTGCTACGTGCAGAATCACTCGTAGCACGACTTGAAGCCACATTGCCGCAAGCGTTAAGTGCGCCAGACTGGAATGCAGCCATTGCCTTCCGATACAGAAAACGCAGCAACAACCACGGTACCTTGGAGCCTGTACGCCATATTGGCGTGACTCGACTGGATGACTTAAAAGAAATTGATATTCAAAAAGAAAAAATTGAACGCAATACCAAGCAATTTGTAGATGGCAAATCGGCCAACAATGTTTTGCTGACTGGCGCACGTGGAACGGGCAAATCATCGCTGATCAAAGCTTGTTTGAACGAATACTCAGCTCTTGGACTGCGCTTGATCGAGGTCGATAAAGCTGATCTGGTTGATTTACCCGACATCGTTGATGTTGTGTCAGATCGTCCCGAGAAGTTCATCGTCTATTGCGATGATTTGAGCTTCGAGGAAGGCGAGCCGGGCTACAAAGCTTTAAAGTCGATATTGGATGGCTCCATTGCTGCGGCATCGCCTAATGTACTCATTTATGCCACCAGCAACCGAAGGCATTTGCTGCCTGAGTACATGAAGGAAAATCTGACCTATCAACACACGGACGATGGCGAAGTCCATCCCGGTGAAGGTGTTGAAGAGAAGATCTCATTGTCCGAACGCTTTGGTTTGTGGATCAGTTTTTACCCATTCAACCAAGAGGAGTATCTGGCCATCGTGGCCCAATGGTTGAATTTCTTTGGTATTGATGCTCAAAAAGTACCTGAAGCACGGCCACAGTCCTTGGTTTGGGCTTTGGAGCGCGGTTCCCGCAGTGGTCGTGTCGCCTACCAATTCGCACGAGATTTTGCTGGACGAGCTTGAGTGGAAGACGTCAAGATTGTTGACCCCGAGCTTGCTCGAACGACGCTAGGCCAAAGACCGGTTACAGAGGTAGCCGTCGGTATTTTGATTCGTTCGAATGGCGATTTTTTAATGACAACACGACCTGCTGGCAAAGCTTATGCAGGCTATTGGGAGTTTCCTGGCGGCAAACTTGAGGCCAATGAAACTGTTATAGAAGCACTTCGCCGTGAATTGATAGAAGAGATTGGCGTTGTCATTGAAGACGTAGGCATTTGGCGGTCAAGTGTGGTCGATTACCCGCATGCTTTGGTACGTTTGACTTTTTGTAAAATATCCGCTTGGACCGGACAATTGCACATGCGTGAATCACAGCAATTTGCTTGGCAAAGTTTGCCCGTTCAAGTCGCGCCCGTGTTGGCCGGTACAATTCCGGTGCTTCAGTGGTTGGAAAATGGCGTCAATTGAGTGGGTTTAAGTTGCTATATAATTAATAGCGATATAGGCAGCAAATACATTGGCTAGAGAGATGTTTTACTGTAATTTAGCATCTCCGTATACTTGGTCATCGGGCGGCGCGTCTGCTGGCATCCTAAAGCGCTCACTTGCCCAGGCGCCGTAGTCAATATTTTTGCAACGTTCGCTGCAAAATGGGCGGTAAACATTGCTGGCAGCAAAAATACTGTCACCACCGCACTGCGGACAAGCAACTATTTTTACGGATTGATTTGCTGTAGTCGTCATGAGCAAAGCGTCAATTCAAATGCCGCATCCTCTGCAGCAGGGTGCAGTCGCTCCGCATCATCTTGACGCATCAAACGAATCATCACAATTAAACGATTGCCACTGATTTCAGGGATCAAATTCATCGACGAATTAATCCGCATACGCAGCAGTTGATAGGGTTTGCCTTGCGGTAAATTCTGTTGAAATTGACCACTGCTAGCAATCATTTTTTGAGCAGAACCTGATTCGCGCAAGATTTTTAAAAGTAAAAAAATAGCATTAGCCAAGGGTGACAATGGTTCAGACCAGCGTGTAATATCTGTTCGGCGGCGTAAAAACGACGCGTTTTGCCAAGCGTAGTAAGCTGGCAAGTCAAATTCGCATGTGCCGCCAGGAATTCCCATACGGCTGCGTACACTCATCAACCAATCGTTTTCTGTGAGCGATTGACCAGCTTTGCCGGCTAAGTTGTTGAGCGCAGTAAAGCAATGCTCGAGGTCGGCAATCACATCATCAAGTGCTTCTTCGGCAATGGCGGGGTTCCCGCGGTAGCTGTTAAATACTTGTTTTTGCTTCTCTAAATCTTTCATCACGTCAGACTTAAGATCTGCACGCGAGCCAACGTCCATCACTTCAAAAATGGTGGTCAAAGCGTAATGATGGTCAAGCGCAGACTCGCGCGATGATAATTCGCCAAGACGATTGAACAAATGTTCAAGTCGAAGGTAAGTCCGGATTCTTTCGTTAAAAGGGTATTCGTAGAGGATCACAATTTTTTCCGTTCATCGAATGGGTGCTGTAAGTGCTGTACAACTTGCGTCACTTGCTCTCGAAGCTGTTCGACGGTGATACTATCATTGAATATAACGATATCAGCCGCGCCGTGACGCATTTTTCGACTGGCTTGGTTGGCAATTATTTTTTTCACATCTTCTTGTTTCAAGGTGTTGCGTGCCATAACACGTTCAATTTGAGTTTGTTCCAGGCAGTCAACCACCAATACTTGATCTAACACCGGTCTCCAATGCGTCGTCTCGACCAGCAATGGTATGTCATACACTATCAGTTTGGCGCCCAAGAGAACAGCTGTCTGGTCTTGTCGTTGAATTTCAAGTTTGATCAGTGGGTGAATGATACTTTCAAGTCGGTTTTTCACGTCAGAGTCTGTAAAGACCAAGTCACGCATTCGGTTGCGGTTTAAGCTTCCATCTGCGCTGATCATGGCTTCACCGAACTGCTGTTTGATCGCTTCTATGGCCGCGCCATGCGTCGTGGTAAGGCTACGCGAAATAGCGTCAGCATCAATGACCACAGCACCTAACGCAGTAAACATGTTCGCAACTGTACTTTTGCCGCTGCCAATGCCGCCTGTCAATCCTAAACGCGTAAGTTGATCTGGCATTTGTCAGATGTAAACTTAAATCGAAGCCAAGCTTACAAATTTCAACATGGCTTGTGGCCCAAAAAGCATGGCGCTGAACCCAGCTAAACCTAAAAAAGGCCCAAAAGGAATGTAACCACCTTCACGTAATTTGCTGGAAAATTTGAGCGCAATGCCAATGACTGCACCAATAACCGAAGCCATCAAAATGATAGGGATCAATGCCTGCCAGCCAAACCACGCACCCAAAGCCGCAAACAGTTTGAAATCTCCGTAACCCATGCCCTCTTTACCGGTGACAAGCTTAAAAATCCAGTAAATAAGCCACAATGAAAAATAGCCAATTGCAGCGCCCCAAATGGCTGATTCAAGTGAAACGTTGGTAACTTTTAGTGCCGCCAGTAGCAGACCAGCCCAAAGCAAAGGCAGTGTCATGTCATCCGGCAGCAAGGTAGTGTCCCAATCGATCATGGACAATGATAGCAACATGGCACTAAATCCGCACCATGCCAAGCCGGTTGGTGTTAGCCCCCAATGCCAAATGCAGTAAAAGAACAGTGCGCCCGTGATCAGCTCGATTGTTGGATATCGCAAGCTAATGGGCGTTTTGCATGCGGAGCATTTGCCGCGTAAAAACAAGTAACTGAACAAGGGAATATTTTCATACCATCGGATTTGATGTGCGCACTTAGGGCACTTTGAACGCGGAAGCATCAGGTTGAATACGGCTTCATCCGGGCGTGTTTCCCCCTTGAATTCAGCAACCTCTGTCGCCCATTGCTTTTCCATCATTTTCGGTAAACGATAGATCACCACATTCAAAAAGCTACCAACCAATAACCCGATAAAGCCAAATACACCGGCTTGCACAATATTTAAAGACTGCATCAAACGACTTGACCCAATTTGAAAATCGGCAAATACATAGCAACCACAATGCCGCCGATAAGAGTGCCCAAAAACACAATGATGATGGGTTCTAACAAGCTAGACAAACCTGCGACCATGTCATCAACTTCAGCCTCATAAAAGTCGGCTGCTTTACCAAGCATGTGGTCAATCGTGCCAGATTCTTCACCAATAGCGCACATTTGCAAAACCATAGACGGGAAGACGCTTGCGTTGGTCATTGCGGTAGTCAAACTTGTACCGGTAGACACTTCGCGCTGAATACTGGTTGTCGCATTCAAATAAACAGAATTTCCTGCTGCGCCGCCTACAGAATCGAGCGCTTCTACTAAGGGCACACCAGCGGCAAACATGGTTGATAAAGTCCGCGTCCAGCGTGCCACACACGATTTTTCTACCAAAACACCAAAGACAGGAACTTTAAGCAAAATTCGGTCCATCACCATTTGCATTTTCTCGTTGCGTTGCCAAGCTTGCATAAATAAGTAAATGCCACCACCAATCACGCTAAAAATCAGCCACCAGTAGCTGACGAAGAATTCGCTCATGGCCATAACAAACAGTGTCGGCGCTGGCAAATCTGCGCCAAAAGAGCTAAACACGCTCTTAAATGCCGGAATCACAAAAATCATGATGATCGTGACCACCACAAAAGCCACCACCACCACGGCGATGGGGTACATCAGCGCTGATTTTATTTTTGACTTGATGGCTTCCGTTTTTTCCATGTAAGTGGCTAAACGGTCAAGCAAGGCTTCCAAAATACCTGCAGTCTCACCGGCTTCAATCAAATTGCAGTACAGGGCGTTGAAGTATTTGGGATATTTGCGAAACGCAGAGCTAAGCGATGTACCCGTTTCAACATCTGCGCGAATATCGCTTAAAAGTTTCGTGACGCTAGGGTTGGGGTTGCCTCGACCAACAATATCAAAAGTTTGCAAAAGCGGCACGCCGGCCTTCATCATGGTTGCAAACTGGCGGGTAAAAATGGCGATGTCTTTTGGCTTGATGGCCTTGCCAGAGCGTGTAGAGCGCTTTTTGATCTTGGTTGGCAGCACACCTTGGCGACGTAAAGAGGCCTGAACTATGTTTTCACTGGCTGCACGTATTTCACCACGAACCTGCTTTCCTTTGCGGTCTTTGCCTTCCCATTCGAAGACAAATTCTTTAACGCTTTTACTCACAGTGGTTGCCATAGGTTCCTAGAATATGAATATATATGAATATATAAGAATATAAAAGTCAGCTATTGTTTGGCATACAAAGTTGATTATGCATGTCTAACCAATAATTGGCTTGCTAATTGTAATAAAGCATCCCTATATTGGCTAGGTTTGAGTTGGTCTAGCGCTTTGATGGCGCGCGCCGCCTCAGAGGCTGCCGCCTGCCTAGATGCGGCTAAAGCGCCAGTATCTCGCACAGCTTCCAAAATGATGCTTAATTGCGACAATTCACCAGTTTCTATGGCGAGCTTGATCATGTTTCGCTGGGCATCAGTACCGCGCTGCATGGCAATAATCAGCGGCAGTGTCGCTTTGCCTTCACGCAAATCATCGCCCAAGTTTTTGCCCATGACGGCGGGGTCACCGTCGTAGTCCAAGACATCGTCAATGACTTGAAATGCGGTTCCCAAGGCTTGGCCATACTGGGCGCAAGCGTTTTCTAACGCCGAATCGGACTTCGCCAAAATGGCGCCTAAGCGTGCGCTGGCCTCAAATAACTTTGCTGTTTTGGAGCGGATGACGCGCAAATATCCTGCTTCGTCTAAAGAAGGGTCATGCATGTTCATCAACTGCATCACTTCACCTTCAGCGATCACGTTGGTGGCGTCCGATAAAATTTCCATGATGCGCATATCACCCGCATCCACCATCATTTGAAACGCTCGCGAGTACAAGAAATCGCCCACCAGCACACTGGCAGGATTGCCAAAGGATTCATTGGCTGTGGCTAATCCGCGACGCATTTCCGAGTCATCAACCACATCGTCGTGCAAAAGTGTGGCGGTGTGTATGAATTCGACCACAGCTGCTAAGTTGTAACGCTGCGTACCCGTGTAACCCAAAGCCCCGCAAACAAGCAGCAGCAAAACGGGGCGCAAGCGTTTGCCGCCTGCAGAAATAATGTACCTGGACACCTGACCGACCAAGGGCACTTCCGATGCAAGGCGGTTGGCTATAACCTTGTCGACTTCCAGCATGTCGGAGGCAACGAGTTGAATAGCGGCTGAGCTGGAGCTAAATTGAGCAGACAAAATATGATTACCGTGAAGTTTGCCTATTATAGAAAGCTCTTTTGTAGCGCCGCTATGGACTTGTTGCCTTCTGGCACGGGTTGAATGTTTGCTTGGTGTTGGTTGGCTTTTTAGGTGTCAACCATGCTATAATCAAAGGCTCTATGGAAATTCTTCCGTAGAACTTCTAGGAAGGTTATTATGTACGCGGTCATAAAAACCGGTGGCAAACAGTTTCGTGTTGTCACTGGAGAAAAAATTAAAGTAGAACAGATTGCTGCGGATGTAGGCCAAGAGATTGTGTTTGATCAAGTGCTTGCAGTCGGTAACGGCAGTGAGCTCAAAGTAGGCACGCCTTTGGTATCCGGCGCCACAGTTACGGTGACAGTTTTGTCACATGGATTGTTTGATAAAGTGCATATTTTCAAAATGCGCCGTCGCAAGCATTATCAAAAACGTCAAGGCCACCGCCAGCAGTATACAGAGCTGCAAATCGGTGCAATTGCCGGTTAATTGATAAAGTTTATTGACGAAAAAGAGGACAAACTGTCATGGCACAAAAAAAAGGCGGCGGCTCTACGCGAAATGGTCGTGATTCCAAGCCAAAAATGCTTGGCGTGAAGGCTTTTGGGGGTGAACTCATCTCTGCTGGCGCGATCATCGTGCGCCAACGTGGTACCAAGTTCCACCCGGGTAACAATGTGGGCATCGGTGTTGATCACACTTTGTTTGCGCTCAAAGACGGCACTGTGTCGTTTGCTGTTAAAGGCGCGCTGAACAAGCACATGGTTAACATCACACCCGTACAAGCTTAAGTAATTTCGCTTTGCGTTGCAAAAAGCCCGCTCAGCGCGGGCTTTTTGCTTTGTCGGCATCCGACCACATCAACTAAAATAACACCATGAAATTTGTAGACGAAGCCTATATCGACATTTCTGCAGGAGATGGCGGGGCGGGCTGCGTCTCGTTCCGGCACGAAAAATACAAAGAATTCGGCGGTCCCAACGGTGGCGACGGAGGCCGTGGCGGTCATGTCTTTGCCGTGGCAGATTCCAATTTGAACACGCTGGTCGATTTTCGCTTTTCCCGCCGACATGACGCCAAACGCGGCCAGCATGGCATGGGCTCTGACATGTTTGGCGCTGCGGGCGACGACATCATCCTAAAAATGCCCGTCGGCACCATCATCACCGATTCTGAAACGGGCGAGGTGCTGTTTGAGCTGCTGGAAGACGGCGAAATCATCACCATCGCCAAGGGCGGCGATGGCGGATTCGGTAATTTACGTTTTAAAAGCGCGATCAACCGCGCCCCGCGCCAAAAAACGCCAGGCTGGCCTGGTGAACGTAAAAGTCTCAAATTAGAGCTCAAAGTGCTGGCAGATGTGGGTTTGCTCGGCATGCCTAACGCCGGTAAATCAACCTTTATCACCGCTATATCGAACGCACGTCCACGTATTGCAGACTACCCATTCACGACCTTGCACCCCAACTTGGGTGTCGTTCGCGTCGGCCCTGAGCAAAGCTTTGTGGTCGCAGACTTGCCTGGTTTGATCGAAGGCGCTTCTGACGGCGCGGGCTTGGGGCATTTGTTCTTGCGCCACCTGCAACGCACCCGGTTGTTGTTACATATCATCGACTTGGCACCGTTTGACGAGAACGTTGACCCTGTCGCACAAGCCAAGGCGATTGCCAAAGAGCTGAAGAAATACGACGCTGGTTTGTTCAAAAAGCCACGCTGGCTGGTGCTGAACAAATTGGATATGGTCGATGGCGACAAGCGCGCTGAAGTTGTCGCCGATTTTGTGAAACGCATGAAGTTCAAAGGCCCTGTTTTCGAAATTTCTGCGCTGACGCGGGAAGGTTGCGAGCCCTTGGTCAAAGCGATTTACAAACACATCAAAGCCGAGCAAGTCTCTGAGCAAGCGCCAGAGTACATTGACCCGCGTTTTGTGGAAATCCCTGAGTAGGCACATTTTAAGCACAATTTTTAATTGCTATATTATTTATAGCTACTTAGGAAATAAATACACCGGCTATAGCCATATTTAGCCCTTAAACAATGATGAATAACAGCTATTTATGACTAAAACGCTACTCAAAAGCGCAAAACGCATTGTTGTCAAAGTCGGCTCAAGTTTGGTGACCAACGAAGGCCGTGGCTTGGATGAAGCCGCCATTGCCCGCTGGTGTAGCCAAATCGCCAAGCTGCGCGCTGATGGCCGCGAAGTCATCATGGTTTCCAGCGGCGCGATTGCAGAAGGCATGAAGCGGCTGGGTTGGACGACTCGACCCAGCGCTATCCACGAGCTACAAGCGGCGGCAGCCGTCGGTCAAATGGGCTTGGCGCAGATGTATGAGACCAAACTGCGTGAAAATGCGCTTGGTTCTGCTCAAGTGCTGCTCACCCACGCTGACTTGGCTGACCGTGAGCGTTATTTGAACGCCAGATCGACGCTGTTAACGCTGCTGAAACATGGTGTTGTTCCTGTCATCAACGAAAACGACACGGTGGTCAACGAAGAAATCAAGGTTGGCGACAACGACACTTTGGGCGCTTTGGTCGCCAATTTGGTGGAAGCAGATGCCTTGATCATCTTGACCGATCAAAAAGGCCTGTACAACGCCGATCCGCGCAGCAACCCAGCCGCAGAATTCGTCCACGTCGGCCAAGCCGGTGACCCCGCTTTAGAAGCCATGGCTGGTGGAGCAGGCTCTAGCATTGGCCGTGGCGGCATGATCACCAAAATTTTGGCTGCCAAGCGCGCCGCAGGCTCAGGCGCATCCACGGTGATTGCTTGGGGCGCAGAGCCTGAAGTGTTGGTTCGACTTTCCCAAGGCGAATCGATTGGTACGCTGCTCATCGCGCAAACCCAGAAAAACCAAGCCCGCAAGCAGTGGATGATGGATCATTTGCAGCTGCGCGGTTCAGTCACTGTCGACGCGGGGGCTGTCAGTAAGCTGCAAAGTGTCGGTACCAGCTTGTTGCCGATTGGTATGACAAGTGTGGACGGCGATTTTTCGCGTGGTGATGTGATTGCCATACGCGATGCCGCAGGGTACGAGGTCGCCCGTGGTTTGGCTAATTACGCCAGTTCGGAAGCGCGTTTGATCTGCCGAAAAGCCTCTAGCGAATTTGAGAAAGTGTTGGGTTACGCGGCAGAGCCAGAGATGATTCACCGCGACAACATGGTGCTGTCGAAAACCTAAGTTCGCAACCTAAGGCGCAGCTTTGTTCTTGAAAATAATCGTGGTTTTCTTCAACGACGTCACGATTTCATTCACGTTTTGAGCTGCCGTATTGCCCGTGCAAACGCCTTGCTTGGCCAACGCCAAAGCATGTTTGGAAGGCGCGTCATACATCGATATCCATTTGGGATCAGCAACCACAACCCATGCTTTGCCAGCCGCTTCAGCTTCTTTGCTGACAATACGCGCATAGGTTTTAACCTCGCCCTTGCTGCAGTTGATGACTTCGTACAAAGCGTTGAACACACCACTTGAGCTGCGCGCCACCACCGCATAGCGCACCAAGCCATCGCCCACAATAGTGACACCTGTTGGGTCAAGCGCCCAGGCTAAATTCGACACGGTGGACACTTCAAACGGCACCAAGCCCTTTGAATTCAAAGCAGGCGGCGGTGGTGCTTCGCTTTCTTTCCAATCGGGGTCGGTTGCCAGCAATTGCGCAAAGCCAGACGAAGCGAACGTCGAGCAGATAACCAGAGATGTAGCAAAGCGGGTAAAAAATGTCATAACGTAGATTTTTGCAACGTCGGATCTGCAGGCGTAGGCGTAGGCTCAGGCAAATTGGCTCCATTATCCGATGCCGACTGGACTGAGCCGTAGCTATCCTGCGGATCAGGCTCATAGCTACCGCCTGGTGGCATTTCCATGTGGGCAACCTGGCTGTTCAAGCCATGGTAGCCGTGATGCCCGTCATGACCACGGCTGTCGCCATGCTGCACACCATGCAAGTCGTGTCGTAAATCTGCCCGCAGATGGCGCGGGCCATGGTCGCTGCGCGGTAAATAGCGCGACAGCTCAGTCAGCGCCATCTCGTAAACACCGCGTTTGAACTCAACCACGGCATCCAGCGGCACCCAAAACTGGTTCCAACGCCAAGCGTCAAACTCGGGATGGTCGGTCGCGCGCAGGTTGACATTCGTGTCAAAGCCGGTCAGTTGCAGCATAAACCAAATCTGTTTTTGGCCTTTGTAAAAGCCACGCGCATCGCGTCGTATGAACCTGTCTGGCACCTCGTAGCGCAACCAGTCACGTGTTCGAGCCACAATTCGCACATGCTCCGGATGGAGGCCCACTTCTTCATGCAACTCCCTGAACATGGCCTGCTCGGGGGTCTCACCCCGATCAATGCCACCCTGCGGAAACTGCCACGAGTGGGTGCGAATGCGTTTGCCCCAAAATACCTGATTCTTCTGGTTGAGCAAGATGATGCCGACGTTGGGTCGAAACCCTTCGCGGTCAAGCATAATCAAACCCTAAATTTTTATATTGAGTCCATTATGCACAGAGCGTTGCCTCTCGCAAGAGATTCACCTAAAAATTCTAAGAAATTACAATCAAGCTAGTCAATTATTTTTAAATAAATTCGTTTAAATTTCCAAGTCCTTTAAAAAGCCCGCCATGAAAGCCTCCCAATTCTTTATCTCCACCTTCAAAGAAGCCCCAGCCGACGCTGAAATCGCCAGCCACCAGTTGATGATGCGTGCCGGTATGATCAAAAAGCTAGGCGCTGGCATCTACACCTACATGCCCATGGGCTTGCGCGTCATCCGCAAGGTCGAAGCCATCGTGCGCGAGGAAATGAACCGTGCTGGTGCGATTGAAGTCTCCATGCCCGTCATCCAGCCCGCCGAGTTGTGGCAAGAAACCGGTCGCTTCGAGAAAATGGGCGACGAGCTGCTGCGTATCAAAGACCGCCATGACCGCGACTTCATCGTCCAGCCCACCAGTGAAGAGGTGGTGACCGACTTGGCCCGCCAAGAGATCAAAAGTTACAAACAATTACCCAAAAACTTCTACCAAATTCAGACCAAATTCCGCGACGAGCGCCGCCCGCGCTTCGGCCTGATGCGCGGGCGCGAGTTCACCATGAAAGACGCCTACAGCTTTGACCGCGACATGGACAGCGCCAAAGCCAGCTACCAGGTCATGGCAGGTGCCTACCGCAAGATTTTCGACCGCTTTGGCCTGACCTACCGCGCGGTGGCGGCCGACAGCGGCGCGATTGGTGGCGATTTGAGCGAAGAGTTCCAGGTCATCGCCGCCACGGGTGAAGACGCCATCGTCTACAGCACCGGCAGCGACTACGCCGCTAACATGGAAAAAGCTGAAGCGGCAGCACCTGTTGCATCTGGCAAAGTCGGCACGCAAGCCATGAGCAAAACTGCCACACCGGGCAAATCCACCTGTGCCGACGTGGCTGAACTGCTGGGTTTGCCACTACAACAAACCGTCAAATCCCTCGTTTTGGCGACGGATCAAAAAGATGACAAAGGCAATGTTGTCAAAACCCAAGTCTGGCTCTTGCTGCTGCGTGGTGACCACGACATGAACGAAGTCAAAGTCGGCAAACTGGCTGGTTTGACCGATTTCCGCTTTGCTACCGTGCCCGAAATCGAAGCGCACTTTGGTTGCCAACCCGGTTATTTGGGGCCGATATTCAAAGATTCAGAGATGAAGCTGCCCGTCAAACTGGTGGTTGACCGCGAGGTTGCCGTCATGACGGATTGGGTTTGTGGTGCCAATGAACCCGATTTCCACATGACGGGTGTGAACTGGGGGCGTGACTTGCCAATGCCCGAAATCGTCGCCGACCTGCGCAACGTCGTCGCCGGCGACGCCTCGCCAGATGGCAAAGGCGTCTTGGCGATTGAGCGTGGCATCGAAATCGGCCACGTTTTCTACCTAGGCACCAAATACAGCAAAGCCATGAACGCCACGTTTTTGGACAACAACGGCAAGCCGCAGTTCCTAGAAATGGGCTGCTACGGTATCGGCATCACCCGCCTGCCGGCAGCCGCCATTGAGCAAAACCACGACGCCAAAGGCATCATCTGGCCAGACGCGATTGCGCCATTCACCGTCATTATCTGCATGGTCGGCCCAGACCGCAGCCCAGACGTCAAAGCCACTGGCGAAAAGCTCTACGCCGAGTTGCTGGCTGCTGGTGTGGACGTGATGTTGGACGACCGTGGCGAGCGCCCAGGCATCATGTTTGCCGAGTGGGAACTGATAGGCGTGCCGCACCGCGTCACCATTGGCGACAAGAGCCTCAAAGACGGCCAAGTCGAATACCAGCACCGCCGTGATGCGGAAGCAACCAAGGTGGCTGTGGGTGAAGTGTTTGCACACGTCATGTCTAAACTGAAGGTGTGAGTTTGAACGACGATTGCGCTGATTCTAATGAAGTAAGCAGAATAAGCAGGCGAAAAGTTCTGCTAAAAGCAATAAAACCGGCGTATTTATTACCTATACCGCTATTATTTTCAGAGCAATCTCAAGCTGGTGCGCAAATTGAAGAACCGATGATGGACTCGGTTCGCATTGCATTGCGTGCTGCAGTTCATAGTTCGGCACCGCCGATTCCTGAATTCAAAGATACAGAGTCTTATCTCAAATACCTGCGGTGGTTAGGTGAGATGAGTGACCGTTTGCAGCCCAAAAAACGCGACTTTCAAACCCGCAAAGAGTTTTTGCAAACCGTCTGGTACGAAAGCAGACGTGCGGGCTTGGACACGGCTTTGGTGCTGGGTTTAATCCAAGTAGAAAGCAATTTCCGCAAATACGCCATCAGCTTGGTAGGAGCGCGTGGCTACATGCAAATCATGCCATTTTGGCTGCGTGTGCTGGCTGAAGAGGATGGTAAGCACAGCACCAGCCATCTATTCAATATGCAAACCAACATCCGCTTCGGCTGCGTCATCCTGCGCCACTACCTAGACCGCGAACGCGGAGATTTGCTCATGGGCTTAGGCCGATACAACGGCAGCCGAGGCAAGGCCGCGTATCCAGATGCGGTTTTTGCGGCTAAGAAGAAGTGGGAATTTGCAGGGTGAAGGCGCTTAAATCGTTTTTAGAGAATTTATGATGAAACTTAAAATTTACGTTGTTGATGCATTTACAAAAGACCAGTTTGCAGGCAATCAAGCGGCAGTTGTTTTACTAGAGGACTGGTTAGCGACAGATGCTATGCAAAACATTGCTAGTGAAAATAATTTGTCTGAAACCGCTTTTGTCGTTTGCAATTCATCAGGCGTATTTGAAATTCGTTGGTTTTCACCCATTAAAGAAATTGATTTTTGTGGGCATGCCACATTGGCTAGCGCACACGTCATTTTTACAAATCGAAAAGAGGTTTTTGAAATAAAATTTTGGGCAAAAGCAGTGGGTACCTTAACTGTTAAAAATACAGACGGTAATCTTATCGAAATGGCATTTCCAAACAGAGAACCCATTGAGATTGCTGAAGTCCCAGCGGCTCTAAGCAATGGTCTGTCAATTATGCCCATCGCATACCTGCAAAATAATCAAGCTTATTTTGCAGTTATGTCCAATGAAGAGCAGGTTAGATCAATTGTTCCAGATTTGGAAAAGTTAAAAACTCTTGATTCTCTCGATGTTGTGGTAACAGCCGCAGGCAAAGACTTTGATTTTGTATCGCGGTATTTTTGGCCTGCAAATGGCGGTGCAGAAGATCCGGTTACTGGCTCAATACACGCAGGTCTAGCACCATATTGGGCAAAGAAGCTCAATAAATCTAATTTAGTGGCTTTGCAAGCATCTAAACGTAAAGGAATACTGTATTGCCGAGTCGAATCAAACACTGTGTTTGTTGCAGGATATTGCGTTAGCTACCTAGAAGGCTACATTCGCATTTGAATACATTTCAATAGCAATTTTTTGAATCTAGCCGTTGTATTTATTGTCTAAACAGCTATCAATTTAATAGTAAAAATCACACTTATAAAGGCGAATCATGACCGATTACGTACCCCCTTCCGTTTGGACTTGGGACCAAGCCAGCGGCGGCAAGTTTGCCAATATCAACCGGCCAATTGCAGGGGCGACGCATGAGAAAGACCTGCCGGTGGGCAAGCACCCGTTTCAGCTGTATTCACTGGCAACGCCGAATGGCGTGAAAGTTACCGTGATGCTTGAAGAGTTGCTTGAATCGGGCTACACGGGGGCGGAATATGACGCGTGGTTGATTCGCATCAGCGAGGGTGACCAGTTTGGCAGCGGGTTTGTGGCGGTGAACCCCAACTCAAAGATTCCGGCGCTGATGGATCGCAGTGGCGTTGCAGCCGGTATTGCTCCGTTTCGGGTGTTTGAATCTGGCGCTATTTTGCTGCATTTAGCGGAAAAGTTTGGGGCTTTTATGCCCACGGACACCGCAAAACGGGCGGAATGCCTGTCTTGGTTGTTTTGGCAAATGGGCAGCGCGCCGTATTTGGGCGGCGGTTTCGGCCATTTTTACGCCTATGCGCCTACCAAAATGGAATACCCGATCAACCGCTTCGCCATGGAAGTCAAACGCCAACTGAACGTGCTAGACCGCCGGCTGGCGGACAACCACTATTTGACTGGAGACGAGTACACCATTGCCGACATGGCGGTGTGGGCTTGGTACGGCGCACTTGCGATGGGCTTGCAATACGAGGCGGGCGAATTTTTGCAAGTGCAAGACTACACCCACGTACAGCGCTGGACGAAAGAGATAGCCAAGCGCCCCGCTGTGCAACGCGGCCGCATGGTGAACCGCGTGGTCGGCAAGCCAGAGAGCCAATTGCATGAGCGGCACGACGCCAGTGATTTTCAAACCAAGCTGCAAAAGGCTGAATAAATGAAGGTTGAACAAGCATGATCACCCTCTACGACTGCGCCACCGCCCCCAGTCCACGCCGTGCGCGTATTTTGTTGGCTGAAAAGGGCATCGCGCACGAAACAGTTCAAGTCGATTTGCGCAACAAAGAGCAGCTCAGCGATGCCTTTCGCGCCATCAATCCGCAGTGCACCGTGCCCGCGCTGCGTACAGAGGAAGGCGATGTTTTCACAGACAACGCAGCCATTGCCGCCTACCTAGAAGCCCGCTACCCACAGCCGCCGCTGTTGGGAACGACGCCAGCCCAGAAGGCCGAAATCGCCAGTTGGCACTGGCGCGTTGAATTTGAAGGCCTGCTCGCCATTGCCGAAGCTTTGCGCAACAGCGCCCCGGCCATGGCAAACCGCGCTTTGCCTGGCCCCGTGGACTATGCCCAAATCCCAGAGCTGGCGCAGCGCGGTCTTGCCCGGGTGCAGCAGTTCATGGACATGTTGGATGCGCATTTGGCTCATCGTGCGTTCGTAGCGGCAGACCAGTTCAGCATCGTTGACATCACCGCCGTCGTCGCCATCGACTTTGCACGCGTGGTGCGGGTGAAACCGGGGGAGCAGCATGTTAACTTGCTGCGTTGGCGTGAAGATATGGCGAAAAGACCTTCATTTAGCCTATAAATGCAACTCTAGCCGGCGTATTTATTGCCTAAGATGCTATTAATTAAATAGCAAAAAAGCGCCTCCACAGTGAAGTGACGGCGCTTTTTAATGGGCAAAGCGTTGATTAAGCCATGCTCGGTGGCGTCGTTCCCAGGGCCTGCACCAGCTCGCCGCTTTCATACATCTCCATCATGATGTCCGAACCGCCGATGAACTCGCCTTTGACGTACAGCTGCGGAATCGTCGGCCAGTTGCTGTATTCCTTGATGCCTTGGCGCACTTCGTCGTCTTCCAGCACGTTGACGGTCTGGATGCCTTTGGTGTCCACGCCGCAGGCTTTCAAAATTTGAATCGCACGGCCAGAAAAACCACATTGTGGGAAGCTGGCGTTGCCTTTCATGAAAAGCACAACGTCGTTGGATTTGACCAGTTGGTCGATGCGGGTTTGGGTGTCTGACATGTTGTTCCTCAAAAATCGATATGAATATGACTCAATTATGCAGCAAGCAAATAGATGGTGTGATCTTTGCATATTTATGCAGCTATTTTTTGTGCAACAGCTTGGCGATATTCGTAAGTCATATAGTGCCTCAATCTGGTGCTACTGTAGATTGAAGCCACTAGAATACGGATAATTCGTTTCACTTCAAAACCAATCATATTTTCAGGATTTTTAGATGTTTAAAGCACTTTTACTCAATAAAGCGGACAGCTTCTCGGCGACGGTGCAAGCCGTGGATTCGGCAAACCTGCCGGCTGGTGACGTTACCGTGGCGGTCGAATATTCAACCCTGAACTACAAAGACGGCTTGGCAATCACCAATAAAGGCCCCGTCGTACGCAACTGGCCTATGGTGGCTGGCATTGATGGAGCAGGAACTGTGCTGGAGTCTGCTCATCCCGACTGGAAGCCGGGCGACTCTTTTATTCACAACGGGTGGGGCGTGGGGGAAACCCATTGGGGCTGCTTGGCTGAAAAGGCAAGGCTCAAGGGTGACTGGTTGGTCAAGCTGCCAGCCGCGTTTACGACTCGTCAAGCCATGTGTATCGGAACAGCCGGTTATACGGCCATGCTTTGCGTGATGGCGTTAGAGGATCATGGCGTCAAACCAGGTGATGGAGAAGTGTTGGTCACGGGCGCAACCGGTGGCGTCGGCAGTGTTGCCGTGGCTTTGCTGGCAAAACTGGGCTACAAAGTGGTTGCGGCAACGGGCAAGCTGAGTGAAGAGGGTTATCTCAAATCTTTAGGTGCATCAGCCATCATGGATCGCGCGGAACTATCGCAACCGGGTAAACCTTTCCAAAAAGAACGTTGGGCAGGTGTCGTAGACGCCGTGGGCTCCAACACGCTTGCCAATGCGCTGGCGCAAACACGCTACGGCGGCACGGTGGCGGCTTGTGGCCTCGCTCAAGGTATGGATTTACCGACGACCGTGATGCCATTCATTTTGCGCGGCGTGACGCTGGTGGGTGTTGATTCGGTCATGGCGCCCATTGCCCTGCGTCAACGAGCTTGGAGCCGTTTGGCGCAGGATCTGGACCCTACACTGCTCGAAAGCATGATCGAAGAAGTGCCCTTAGAAGCCGCCATCGACAAAGCACATGCCTTGATGGACGGTAAAGTGCGCGGGCGCGTGGTTGTGCGCATCGCTTGAAATTTTTTTGCTCAAGTAGTCAACTTAAATTTAAATTAACCCAGCCACTGCCCACCCGTACACCGATCAATCCCCGCCAAATCAAGCTGGCTTTGCACCTGCTTGAAACCGTGCTGCGACAGCAAATCGCGCACCTCAGCCGCTTGGTCGAAACCATGTTCTAGCAGGAGCCAGCCATAAGGAGTCAAAAACAGCGGCGCTTGGGTGATGATGTGGCGGATATCGTCCAAACCATCAGCACCCGACGTAAGCGCCTGTTTCGGTTCATGCGCCAGCGCGGTCATGTGCCAGTCGCCTTCGACGATGTAGGGCGGGTTGCTGACGATCAGGTCGAATTTCGTGGTTTTAGATTCAACAAACGCGTCAAACCATGAGCTTTGCATGAAATTAACGTTTAAATTCAAACGCTTGGCGTTTTTTTGCGCGACGGCTAAAGCGTCTGCACTGGCATCTAAGGCGGTGACTTGCCAATCGGGGCGGACAGATTTCAGCGCCAAAGCAATCGCGCCGCTGCCAGTACCCATGTCGAGAACCGTGCTGGCTGTCTCAAAAGTCAGCGCCCACTCCACCAATGTTTCTGTATCAGGGCGGGGCACCAAAACGCGGTTGTCGATCTGCAAATCGAGCCCAAAAAACGGCTTGCTGCCCACGATGTAGGCCAGCGGCTCACCCGCTAAACGGCGCTGGCACAGGGTTTGGAAGGTGCGGGCAGCGGGATCGCTCAGCACCTCATCGTCATGCGTGATGAGCCATGCGCGGTCAGTCTGCGAACGGCCTAGTGCATGCAGCATCAGCAGCTGTGCGTCTAGGCGCTCAATGCCTTTTTGAGTGTCAGATTGAACGGCGGATTGGAGGTGAAGTTGGATGTTCAAAAAATGAATAAACGCTATAAAAATAATAGCGCATTAGGTAATAAATACGTCGGCTAGAGTGCTATTTTTATGTCTAAAGGACTGGGCTTAAGTATTTTTGAGTTTAGCACGCCGTGTTTAAGGCCAAGGCCCTTGAGCTAAGCAATTTTCTACGGCCAACTGGCCTGCAGCGACGTTGTTGTGAGGCTGCTGCAGGCGCTCAGGCCCGCCAGTGGCACGGCAAAACACAGGCGTTTCACCGAACGCAAGCTAGGAAAACAGCCGGTCATGTCCTCTCGGACCACTGCACCCCGCCGGTCGCCCAATTTTGGCGCGGAATGTCAAACAGCACAACGTCCACAGAGTCTGGTTTTGACCCTAGGCTCTCAACGACGGCCTTTGTCAGCGCTTTGACGAGAGCGGTTTTTTGCTCTGGCGTGCGGCCTTCAAGCAGTTCTACACGGATGGTGGGCATAAGTCATTCCTCTTGATAAGTTTTAAAAGCATGGCAGTTGCATAGGTTAATCTAAAACGCAGATACTACAACTTGTCCATCAACTGTACAAACGATAAAACGGAGAATACTCATGCTGAACGAGACAACACAAGACCAATTCGCTGATGCCACAACCGATATTCAAGCCCTGCTAGACAGCTCAAGCACCCAGCACACCGCCACCCGCCGCACCGCGCTCAAAGTCGCACTCGGCGTGGGCTACACCGCTGCAGCTGGTGACATCATGGCGCAAACGGCGGTGAAAACCTCATCCGAAGGCCTCAAAACGGGCGAAATCATGGTTGAAGTCAACGGCTTCAAAGTGCCTGCCTACATGGCTGCGCCAGCGGGTAAAACCAACTTGCCAGTCGTTTTGGTGATTCAAGAGATCTTTGGTGTGCACGAATACATTGCCGACACCGCTAGGCGCTTCGCCAAAATGGGCTACTTGGCGATTGCGCCTGAGCTATACGCCCGCCAAGGCGACCCAAGCAAGTACAACGTGATGGCTGATTTGAACAAAGAAGTGGTCAGCAAAGTGCCGGATGCGCAAGTGATGGCCGATTTGGACGGCATGGTCAAATGGGCGGCTGCCAATGGCGGCGACACTACTAAAGTGGCCATCACTGGTTTTTGCTGGGGTGGCCGCATCACTTGGCTGTACGCTGCGCATAACAAGGCTGTCAAAGCTGGCGTGGCATGGTACGGTCGCTTAGAGGGTGCACCAAACCCGCTGTCACCCACCCACCCGATTGATGTGGTCGGCAGCATCAACGGCCCAGTGTTGGGGCTTTATGGTGGGGCAGATACAGGCATTCCGCAAGCCAGCGTTGACAAAATGAAGGCGGCATTGGCCACCGGCAGCGCAGCTGCGAAAAAATCAGAATTTGTGGTGTACGACGGGGCGCCGCATGCTTTCCACGCCGACTATCGACCAAGCTATCGCAAAGAGGCGGCGGAAGATGGGTTTAAACGTGCGCTGGCTTGGTTGAAGGCGAATGGTGTGGTTGCGAGTTCTCCATCCAGCACCAGTGCCATGACCATTCCTGCCGGTAAAGCCACAGGCGGCGTATCAGATCCGTATTAAGTTTTTGGGTATACAGTTAAGATCAGTTAAGAGCTGGTTAACTCCAACTCTTCTAGTTGTTCCGCCTTGCGCGCCAGCAGCAGCCCTTCAACCACTTCGTCAATCTCACCCATCATCACAAACTGCAGTTTGTACAGCGTTAGATTGATGCGGTGCTCGGTCAGACGGCCTTGGGGGAAGTTGTAGGTGCGGATGCGGTCGCTGCGGTCGCCGCTGCCGACCAGGCCTTTGCGGGTGGCGGCTTCTTTGGCATGGCGCTCGGCACGGTCTTTGTCGTTCAAACGGGCTTGCAGCACTTTCAGAGCGGACGCTTTGTTGCTGTGCTGGCTGCGGCCGTCCTGGCATTCAGCCACGAGGCCGGTGGGCAGGTGGGTGACGCGCACGGCAGAATCTGTTTTGTTGATGTGCTGGCCACCCGCACCGCTGGCACGGTAGGTGTCGATGCGCAAGTCTGCTGGGTTGAGGGTGATCAAAATCGCCTCGTCCGGCTCTGGCATCACCGCCACCGTACAGGCGCTGGTGTGGATACGGCCTTGCGTTTCGGTATCCGGCACACGCTGCACGCGGTGGCCGCCGGATTCAAACTTGAGCTTGCCGTACACATTCTCACCAGACATCTTCAGCACCACCTCTTTGTAGCCGCCGACTTCACCAAACGACTCGCTGATGATCTCCACTTTGAAGCCCATGCGTTCGCCATATTTGGTGTACATGCGCATCAAGTCGCCTGCAAACAAGGCCGATTCGTCACCACCCGTTCCCGCACGTATTTCCACAAACGCGTTGCGCTCGTCGTCCGGGTCTTTGGGCAGCAGCAGGCCTTGCAACGCGTCCTCTAGCCGTGCAATATCGGCTTTGGCGTCTTTGATTTCTTCCTTTGCCATGTCGTGCATGTCGGCCATGTCGCTATCGTTGTCATTATTGTCCAACATGGCTTGGGCATCGGCCAAGTCTTTTTCGCGCTTCAAAAACAATTCAAATCGTCCAGCCACGGTGGTGACTTCGGCATGCTCTTTGTTCAACGCCAGATACTTTTTCATGTCGTCGGTGATGCCTTCTTGCTGCAAGAAGAAGTTGAGTTCACCGAGGCGGATGGGGTAGCGTTCTAGCTGTTGTCTTAGGAAGGGTTTCATGAATTTATTTGCGAATAGATTGTTTTGTGAAGGCTTCGCCAGGCTCAGCCCGAACGGATAAATCAAAAGCGAAAGAAAGAGAAAAGCGGGCGAAAAAGATAATTACCGTTCGCCCTGAGCTTGTCGAAGGGGTGCAGCGAAGAGAACGTAGCTAACGCTCTTTGCGCAAAAACAGCTTCTGCACCACCTGCGCGGTGTGCTCACGCGCTGTGGCATCGCCCGCATGCAGCTCGGCATACGCGCCATGCAGCATTTTCTGGGTCAAACCTTTGGCCAGCGCTTCCAGCACCTCGTCCACGGGTGCGCCTTTGGCCAAAAGCTTGCGGGCACGCGTTAATTCAGCTTCTCGCCAGTCGTCGGTTTGCGCGTTGAGTTGTTGAATCAACGACACGCTGCCGGTCGTGGGGTTGCGTTGGTCCAGCCAGTGCATAAAACTCTGCACCCCTGCGTCGATGATGGTTTCGGCTTCAGCCACCGCTGCTTGGCGATTCGCTTGGCCGGTTTGCACCACGCCGGCGAGGTCGTCCACGTTGTACAAATACACGTCTTGCAGGGCTTTGACTTCCAGCTCAATGTCGCGCGGCACAGCCAAATCGACCATGAAGATCGGGCGGTGTTTGCGTAATTTTAGGGCACGTTCAACAGCACCCAGTCCGATGATAGGCAAGGTGCTGGCCGTGCAGCTGATGACGGCGTCAAACTCGTGCAAGCGGCTGGGCAAATCGGCCAAACGGATGGATTCTGCGCCAAAGCGACTGGCCAGCTTTTCGCCGCGCTCCAGCGTGCGGTTGGCGATGGCGATAGATTTTGGCTGTTTTGCTGCAAAATGCGTCGCGCACAGCTCAATCATTTCGCCAGCGCCGACGAATAAAACCTTGATTTTTGACAAATCTTCAAACAATTGACCCGCCAAGCGCACGGCGGCGGCGGCCATGCTGATGGAATGTGCGCCAATCTCGGTCGTGCTGCGCACCTCTTTGGCGACTGAAAAACTGCGTTGAAACAGCTGGTTCAGCGTCGCACCCAGCGCGCCAGCGTCGCCCGCCACACGCACGGCGTCTTTCATCTGCCCCAAAATCTGCGGCTCGCCCAGCACCATACTGTCCAACCCGCTGGCAACGCGGAAAGCGTGGCGGGCGGCCAAACCGTCTTGCAGGGTGTAGGAATGCGCACGCAAAGCAGTGGGGGACACGCCGCCCAGCTGCGCCATCCATTCCAATGTGGGGTTCAGCGTGAGATCGGCAGCGGCATGGGTGGTTAAGCCTGGACTTCCCCCATGCGCTAAATAGATTTCCGTGCGGTTACAGGTTGAAATTAACGCGGCTTCTAAGGGCGCTTGAGCGGAAGGTAAGGCCAATACACTACCCAAATCCGACCGCATACGGTGCAAAGTCGGCTCAATTTGGTCGATAGCAAACGCAAACCGCCCGCGTAAATCGAGCGGCGCGGTGGTGTGATTAATTCCTAATGCCCAAACTGCCATCCCACTATTATAAATTTTTCCATTTAAACTCCCATTACACTCTGTTCATGAGTTTTTTCGACCTACTAAACCACCTTGTCAACTTTGCCCTACCCGCCGTCAGTCTGGGTGTGATGGTGCCTCTTCTCAGCCGTTTGATCTGGCGCAAAACACCCGTCAAACGTCCTTTGAAGTCGCAAATGATGGTCACCAGTTTGGCGTGTTTAGCCGCTTTATTCGCCGGATTGGTCATTTTCAGCACCGACGGCAAGATGGCGACCTATGGCGCGATGGTCACTGTTGCGGCGGTTTGCCAGTGGTGGTATCAGGGGTGGCGGGTGTGAACTGTGGTGCCGAACTAGACGAAGATCGCGTGATTGCGGCTCCTTCGTTTTCCTTAGTCGATGAGTCTCTTAATAAGAAGGGCATTCCATGAGCCTAATTTTTATTAAGCCCAACAACCCAGATTGCCAGGCAACGGATCCTAGCCGTCAGACCTTATGGCTTGGCGTTACGGCCATCCTGCTCCTTACCCTGACCGGCTGCGGTGGTGGTGGTGGGGGCGCCATCGGCGCTCTAATTATCCCCGACAGAATGCCCGTCAAGGTGGCGGTAATCGATCAAGGCTTTGACATCAACCACCCCGAAATTCGCGAGGCGGTGGTGGGCGCGATCGCTTGCACCCGGGTCACGCCGAGTGGGGTGGCCTGCGACACCACCACCAGCATGTTGGACAACACAGGGGATCCACACGGCACTTACGTCGCGCAAATCATTGCGGGAAAGACGGTGGGCTATACCAAAGATGCCGCCCTGCTCTTGGGCAAGGCCACCGGTCTCTACGTAAGTGAGATCGCGGCGGCGACCATCTGGGCACTGGATTCTGAGGCGCGCATCGTCAACTACAGCCTGTATCCGATGTTTGAAGTTGACCCCTATATGCGTACCGCCTACGACAAAGCTGTCAATAAAGGCGCGGCACTCATTATGGCCGCAGGCAATGACGGCGCCAACCTGACAAACTATGTATACAGCTATCCTTCCCTGTTCAGTAACGCCGACTACACAGGTATTTCGATCCTGGCCGGTGCGGGCTTCGCCTCAGGCGGGACCTATGTGCGCCATACTTTCTCCAATTACCCTGGCGCTGACACCACCATCCAGTCGCGGTTCCTAGTTGCGCTGACCCCTGTCAATGTGATTACAGCCGTCGGATCAACAATCACATTCAACGGCACATCAGCTTCGGCGCCCGTCATCAGCGCCGCCCTGACCAGCCTGCTGGCCCAGTGGCCGCACCTCACGCCGCAACAAAGCACCGGCATCCTGCTGGACACGGCCGACCGTACATTTTCTGGCTATAACCCGGTCTATTTCGGCCAGGGCGTGCTCGACGCGGGGCGGGCATTGCAGCCTGTGGGCATAACCGTACTGCCTACAGGCAATCAGGTTAGCGGTGCGTCATATTCCGTTGCCAGCACCCGGTTCGTACTGCCGGCGGCATTCGGTGACGCCGCGAGCGGCCTGTCGCTCGACGCGGCGATGTTCGACAGCTACGGCCGGGACTATTCGTTCAATCTGGCCAGCCAACTGGGCCAGGCCGACTTCTGGAAGACCGGCAGGCAGCACTGGATGGGGCTGCTCGCCGGCGACACCCGCGAACATCGGGAGACCGGGCTTTACACCAAGACATCATTCGACCAACAAGGCGGCTTAACACAGTCTTATGCGGACTTCACGCCCGGGGACGGATACCGCCTGAGCCTCATGCGTACCCGCGGGCATTCACTGGAGAACGAGGCTACTCCTGTACAAATGCTCTCGCTGACTGGCAACGGCGCGCTGGGCGCCTACGATTGGCTCGACCGCGTCGGCGTAGCCTGGCAGCTGAATGACAAGGCGCGTCTGGATGCCCGCACAACACGCGCCACTGCCCCATCGGGCGGCATCTCTTCGGCAGCATCCGCCTGGCGGCATGAGATCAGCTTGAATTTTGAGCCTGAAGCATCCACAAGCGTCAGCGTTGGCCTGGCGCTGACGCAGGAGTCAGGGGCGGCAATGGGAACTTCAGGTACGGGGGCATTTGCATTGAACCAGTCGTTCTCTCAGACGACCACGTTCAGGCTGCGGTACGACCTGGGCCGGCGCTGGGCAGCCTTTGGGTCGGCAGAGTTCGGCGCCATGAAAGTGACGGGCGAAACACTGCTCATGGACATCAGCAATGCGATGACCAGTGAATGGGCGGCTGGTATCGCGTGGCAGGGAGATGACCGCTCTTTTGGTCTGGCGCTCAGTCAGCCGCTTCGCGTGGATCATGCACGCGCCAGCTTTAACCTTCCGGTGGGGCGCTTGGCAGATGGTACGGTGCTGCGCCAGAGCCGGTCAGTCAGCCTGACGCCTACAGGGCAGCAGCGCAACCTGGAGTTGGCGTACCGGCAGCGCTGGGTCGGCGCAGGTGGCAGGCATTCTGCCCTGGGCTTGCATATGATTTACGCACACGATGTGGGGCATGTCGCCGGCGCGCGCGCATTGACGCTCATGGGCAGTTACCGTTATCACTGGTGAGCGGTCAAATATCGCAAGGGAACACCGGTGACTGCTGCGACCGGATGATTCCAGCAGCGGGTTGTTCGCCGAAATTAAAGGGGCCAGGTGTCCACGTTCAGCAACCTGTGCAGTCGCGTGCTGCTGGTGGTGTATTCAAGCTGTGGGTTTTTGCCGGGGTAGACGATATCTGCTGCACCGAAGGCGGCTAGGGCGCATTCGGTAGACTTCCAGCACCTTGCCACGCTGCCCTGACTGTGAGTAGGCGAAGCCCAGTCCGCCCCACGCCTTGGTTTCTTCCGGCTTGATACGCACGGCTTGCTGGTAGGCCTCGATGGCCTTGGCGGACTGACCGGCCTTACCGTAGGCAGCGCCCAGGTTGTTCCACGCACTGGCATCTTCTGGATTAATGCGCAGGGCCTGCTGGTTGGCCTCGATGGCTTTGGCGGACTGACCGGCATTAGCGTAGGCGACGCCCAGGATGTACCACGCCACGCCGCTGCCCGGCTGCGCCTTCGTCCAGCGGAGGGTATGTTCGAGCAAGGCCGGCCAGTTCTTGCGGGTTTCCAGTTCAACGGCTTTGTTCAACCACTGCGTCACGGGTTGCGTGGTGGCTGTTGTCGCTGCCTTGGTGCTGCGCTGGGCCAGGTCTTTCACCCATTCAACGGGCACGGCGAAATTGAGGTTTTGCCCCTCAGCGAGGTAGAAAGTGGTCAGCCCCACCAGCGTGCCGTTCTCGTCGAACAACCCACCACCGCTGGAGCCGGGCGAGATGGCGGCGGTGGTCTGGATGTAGTGGCCGCCGTCAACCGGGCGCAGGCTGGAGACGATGCCGTCTGAGAGCGTGAGACTGAGGCATAGAAAACAGCGTTGCTGCATCGGCTAACTAGTGGATTTATATAGAGTCTATTTTGAACCACTATCTAACGTTGACATAGCCTAAATAAATAGCAATTTAAGCTGATTTAGCGCCAACCGTCTTAAATCTGCGCTTACCACCTCACTGTTGCCCAATGTTTGCCAAAACTCTTTCGCCATCGTCAAAGCCTGCTGCCATGGTGCATCCGCGCCCAACGGCTGGCGCGGTACTTCTAGCTGCGTGTAGCCCAATTCGTCCTTGAACTCACTAGGTTTGTAAGCCATCGTCAGCATGTCGTAGCAGGGCGCAAGGCTGAATTTGGGGTTAGCGAGGCGAGCCATGTCGGTGACGGCCAAGCTGAGATTACCAAAATGCATGTCGGTATTGCCAATCAAACGCCCAAAATACAGCAGCACGTGCACGGTTTGTGCATCTTGGCGCGGCAAATGGCCTAATTCCGCCAATTTGTCGCAGCTGGCAGCCCAGTTGTGACGACTGCCGCCTACGAAGGCTTTGTGAATCGGCGCTAACGGCACAATGTGGCGTTTACCGTTCAGCCGAATTCGATCAAACCTGACTGATTCCAAGTATGTGCGTTGTGAGCTTTGTACGATGCGGGTTGTTGCGGTGCTAAAGCCATGTTTGCGTAATGTTTCTAGAGCGATGAACTCTGTATGCAGTAAATCATGCCAACGTTCGCCAAAAGGCGTGCCACGCGGCGGGGTGAATTTGACGACCAAGCGTTCGTAGCCAGTGGGTGCATCAAGATGCACTAAAAACTTGGGCTGCTCCCCGCCAGCGGACGAGCCCGCAGGTAATGTTTGCGTGACGTTACCTGCAAGCTTGTCATAGTGCCTTGCCCGCTGTTCTAAATCTAAGGGCGCTTCAGGCAGTAGCTCGGCTGTTTCTTGACCAAGGGTTAAAGCACCGGGTCCATCATGCTCAAACGCCAAAATAGCGTACAAGGTTTGTTCTAGCGACCAGTTGTCAGGGTTCGCATCCGCAAAGCCAATGGCCTGACCGCGCAACCGCCCCAAAAAGCCTTGCGGTCGCATGGCTTCTAAAAACCAAGGTAAACCGCCTTGAGTGAGGGTTGTCAAATCAGGAGTTTGAACATGTAGTCGATCGCCATCTACAAACGTCAAGCGTCCCCATTGTCTGCTGTAGCCATCTTCATCGGTCAAAAAAATGGGTTGTTGTGCTGCTCGCCCCATGATTTCCCGCACCAAGCCATAGCGGGTGTTGCGTGCATTGCCAAGTGCTTGTACTTGTGGGAGAAGTTGCTTGAGGGCGCGAGACAGCGTGGCAGCGCTTTTTCCTGTCGCACTTTGCAGCTCTGCATTGCTCAGTATGCCGCGCTGGGCTAGCAAAGCTTGCAAGACTGCAGCTAGGGAAATGTCATTCATGACTGGATTATATTGCTAAAAATATAAACAAATCAATAAGTTATGATTTTAAATGAGTAAATTATGACGAAATTATGATTAGATTTAAAATTACTTTGGCGCAAACAAATCCACCCGATCGGTAATGATGCCATCTGTGCCCAAATCCAGCAAGCGTTGTGCTGGCCATTCGTCGTTCACGGTGTAGCTCAGGCAGCGAAAGCCGGCGCTCTTGGCTTGGGTAACGCAGGAGGTGTCCCACAACGCATGGTTGCAGACAATGGCGCTGCAATCTAAAACCAAGGCGGTTTCCAGCCAGCCTTTCCACAGCGTGTCCAGCAGCAAGCCGCGTGGTAAGTGCGGGGCGGCGGTTTGGGCGGCTTCTAGGGATTCGGGGCGGAAGCAGGTGAGTAGGGGCGGAAATGCTGCGTCTTGCCACAAACGCGCGGCATGTTCGGCCACCACTTTGCCGGTTTCGGCTTCTTGGCCGGGCGTGGGTTTGATCTCAATATTGACGAAATAGCCGTTCTTTAAGCAAAATTGAGCGATGTTGGCGAATGTTGGCAATGGTTCGCCCGCAAAGCTGCGTGAATGCCAACTGCCAGCGTCTAGTTGCGACAGCGCACTCCAAGTTTGTTCGCCAGCCGTGCCTTTGCCCGTTGTGGTGCGGTTCAAGGTGTTGTCATGCAGCAAAAACGGCACGCCGTCTGCGCTTAATTTCACATCGCACTCAAACATGCGGTAGCCATGGCTGGCACCTAGTTTGAAGGCGGCAAGGGTGTTCTCAGGGGCGAGTTTGCCTGCGCCTCGGTGGGCTATCCAGCGTGGATATGGCCAGTTTTCAGAATTGACGGTTTGCATAAGGTAATTATCTAGGCATAAAAAAAACTGTCATTCCCGCGAAGGCGGGAATCCATGCCCCCGCCACCGTGGATTCCCGCCTTCGCGGGAATGACGAGGCTCGCTTTTAAGTAATCCGCTTGCCCGTTGACACATCAAAATGGTGCACTTTGTCCGCACGCGGGATGGCGTAAATCGTGCTGCCAATCGTCGGTGAAGGCTGGTGTTCATCCACGCGAATGATGACGCGCTCGTCGTTCAGCAGCGCATAAACCAAGCGTTCCGCTCCCAAAAGCTCAATGGCTTCGACTTTGAGTGTCCAGCCGTTGTTGTCCGTCGAAATATCCAAATGCTCAGGTCGAATGCCTAAAATCTGCCCCGTTTTGCCATCGGGTGCAGATTTGAGCAAATTCATAGGTGGCGAGCCGATAAAACTCGCCACAAAGGTGCTGGCAGGGCGGTTGTAGACCTCTTCGGGTGTGCCAAATTGCTCCATCGCGCCAGCGTTCATCACCATCATGCGCTGCGCCAGCGTCATGGCTTCGACCTGGTCGTGGGTCACAAACAGCGAGGTGATGCCCAGCTCGCGGTGCAGTTTTTGGATTTCCAGGCGGGTTTGGGCGCGCAGCTTGGCGTCCAGGTTCGACAAAGGTTCGTCGAACAAAAACACCTGCGGTTGGCGCACAATGGCGCGACCCATGGCGACGCGCTGGCGTTGACCGCCGGACATGTCGCGCGGTTTGCGCTCTAAAAGCCCTTCGAGCTCGAGAATTTTGGCGGCTTTGTCAACGCGGGTTTTGATCTCGTCTTTCGGCACTTTGGCGATTTTCAGGCCGTAAGCCATGTTGTCAAAGACGCTCATGTGCGGGTAGAGCGCGTAGTTTTGGAAGACCATAGCGATGTCGCGCTCAGCGGGTTCCAGGTCGTTCACCACGCGGTCGCCAATGCACACTTCGCCACCTGAGACTTCCTCCAAGCCCGCCACCATGCGCAGCAGCGTCGATTTGCCGCAACCCGATGGCCCGACGATGACGATGAATTCGCCGTCTGCAATCTCAGCATTCACGCCATGGATAACTTGCGTCGCGGTTTTGCCAGAGCCGTAGCGTTTGATGATGTTTTTGAGGGAGATTGAAGCCATATTATTTTTCAGTATCCACCAAGCCTTTGACAAACCACTTCTGCATCAAAACCACCACCAGTGCGGGCGGTAGCATGGCCAAAATAGCGGTGGCCATGACGATGTTCCACTCGGTGTACGACTCGCCTGAAATCATGCGCTTGATGCCCATCACCACGGGGTACATGTCTTCTTGCGTGGTCATCAACAACGGCCACAGGTACTGGTTCCAGCCGTAGATGAACTGAATCACAAACAGCGCGGCGATGGAGGTTTTTGACAATGGCAGCAACACGTCTTTAAAAAATTGCATGGGGCTCGCACCGTCCATGCGGGCGGCTTCGACCAGCTCATCGGGCACGCTCATGAAAAACTGTCGAAACAAGAAGGTGGCGGTGGCCGAGGCAATCAAGGGAATCGTCAAGCCCGCATAGGTGTTGAGCATGCCCAGATCGGACACAATTTGGTAGGTGGGCAAAATGCGCACCTCCACCGGCAGCATCAGGGTGACAAAAATCATCCAAAACACCACATTGCGAAACGGAAAGCGAAAGTAAACGATGGCGAAGGCGGACAGCAAGGAAATCGCAATTTTGCCCAGAGCGATGGCCAAAGCGGTGATCAAGCTGACCCACATCATGGGCGCGACCGGGATAATTTTGCTGCCCACGCTGTTTTTCCCACCAAAAAGGGCCATTTTGTAGGTTTCAATCATGTTGCCACCCGGAAGCAGCGACATGGGATTGGCTTGTGTGATTTGCTCCGCAGTTTGCGTGGAGGCAATAAAGGTCAAATACACCGGAAACGCGACCAACATCACCCCGATGATGAGCACGAGGTGGGAGACGACAGTGAGGGCTGAGCGGCGTTCAATCATGGGGCTTTAGATAAACATGGGGGCTTCATATCTAGTATTGCACTTTCTTTTCCACAAAACGGAACTGAATGACAGTGAGTGTCACCACAATCACCATCAATATAACGGACTGCGCCGCCGAACCACCCATGTCCAGCGCCTTGAAGCCGTCGTAATACACTTTGTAGACCAAGATGGCGGTGTCTTTTCCTGGACCGCCTTGGGTGGCGGCATCCACAATGGCAAAAGTTTCAAAAAACGCGTAAATGATGTTGATCACCAGCAAAAAGAAGGTGGTGGGTGACAGCAGCGGGAAAACAATCGTCCAAAACCTGTGCCAAGGGCTGGCACCGTCAATGGCCGCCGCTTCAATCAGCGATTTGGGGATGGACTGCAAACCCGCCAAAAAGAACAGGAAGTTGTAGGAGATTTGTTTCCAGACGGCGGCAATCACAATCAAGGTCATGGCGTTGCCGCTGTTGAGCAGATGGTTCCAGTCAATCCCCAAAGCACGCAGGTAAAAGCTGACCACGCCCATGGGGGAGGCAAACAAAAACAGCCACAACACACCTGCCACAGCAGGGGCAACGGCGTAAGGCCAGATCAACAAGGTTTTATACATGGTCGCGCCACGGATCACACGGTTTGCCATCACGGCAAGCAGCAGGGCAATGGTCAGTCCGCAAACCGCGACTAGGATCGAAAACACTGCTGTCGTTTTGAACGACGCCAAATAACTGCTGTCTTCCCACAGTCGCTGAAAGTTGAGCAACCCGACAAACTCGGTCGACGTGCCAAAAGCGTCCTGCTGCAGCACGCTTTGGTACAAAGCCTGAAACGCAGGCCAAAAGAAAAACACCAAAATAATGGTCATTTGTGGCGTTATCAAGAGCCACGGCAACCATTTCGATTTGAAAAATACCCGTTTTTCCATGCGGTTCAAGCCGTCCCTTTGTTGGTCAGCATTTTGCTATTATATTCACAGCTATTTTAAGAAGGCTAAATTACCTTTAGCCGGCGTATTTGTTTCTTATGATGCTATTTATATGATAGCAAAAAAGGCAATAAATGAGTTCTAAATTATTTACCTTTGTTCGCCGCTTGGAAGCGTGCCAGCTGCTCGTTGCCGCGTTTCATGGCGGAATTAAGAGCGTCTGCCGTCGCGGTTTTACCACTCCATACGCCTTCCAACTCTTCGTCAATGATGGTGCGAATCTGCACAAAGTTGCCCAAACGAATACCGCGCGATTTGTCGGTGGTTTTGCGGATCATCTGCGTTACAGACACATCTGTGCCCGGGTTGGCTTTGTAGAAACCGGACTTGTCGGTCAATTCAAACGAAGCCTTGGTGACAGGCAAGTAGCCTGTGCGTTGGTGGCTTTTTGCAGCGACTTCTGGTTTGGACAGGTAATCAAAAAATTGGGCAACACCTTTGTATTCGTCAGCCTTTTTCCCTGCCATGACCCACAAACTGGCGCCACCAATGACGGTGTTCTGTGGTGCGCCAGACACGTCTGGGTAATAAGGCAGCGTACCGATGCCGTAGCCAAATTTGGAGTTGCGCTTCACATTGCCATACAAGGCCGATGAACCCGTCAACATCGCGCATTCGCCAGAGACAAATGTGGCATCCGCTGCGTTGCCACGACCTTTGTAGACAAACAGGCCTGATTTGGCCATGTTGGCCAGATTGTCAATGTGGCGTACATGCAAGGGGGTGTTGATGGTCAAACGGGCATCCATGCCGCGCATGCCGTTGCCCAAAGTGGCAAACTCGGTGTTGTGCCAGGCAGAAAAGCTCTCCAGCTGTGTCCAGCTGATCCAGCTGGTGGTAAACGGACATTTGTGGCCGCTGGCTTTGAGTTTTGCGGCGGCTAAAGCCACTTCAGGCCAGGTGGTCGGTGGTTTTTCAGGATCCATGCCTGCCGCTTTGAAGGCGTCTTTGTTGTAATGGAAAACGGGTGTCGAGCTGTTGAACGGAAAACTCAGCATTTGACCGTTGGGTGCTGTGTAATAGCCGGCTACGGCGGACACGTATGCAGCAGGATCAAATTTAACACCCGCTTCTTTCATGACTTCGCCAACCGGTTTGATAGCCGTCTTGGATGCCATCATGGTCGCTGTGCCTACCTCGAATACCTGCAAAATATGCGGTGCGTTGCCAGCACGGAAGGCGGCAATCGCAGCCGTCATCGACTCATCGTAGTTGCCTTTGAAGGTCGGGACAATTTTGTAGTCTTTTTGGCTGGCGTTGAATTCCTTGGCTAGATCCCCAACCCATTCACCCAAGGCGCCACCCATGGAATGCCACCATTGCACCTCGGTTTGCGCCTGCGCTTGCAGGCTGGTTAAGCTTAAAAGGGCCGCCAAAGCGGTTGCCACACGTAGTTTTTTCATGTAAATCTCCAAAAAAATGGGGAATATGACAAATAAAAGTCATTTTCAAGACGATATGCCTTTTGCTGTCAAATTTGACCACGCTTAACCAGAAAACGGCTATCGGGTATTCCATTAGCCTAAAAAAGCCCAGAATAAACGTGATTTAGCCTAATTTACGACCTGAATGTGACCATGCTGTGACACGGGTATGCTGCACTGCGGTAATATTAGAGGAGATGAATCCTTCTACTATGCCTACCCCCACATTCACGCCTCAATCTGAACAAGGCCATGGCGCCGAGCGCATTCGCGAAATCCCGTACAACTACACCTCGTTTTCAGATCGTGAAATCGTGCAGCGTATTTTGGGCGATCGCGCTTGGACGATTTTGAACCAATTGCGTGAAGAGCGCAGCACAGGCCGCTCAGCGCGGATGCTGTACGAGGCTTTGGGCGATATTTGGGTGGTGCAGCGGAACCCGTATTTGCAGGACGATTTACTGGACAACCCGAAGCGCCGCCAACAGCTGGTGGATGCCTTGCGGCACAGATTGTCTGAAGTTGAAAAACGCCGAACACCCGCCGTGGATGTGACGCGTGATGCTTTCGTCGGTGAATTGATATCAATGGCAGCCGGTGCTATCAATACCTTTGATGCTATCTTTTTAAAAGCAACAGCATTGCGTAAAAAGACGCTGAAAACGCTGGGCAAACTGACCGCGAGTGACAACATCAAGTTCGACGGCCTCAGCCGCGTCAGCCACGTGACCGATGCGACCGACTGGCGCGTCGAGTATCCGTTTGTGGTGTTGACGCCTGATTCTGAAGCTGAAATGGCCGGTTTGGTCAAAGGCTGTATCGAGCTGGGGCTGACCATCATCCCGCGAGGCGGTGGTACAGGTTATACCGGCGGCGCGATTCCGCTGACCTGGAAAAGCGCGGTCATCAATACTGAAAAGCTAGAAGCCATGACCGAGGTGGAAATGCTCACCTTGCCGGGTCATACCCAGCCCGTCGCCACGGTGTGGACCGAAGCTGGCGTGGTCACGCAGCGCGTGGCCGATGCGGCGGAGCGGGGCGGCTTTGTCTTTGCGGTCGACCCAACATCAGCCGAAGCCAGCTGTATTGGCGGCAACATCGCCATGAACGCAGGCGGCAAAAAAGCCGTGCTGTGGGGCACGGCGCTGGACAACTTGGCCAGCTGGCGCATGGTGACGCCAGATGCCGAATGGCTGGAAGTGACCCGCCTGAACCACAACATGGGCAAAATCCATGATGCGGCGATGGCAAGCTTTGAGTTGAAATACTTTGAAGCCGATGGCAAAAAGCTGATTAAAACTGAGCAGTTGGACATTGCCGGCCCGTCTTTCCGCAAAGAGGGCCTGGGCAAAGACGTGACCGACAAGTTTTTGAGCGGCTTGCCAGGCATCCAAAAAGAAGGCTGCGATGGCCTGATCACCAGCGCGCGCTGGGTGGTGCACAAAATGCCGCAACACACGCGTACGGTTTGCCTGGAGTTTTTTGGCAACGCCAAAGACGCGGTGCCTAGCATCGTTGAGATCAAAGATTTCATGTTTGCCGAGCAAAAGCGCACCGGCGTGTTGCTGGCAGGTTTGGAGCATTTGGACGACCGCTATTTGAAAGCCGTGGGCTACGCGACCAAATCGAAGCGTGCGCATACCGGCACCAGCAACGGACTGCCGAAAATGGTGTTGTTTGGTGATATCGCCGGCGACAATGCGGACGACGTGGCGCGCGCCACCTCTGAGGTGGTGCGGATTGCCAATTCGCGTAATGGCGAAGGTTTTATCGCCATCAGCCCTGAAGCGCGCAAAAAGTTTTGGTTAGATCGGAAGCGCACAGCGGCGATTTCAAAACACACCAATGCCTTCAAAATCAACGAAGACGTGGTCATTCCGCTGCCACGCATGGCGGAGTACACCGATGGTATTGAGCGCATCAATATCGAGCTGAGTCTGCAAAACAAAATCAAGCTGTGCGATGCGCTGGAAGATTTCTTTAAACAAGGGCAATTGAAGGGCAACTTGCCACTGAGCAAGCACGACGATGCGGCAGGGATGACGTCCAGCGAGTTGCTGGAGGACCGCGTTGCCCAAGCCTTGGCGCTGGTTGCGGAGGTGCGCAATTTATGGGCTGGCTGGCTGGCGAATGTGGAGACGCTGTTCCCGCAACTGCAAGACCATACGTTGCGCGCCAGCTGGAAAACGGATATTCGCGCCAAGCTGCAGTTGATCTTTACGGGTGCCGCGTTCGCACCTGTTTTGGATGAGTGCACCGCCCTCCACAAACGTGTTTTAAAAGGCCGCGTTTGGGCGGCTTTGCACATGCATGCGGGTGACGGCAATGTGCACACCAACTTGCCGGTGAACAGTGATGATTACGAAATGCTGCAGTCAGCCCACGCTGCCGTAGCCCGCATCATGGTGTTGGCGCGCAGCTTGGATGGTGTGATTTCTGGCGAGCACGGCATCGGCATCACCAAGCTGGAGTTTTTGACGGATGCTGAACTGCAACCGTTTGCCGATTACAAGCAGCGCGTTGACCCGGAAGGCCGATTCAACAAAGGCAAGCTCTTGCGTGAGAGCTTGATTCGACCTGAATCTGCTCTGAATTTGCTGCAAAAAACAGAGCCTATTAGGCAATCAATACGCCGGCTAAGGTCGGATTCATCGGTTAAATTGAACGATGAAGCGAAGACTTGGAACTCGGACTTAAGCAACGCCTATACGCCAAGTTTTGGTTTGATGGGGCACGAATCGCTCATCATGTCTCAAAGTGACATAGGCGCGATTGCCGACAGTGTGAAAGACTGCCTGCGCTGCGGCAAGTGCAAACCGGTTTGTTCCACCCACGTGCCACGTGCAAACCTGTTGTACAGCCCGCGCAACAAGATTTTGGCAACTTCGCTGCTCGTCGAAGCGTTTTTGTACGAAGAGCAAACGCGCCGTGGCATCAGCATCAAGCATTGGCAAGAGTTTGAAGATGTGGCAGACCACTGCACGGTGTGCCACAAGTGTTTGTCGCCTTGCCCCGTCGACATCGACTTTGGCGACGTGTCCATGAACATGCGCAATTTGCTGCGCAAAATGGGGCAAAAAACTTTCCGCCCGGGCAATGCACTGGCAATGTTCTTTTTGAATGCAACAAATCCATTCACCATTAACTTGGTACGCACGGCCATGGTTGGGGTGGGTTTTAAATTGCAACGGCTTGCCAACGATGTGCTGCGCCCGTTTGCCAAAAAACAAACCGCCAAACCGCGCCCAACAGTTGGCTTGCCGCCCATCAAAGAGCAGGTGATTCACTTCATCAACAAAAAAATGCCGGGAGGTTTACCGAAAAAATCCGCCCGTGCCTTGTTGGACATTGAAGACAATGATTACGTGCCTATCATTCGGAACCCGCAGGCGACGACTTCTGAGACGGAAGCTGTGTTTTACTTCCCAGGCTGCGGCTCTGAGCGTTTGTTCAGCCAAGTCGGTTTAGCCACGCAGGCCATGCTGTGGCACGCCGGTGTGCAGACGGTCTTGCCACCGGGTTATTTATGTTGCGGCTACCCGCAAAAAGGCAGCGGCCAGTTCGACAAAGCCGAGAAAATCATCACCGACAACCGGGTGCTGTTCCACCGCGTGGCCAATACGCTGAATTACCTCGACATCAAAACCGTGGTGGTCAGCTGCGGTACGTGCTATGACCAGCTGCAAGGGTATGAGTTTGACAAAATCTTCCCAGATTGCCGCATCATCGATATCCACGAGTATTTGTTGGAGAAAAATATCAAGCTGGATATGAATACGGGTGTCGGTGCGGGATATCTGTACCACGACCCATGCCACAGTCCGATGAAGCTGCAAGAGCCGCTGAAAACCGTTAAAGCCTTGTTGGGCGACAATGTGCTGCAAAACGAGCGCTGCTGTGGAGAGTCCGGCACGCTGGGTGTCACGCGACCCGATATTTCTACGCAAGTGCGCTTCCGTAAAGAAGAAGAATTGCAAAAAGGTGCTGATCAGTTGAGGGCTATCGGTGCAGTCGGCGAAAAGGCCAATGTCAAAATTTTGACAAGCTGCCCAAGTTGTTTGCAAGGTTTGAGCCGCTATGGCAATGACTTGAACAACGGTTTGCTGGAAGCAGATTACATCGTCGTGGAAATGGCAAACCAAATTTTGGGTGAGAACTGGATGCCGAATTACGTGGCGTTGGCTAACAATGGCGGCATTGAACGCGTGTTGGTGTAATCCATTTCGCTGCAGAAAACTAACTATCAAGGAATCATCATGGCAGGCTTAGCATCAGGTTCACCATCTCCGGAAGAACTTACGGTTCACTCGAAGTCTAAAGTCTTGGAAATCAGGTTTTCAGACGGTGCGTCGTTTCAAATTCCGTTTGAATTGATGCGTATTTCGTCACCATCCGCAGAAGTGCAAGGCCATGGTCCAGGCCAAGAGATTTTGCAAACCGGTAAACGCGATGTGGGGTTGCTTGGCATTGAGCCCATCGGCAATTACGCCATTCAGCCCAGCTTTACGGATGGGCACGATACGGGCTTGTTCACTTGGGATTATTTGTACTTCTTGGGCTCCAAACAAGCCGAAATTTGGCAGGACTACGAAGCACGTCTGAAAGCGGCAGGCATCAGCCGAGATGCGCCCATGTTTGAGAAATCTGGGGGTGGCTGCTCAAGTCATTGAGCATTCCCATCCATCAAGTCATGAATCATCTGAAAATTAAAATATAGCCATGAGCCAAACTCATTTCGGATTCCAGAGCGTCGATGAAAAAGACAAAGCCAAGCGTGTGCGCGGTGTGTTTGATTCGGTCGCACCCAAGTACGACATCATGAACGACTTGATGTCCATGGGCTTGCATCGTGCTTGGAAAGCCTACACCGTCATGGTGGCGAACGTGCAAGAGGGTGCGCAAGTACTGGATATCGCCGGTGGAACGGGTGATTTGGCCCTGGCTTTTGCAAAAAAAGTGGGCAAAACTGGCCGCGTGGTGCATACCGACATCAACGAAGCCATGCTGCGCGAAGGGCGTGACCGTTTGATCAATGCGGGCGTTGTTTTGCCAACGTTTGTGTGCGATGCGGAAAAATTGCCGTTTCCCGATAACCATTTCGATGTCGTCACGGTTGCTTTTGGGCTGCGGAATATGACGCATAAAGATGCAGCTTTGAAGGAGATGAACCGTGTTTTGAAGCCCAGCGGCAAGCTTTTGGTGCTGGAATTTTCGAAAATAGCCAAACCCTTGTCCAAAGTTTACGACTGGTATTCTTTCAATGTGTTACCCAAACTGGGTAAATTGGTGGCGGGTGATGATGCGAGCTACCGTTATTTGGCAGAATCCATCCGCATGCATCCCAGCCAAGAAGAGCTCAAAGCATTGATGAAAACGGCAGGTTTTGGTCACGTGGATTTCCATAATTTGACCGGTGGTGTGGTGGCTTTGCACGTTGGCATCAAATGCTAACTGGTTGACAAACCATTGTGCCCTGCGCTTGTTGGTAAGACTAAGTTGTGTGAATTTTTACAAATTGTCAAAAATAACCAACTAATTTACCTTGTTCGCATAAGGTCTCTGTAAGTACCTATTGAAATACACAGCATTTGCCTCTATATTTGAAGGGTGTTGATGTCAACACGTGTGTTTGGAGAAAACATGAAACTTTGGTCAACAATATTAGCTTGTGCGCTTGCTTTTTCGGTCTTGAATGCCGAGGCGGCTAAACGCATGGGTAGCGGTGGTTCAATGGGTAAACAATCCAGCAATGTGACGCAAAAGAGCGCAACGCCAGCTGCGCCTGCACAAAACGCAAACAGTGCTGCTGCCAAACCTGCTGCAGCTGCGCCGGCAGCGGCTCCTGCTGTGGCACCTAAAAAGCCTTGGGGCGCGATGCTCGGTGGCTTGGCCGCTGGCCTGGGCTTGGCTTGGCTGGCAAATTCGCTGGGCTTAGGTGGCATGCTGGGTGGCATTATGCAAGCCGTCATGTTTGGTTTATTGGCTTTTGGTGTGATTGCTCTGGTTATGTACTTTATCCGTTCACGTGGCAAAAAGTCCGACGGCAACACCTTTAACTCTGGTAGCCCCTATGCGATGCAGGGTGCTGGCAGTGCATCACCTACAGATGCCATTGCACCACGCTCGTACAGCCCGCAAAACGTTGGCAACGACGCTTCTGCTCGCCCATGGGAAGGCAATGCCACAGCGTTTGACAGCGCAAATGCTGGCCAAGCTGGTAAATCCATGATCGGCTCTGGCCTGCAAACGGCTGACAGCACAGCTGGTTTGTCTGGCTCGCAATCTTGGGGTGTACCTGTTGATTTCGACACAGCCGGCTTTTTGACAGCTGCCAAGCGCAACTTCGTTACCCTGCAAGACGCTTGGGACAAGTCTGATATCGCCGCCTTAAAGGCGATGATGACGGACGAAATGGCTGCCGAAATCAAAGCCCAATTGGCAGAGCGCGGCGTGCAAGCTGGCGTGGTTAACAAGACCGACGTGGTGATGTTGGACGCTCAGTTGCTCGGTATTGAAGAAATGGCGACTGAATACATGGCCAGCGTGGAGTTTTCAGGCATGATTCGTGAAGATGCATCAGCCGGTCCAGCGCCATTCCGTGAGGTGTGGAACATGACCAAGTCCAAAAATGGCGGCGGCTGGTTGGTCGCAGGTGTGCAAGCACTGCAGTAAGCGGCCAAGTTAATTAAGACCTTGCTGGGGGAAATTAAAAAACCTTGAGATTTTAAATCTGGCAAAAGTCGTGAATAATTGGGGACTATGGCAACATCGTCCCCTTTTTCTTTGCTGAATGACTTGGTAGATCAGCTCACCAAGCTGCAACCACCCGAATGGGCTGTTGACGAGGTGCAGCATCGCCTTGTTTTGTTGCTCAATCATGTGTTGATGCAGGAACCCGAAGCGACTGCACGTTTGGCACGACTCAAAGGCAGAGTCATCCACCTGAAATGGCGAACGCTGTCGATGACGCTAGCGGCCACACCAGCAGGCTTGCTGGAGCGAGTGGCTGACCACCAAGCCGCTGATCTGAGCTTGCTGGTCGCTGATGATTCACCTTTGTCTTTGCTTCAAACTGTACTGGCAGGTGGCAAACCCAGCATCAACATTGAAGGCGACGTACAGCTTGCCGCTGAAGTGAACTGGCTGGCAGACCATGTGCGCTGGGACGTCGAAGAAGACTTGTCGCGTATCTTAGGCGATGCACCTGCTCACGCTTTGACCAGTGTGGTCAAGCAACTGGTGCTAGGTTTGGAATCATTCTTAGTCACCAAAGTAGCTGACACGGATACCGCAAGGGCCGCAACAAAGGCCGCAACTAAGGCCAAACCATGAGGCGGCTCTTTCGGGGCATATTCATTGTCTGGATTGCGCTGCGCTTTGGTTTAGACCAACTGGTGTTGACGAGTTTTCAAAAACCGTGGCTCACCGTGATTGCCCGCATCGTCTCGGTGGGGCGTAACCTGAAAGCACCACGCGGGCAGCGCTTGCGGGAAGCGTTGGAGAGTTTGGGGCCGATTTTCGTTAAATTCGGCCAGGTGTTATCAACACGGCGCGATTTGCTGCCACTGGATATCGCCGACGAACTGGCGCGTTTGCAAGATCGCGTGCCACCGTTTGATTCGCGCATTGCTGTTGAAAGTATCGAGCGCGCTTTTAAAAAACCACTCGCAGAGATTTTCACCTCGTTTGACCATAAACCCATAGCCAGTGCCTCGGTGGCGCAGGTGCATTTTGCGACAATCACAGACAAACAAGGCAGGAGCCGAGATGTCGCCGTCAAAGTGCTGCGTCCCAATATGTTGCCGGTGATTGATAAAGACCTGAGCCTGATGCACATGATGGCTGGCTGGCTGGAAAAGCTCAGTGCTGACGGCAAACGCTTGAAGCCGCGAGAGGTGGTCAGTGAGTTTGACAAACATTTGCACGACGAGCTGGATTTAATCCGCGAAGCGTCTAGCGCTGCACAACTCAAGCGCAACATGTCGCTGCACAAAACTGAAAAAGACTTGGTCATGATTCCCGACATGTATTGGGACTATTGCCACCCCGAGGTGATGGTGATGCAGCGCATGAAAGGCGTACCCATCAACCAAACGCAGGTGCTTCATGATGCAGGGGTTGATTTTAAAAAACTCGCCCGCGACGGTGTAACAATCTTCTTCACACAGGTCTTCAGAGACGGCTTTTTCCATGCCGATATGCACCCTGGCAACATCCAGGTCAGCCTTGAGCCTGAGACGTTTGGGCGCTATATTTTGCTCGATTTTGGCATTATTGGCAGTTTGACGGCGGTCGATAAAGAGTATTTAGCGCAAAATTTCACGGCTTTTTTTAGGCGCGACTACAAGCGGGTGGCCGAGTTGCACATTGAGTCTGGCTGGGTGCCCAAAGCTACTCGGGTGGATGAGCTGGAATCTGCTATTCGTGCCGTTTGCGAACCTTACTTTGACCGACCATTGAAAGAAATCTCACTCGGGCTGGTGTTGATGCGACTCTTCCAAACCTCACGCCGTTTTCACGTGGAAATTCAGCCGCAGTTGGTTTTGTTACAAAAAACCCTGCTAAATATCGAAGGCTTGGGTCGAGATTTGGACCCTGATTTGGATTTATGGAATACCGCCAAACCGTTTTTAGAGAAATGGATGCTGGAGCAAATTGGCCCGCAAAAGTTGCTTGAAGAATTGAAAAATCAAGCACCGCAATATGCCAAGTTATTGCCTGAGCTGCCGGCATTGTTGGCAAACTATCTGAAGCACAAATCTGCTGATACGTATCAAGAGGCGCAGATTCTCAAAGGCTTATTGCGTGAGCAGCAGCGAACGAACAAGCTATTACAACGTTTGATGTACGCTGGTTTTGGTTTCATTGTGGGTTTGATCGTCATGCAATTGGTGTCTCGCATGCATATGTTTGTTTTTTAGCCTTTGAAGCGCCGCAGTGTAAGCCACTTATAATAGAAGGTTGCGCAAAAGCGGCGGTTTCAGTGCTTTTGTGCCTTTATGACGCTTTAACCCCCTCTTTTTATGCCTATTTATGCTTACAAATGCGACGCTTGCGGGCATGCCAAAGACGTTTTGCAAAAAATGTCAGACCCGCAGCTCACCGATTGCCCCTCTTGTGGGCAAGCAACTTTTAAGAAGCAGCTCACTGCGGCTGGTTTTCAGCTGAAGGGTACGGGTTGGTATGTGACTGATTTCCGCGAAGGCGGCGGGAAAAACAACGCGCCTGCGGTTGATGCCAAGTCTGGAGATTCGCCAGCACCGTCAACAGACAGCGTCGCTAGCGCTTCAGAGAGTAAATCTGCTGATGCAGCCAGCCCTGCTACACCCGCTCCAGCGCCAGCAGCTGTTGCACCAACTTCCACGCCTGCTGCATCGCCAGCTTCTAGCGTTTAACCTTCAATACCCCAAGGATGTTCATGGCTAAGTTGCGTAAATGGTTGTTTGCTGGTTTGCTGGTCATCGTGCCGTTTGCCATCACGATTTGGCTGTTGGAGTGGATGCTCAGCACTTTGGACAAAACGCTGCTGATTTTGCCTGTCGCTTGGCATCCAGATAAGCTAATCGGTTTTCATATTCCAGGCTTTGGCCTTTTGCTAGCTCTGGCCATTTTGCTTTTGGTGGGGGCGGCCGCTAGTAATTTCTTAGGTCGTCAGCTGATGATTTGGGGTCATGTAATTTTGAATCGGATTCCTGTTGTTCGTTCGATCTATTCCAGCGTCAAGCAGGTGTCGGATACTTTGTTTGCTGACGGTGGAAGCGCATTCCGTACCGCTGTATTGGTGCAATGGCCGCGTGCAGACGTTTGGACAATTGCTTTTGTGACTGGCACGCCGGGTGGTGATGTTGCAAATCACCTCAAAGGTGATTACCTCAGCGTTTATGTGCCCACCACACCGAATCCAACAGGTGGTTACTTTGTGATGTTGAAAAAATCAGATTGTATTGAACTCAATATGAGTGTGGACGAAGCGTTGAAATACATCGTATCAATGGGGGTGGTTTCTCCAACAATGCTAGCACCACTGCTACCTAAATAATTAAAATTATTAACGAACTTATTAACGAATAGAGTAGAGAAAATTATGGCAATGCGTACCCAATATTGTGGCTTGGTGACTGAGGCTTTGCTCGGCGAAACAGTGAGTTTGTGTGGATGGGTGAACCGTCGACGTGACCATGGCGGTGTCATTTTTATCGATCTGCGTGATCGTGAAGGCTATGTGCAAGTGGTGTGCGACCCTGATCGTGCCGAGATGTTCAAGCTCGCTGAAGGCGTGCGTAACGAGTTTTGTATTCAAATCAAGGGTTTGGTGCGTGCACGACCTACAGGCACGGTGAATGAGGGTTTGAAGAGCGGGAAAATTGAAGTGCTTTGCCATGAATTGAATGTTTTGAATGCTTCTGTGACACCGCCTTTCCAGTTGGATGATGACAACTTGTCTGAGACAACACGTTTGACGCACCGCGTGCTGGATTTACGCCGTCCGTATATGCAAAACAACCTGATGTTGCGCTACAAAGTGTCCATGGAAGTGCGCAAGTTCTTAGATGCAAATGGCTTTATCGACATCGAAACACCGATGCTGACAAAGAGTACGCCAGAAGGCGCGCGTGATTATTTGGTGCCAAGCCGTGTGCATGACGGGCACTTTTTTGCGCTGCCACAATCACCGCAGCTGTTCAAACAATTGTTGATGGTGGCTGGTTACGACCGCTATTACCAAATCGTGAAATGTTTTCGTGATGAAGATTTGCGTGCGGATCGTCAGCCAGAATTTACACAGATCGATATTGAAACGTCGTTCTTGGATGAGCAAGAAATTCGTGACATGTTCCAGGGCATGATCACTACCGTATTCAAAAACACCATGAATGTGGATTTGGGCGAATTCCCCGTGATGACCTACCAAGACGCTATGCATGTGTATGGCTCTGACAAGCCCGATTTGCGCGTGAGCCTTAAATTTACCGAAGTGACGGACGTGATGGCCGATGTAGACTTCAAAGTCTTCTCAGGCGCAGCAACCATGAAAGGCGGTCGCGTGGTCGCTTTGCGCGTGCCGGGTGGCGCACGTGAGGTCGGTGGTTTGAGCCGAGGCGAGATTGATGGCTATACCGAGTTTGTCAAAATCTACGGCGCTAAAGGCTTGGCGTACATCAAGGTCAATGAGTTGGCCAAGGGCCGCGACGGTTTGCAAAGCCCGATTGTAAAAAACATTCACGACAAAGCCATTGCGGAAGTACTGTCTCGTACGGGCGCGCAAGATGGTGACTTGATCTTCTTTGGCGCAGACAAAGAGAAGGTTGTGAACGACGCGATTGGTGCATTGCGGATCAAAATCGGTCATAGCGAGTTTGGTAAAAAGAACGGCTTGTTTGAAAAATCTTGGCGTCCGATGTGGGTGGTTGACTTCCCGATGTTTGAATACGACGAAGAAGCACAACGCTACACGGCAACACACCATCCGTTCACTGCACCAAAAGACGGCCACGAAGATTGGATGGTTACTGCCCCTGAGAAATGCATCTCTAAGGGCTATGACATGGTCTTGAATGGCTGGGAAATGGGTGGCGGTTCAGTGCGTATCCACCGTGCTGATGTGCAGCAAAAAGTTTTTGATGCGCTCAAAATCACACCTGAAGAAGCACAAATCAAATTCGGCTTCTTGTTAGATGCCTTGCAATATGGTGCGCCACCACACGGTGGTTTGGCATTTGGTTTAGACCGGATTGTGACGCTGATGACAGGCGCTGAATCCATTCGTGATGTGATTGCTTTCCCGAAAACCCAGCGCGCGCAATGTTTGCTGACGCAAGCGCCATCACTGGTTGACGAAAAACAACTCAAAGAATTGCATATTCGCTTGCGAAATACAGATGTGGCTAAAACGGCCACATAGGAATTTTGCCGGGAAACACGTTTAACAACAGTGTTGTTATGAGTAAATAGCGAAGAAATTTTCCAATGGCCATGTACATCAAACACGGCCAAAAGGGGAGCTTCAACCAGCCGGCTACAGCGCACAATGGGTCGCCTACGACGGGTAGCCAGGCCAAAAGGCAAGCTTTGGGCCCTAGGCGTTCAAGCCATTCCAACGCTTTGGCGTGGCTGTTCGATCCTTTGTACTTGTCCATAGCACGGTGGGCGCCGTAACCCATCCACCAATCAATCGCTCCGCCTATGGTGTTACCAGCGGTGGCGACAAATATGGTGGGCCAAAAAAGCTCTGGATTAAGTTTGATCAACCCAAAGACAACAGGCTCTGAGCCTAACGGTAACAAGGTCGCGCTGATCAATGCTGCGACAAACACAGTTGATAAGCCAAACTTAGGCAAAGCCAGCATGATTAACAGTTGTTCTAACCAAATTTCCATTTGATGCCTAGTATAGAGCGGTACAATAGTGCTTCATTTTTAAGCAACTCACCCCCATTTACCTAAGTCCTATATTGCATGAACATTGGTCAATATTCATTGCCAAATAATTTGTTCGTCGCGCCCATGGCTGGCGTGACAGACAGGCCATTTCGCATGCTTTGCAAAAAGCTAGGCGCAGGTTATGCCGTGAGTGAGATGGTGACGTCTAAACGTGAATTGTGGAGCACACTCAAAACATCACGCAGAGCCAATCACGACGGTGAAAGCGCCCCAATCGCTGTGCAAATCGCCGGGACATCTGCCGACATGATGGCTGAAGCGGCGTTGTATAACATTGACAACGGCGCACAAATCATTGATATCAACATGGGCTGCCCTGCAAAGAAGGTCTGCAACAAATGGGCTGGATCAGCTTTGATGCAAGACGAAGGTTTGGCCTTGTCAATCGTGGAGGCGGTCGTGTCTGCATGTTCTCCACATAATGTGCCTGTAACTTTGAAAATGCGAACCGGTTGGTGTCAAACGCATAAAAATGCCGTCGTTTTAGCGCGTGCTTTTGAGCAAGCCGGTGTTCAAATGATTGCAGTACATGGTCGCACGCGTGAGCAGGGTTACAAAGGTGTGGCTGAGTATGAAACGATTGCCGCCGTGAAATCTTTCCTGCATATTCCCGTTGTCGCAAATGGCGATATAACAACACCAGAAAAAGCGCGTGATGTATTGGCGTTCACAGGTGCTGATGCCATCATGATTGGCCGTGCCGCTCAAGGAAGGCCTTGGATATTCAGAGAAATTACACACTTCATGAGCACTGGCGAGCACTTGGCTCAGCCGTTGGTTGCTGAGGTGAAGCGACTCTTGTGTGAACATTTGCTAGATCATTACGATTTATACGGTGAATTTGCAGGTGTGCGTACGGCGCGCAAACACATCGGTTGGTACGTGCGTGCATTGCCAGGTGGGGAAGCGTTTCGTGATCGCATGAATATGCTTGAAACGTGTGAATCGCAGCACGTTGCTGTCGCGCAGTTTTTTGATGAATTGGCCATTCAGTATGAGCGTTTACCGCAATCATTTGCGCATGCTCAAGACGAAGAAGCAGATGTGTTTGTTTAATTGCAAATAAATTCGAAAAAAATGAGCTGAAAATAGATGGGTAAAAGATGAGTAAAAAACAAATAGACGAATGCGTGCGTGAAAGTTTGGAGTCTTACTTCAAAGACCTGGGTGGCGAGCAGCCACACGCCATGTACGACATGTTGGTTAAAGCGGTCGAAAAGCCGTTGCTTGAAGTGGTGATGAAGCAAGCCGACAACAACCAATCCCGAGCTGCAGAGTGGTTGGACCTCAATCGAAATACATTGCGTAAAAAGCTTTTAGAGCACAATTTAATTTAATTTCAAAATCACCTATCCCCCTAAAAAATACAAACAATGAATGCACTAATTTCAGTTTCAGACAAAACCGGCGTCGTAGATTTCGCCCGTGAATTACACGCCCTGGGCATCAAGCTTCTGTCTACCGGAGGCACCGCAAAACTCCTGGCCGATCAAGGTTTACCTGTGACTGAAGTCGCTGCACTCACTGGTTTCCCAGAGATGCTGGATGGCCGCGTCAAAACCTTGCACCCTAAGGTTCATGGTGGTTTGCTGGCACGCCGCGACTTGCCAGAGCATATGGCAGCTTTGGCGGCTCACGGTATTGACACCATCGACTTGTTAGTTGTTAATCTGTATCCGTTTGAAACGACGGTTGCTAAAGCTGGTTGCACACTAGAAGATGCAATAGAAAACATCGACATTGGCGGCCCTGCTATGGTGCGTTCGGCTGCTAAAAATTGGAAAGATGTTGGCGTTTTAACTGATTCATCACAATATGTCGTAGTGCTTGCAGAACTCAAAGCCGGTGGCAAGTTGACGGATGCAACCAAGTTCGCGTTGTCGGTAGCTGCATTCAACCGTATCAGTCAGTACGATGGTGCTATCAGTGATTATCTGTCTCGCATTCAAGAAGATGGCAGCCATGCGCTCTTCCCCGCGCAATCGAATGGCCGTTTCATCAAGCTGCAAGATTTGCGCTATGGTGAAAATCCGCACCAGCAAGCTGCGTTTTACAGAGATTTGTACCCCGCACCTGGCTCACTCGTAACCGCTAAGCAATTACAAGGTAAAGAACTCAGCTACAACAACATTGCAGATGCTGATGCAGCTTGGGAGTGTGTCAAAAGCTTTGATGAACCAGCTTGCGTCATCGTCAAGCACGCCAACCCATGCGGCGTCGCTGTGGGCGATGATGCGTTGCAAGCTTATGAGAAAGCTTTTAAAACAGATCCAACGTCCGCTTTCGGAGGTATTATTGCCTTCAATCGCACAGTAGATGTGCCAGAGGCGCTACAAATATCGAAGCAATTTGTTGAGGTATTGATGGCTCCTGGCTACACACCAGAAGCCTTGGAGCTTTTCAAAGCCAAGGCCAATGTGCGTGTTTTGCAAATTGATTTGCCTGAAGATTTCGGCAAGGCTGGTAATTCCGACTGGGACAATGGCCGCAATGCGGTTGATGTCAAGCGCGTCGGTTCTGGCTTGTTGATGCAGACAGCCGACAACCATGAATTGACTCTGGCCGACCTCAAAGTGGTTTCGAAAGCGCAACCAACGACACAGCAATTGCAAGATTTGCTGTTTGCTTGGAAAGTGGCTAAATACGTTAAATCCAACGCTATCGTTTTCTGCTCCGGTGGTATGACCATGGGTGTGGGGGCTGGTCAAATGAGCCGTTTAGATTCGGCACGCATTGCTAGCATCAAGGCGCAACATGCGAGTTTATCGCTGCAAGGTACCGCGGTGGCCAGCGATGCGTTCTTCCCGTTCCGTGATGGTTTAGACGTGGTTGTGGATGCAGGCGCGACCAGCGTGATTCAACCCGGTGGCAGCATGCGCGATCCAGAAGTGATTGCAGCGGCTGATGAGCGTGGCATCGTGATGGTGTTTTCAGGCGTGCGTCACTTTAGACATTGATTGCAACCACCGCTGACAATACCTCATGGCTGTACCAGACCCCACTCAAAATCCGCGCGAGTTTTTAACCTATCTGTTCCAAACGGCTGTTAAGCGAGCGTTACCGCTGCACAATACTGCCGCCTATTTGCCTTTCCCACCTGTAAATGGTGGGCGAACGATTGTGCTGGGCGCAGGTAAAGCGGGTGCCGCCATGGCGCAAGCGGTGGAGGCGCATTGGCCAGTTGAGGTGCCTTTGTCGGGTTTGGTGGTTACCCGCTATCACCATACCCCAGCCAGACCTGCGGAGCTTGAGGGAAAACCTTGCCGCATTGAAATTGTGGAAGCCGCACACCCCGTCCCCGATGCGGCGGGTTTGCAAGCTGCGCAGCGTATTTTGGATATGGCGCAAGGGCTTACAGCTGACGATGTCGTGCTTTGTCTTATTTCCGGTGGCGGTTCAGCCTTGTTATCGCTACCAGTTGAAGGTTTGGATTTTGCAGAGAAGCAGCGCATCAACCAAGCTTTGCTCAATTCAGGTGCACCTATTTCTGAAATGAATTGTGTGCGTAAGCACCTCTCACGCATCAAAGGTGGTCGTTTGGCTGCTGCATGTTTCCCTGCCAAGGTCGTGACATTGACCATCAGCGATGTTCCTGGCGACGACCCCAGCATCATCGCCAGTGGTCCCACCGTGCCGGACGACACGACTTGTGCGCAGGCGCTGGCAATTTTGAAGCGCTACAACATTGACTTGCCTGCTTCTATCGCTGAGCAATTGACCTCTGGGGCTCTTGAAACGCCTAAGTCTAACGACCCGATTTTTAAGGGGCATGTCGTCCATATGACGGCTACGCCGCAGCAAAGTTTGGAAGCCGCAGCGGAAGTGGTGCGAAACGAAGGTTTGCGTGCCTACATTTTGAGTGATGACATGGAGGGTGAGTCGCGTGAGGTCGGCACCGTTCATGCTGCGTTGGCTCGCGCAGCGGCTAAAAGTACGGCAAAAAATGGTGATTCAGTTCAGACGCAAACCTTTGTTCGGCCTTGCGTCATTCTGTCTGGCGGTGAAACCACGGTAACGGTTCGTCCACGCTTGTCTGGCGCTGCCAAAGGGCGCGGTGGACGAGCAGGCGAGTTTTGTCTCGGTCTGGCGCAGTCTTTGCAAGGTTTAGGCCAAGTCTATGCTTTGGCTGCAGATACAGACGGCATAGATGGCGTTCAAGACAATGCCGGCGCTTATATTGATCCTACAACGCTGAGGCGGGCCGAAGCGCTAGGTATGAAAATTCACGACTACCTTGACCGCAACGACGCCTACGGCTACTTTGAGCCGTTGGGTGATTTGGTCATCACCGGCCCCACCTTCACCAATGTGAACGATTTTCGGGCGATTTTGGTGCTGTAGCCAAGCTAGGTCATAATTTCGCAAAATCAATTAAAAACGCGGATGACAAACCTCAGCCCACCCCCCCACGATACTAGCCCACCACATGCAGCACCCAGATTGCATCTGAGTGCCATCACCAAGCGATATGCCTCTCTCGTTGCGAACAGTGAGGTGTCACTGACGGTGCTACCTGGCGAGATTCATGCACTCTTGGGGGAAAACGGGGCTGGAAAATCGACCTTGGTGAAAATCATCTACGGCTCGGTCAAACCTGATGAGGGCAGCGTCAGTTTCAATGGCAGCCAAGTTCATATCCGCAACCCCCAAGCAGCCCGCGCCTTGGGCATCAGCATGGTTTTCCAGCACTTCAGTTTATTTGAGACTTTGAGCGTGGCTGAAAACGTGTGGTTAGGATTGGATAAACACCTGACGCTGGCTGAAGTGACTCAGCGCATTTCTGCTAAAGCCAGTGAGTACGGCTTAGACATTGATCCGAGTCGTCCGGTTTATACCTTAAGCGTCGGTGAAATGCAGCGCGTTGAAATCATCCGTGCTTTGCTCACCAATCCCCAGTTGCTGATTTTGGATGAGCCGACTTCTGTGCTCACACCGCAAGCGGTTGTAAAGCTGTTTGTGGTGTTGAAAAAGCTGTCCTCAGAGGGGTGCAGCATTTTGTATATCAGCCACAAACTCCATGAAATTCGGGAGCTATGCACCGCTTGTACAGTTTTGCGCGCGGGCAAAGTCACCGGGCATTGCAACCCACAAAATGAAAGCAATGCCTCACTCAGCCGCATGATGATTGGTGCTGAACCGCCTGCTTTAGAGCATCGTGCAGCTCATGCAGGCAATGTTGTTTTAGGTGTTCATCAATTAACTTTGCCGCGTATTGATCAATTTGGCATGAACCTCAACGCGGTTTCGTTGAATGTGAGAGCTGGTGAGGTTGTCGGCATTGCGGGTGTTTCGGGCAATGGGCAACGTGAGTTGATGTACGCCTTGTCAGGCGAGGACACCCGCGCTGATGGTGGTATGGTGACTTTGTTTGGCGCGGCGGTTGGGCATCTGGGGCCTGCAGAACGCAGACGTCTTGGTGTGCAATTTGTCCCTGAAGAACGCCTAGGTCGCGGTGCTGTGCCCAGTATGAGCTTGGCGCACAATTTAATGCTGACCCGAAATATTGCGATTTCCAAAACGGGTTGGATTCGGGTCAAAGACTTGGCGAAGCAAGCCGATGGCATCATCGCCCGTTTCAAAGTCAAAGCCAGCGGTGCGCAGGCAACTGCAAAATCGTTGTCTGGCGGCAATTTACAAAAATTTATTGTGGGTAGAGAAATTGAAGCCGAACCCAAGCTCTTCATCGTCTCGCAGCCCACATGGGGAGTCGATGTCGGTGCGGCGGCGCAAATTCGAGGTGAGATATTGGCTTTGCGTGATGCAGGCTGCGCCGTGCTGGTGGTGAGCGAGGAGCTGGATGAGTTGTTTGAAATCAGTGATCGCCTTCACGTCATGGCCAAAGGGCAGCTGTCGCCTTCACTGAAACGTGAAGATGCAACGGTTTCGCTCGTAGGTGAATGGATGAGCGGCTTGTGGCCCGACACAACGCCTAGTGCTGCCCACGTTTTGGCTGAGAAGGAAACTGCATGATACATTTAAAACTAGAGCCACGTGCGCAAAACTCTACGTTTTGGAGCTACGGCTCACCTGTCTTAGCCTTGCTGCTGACGGTGGTTATCGGGGTTTTACTGTTCATGGCTTTGGGCAAAGACCCTGTCCGTGGGTTGCAAATGTTTTTTTGGGAACCGATTCGCTCTGGCTACGCCTGGGGCGAGTTGATGGTGAAAGCCACGCCGTTGTTAATCATCGCGCTGGGCTTGGCGGTTTGTTTCCGCTCTAACGTCTGGAACATTGGTGCAGAAGGCCAATTTGTCATTGGTGCACTGGCTGCGGGTGGTGTGGCATTGATGGCTGGCAAAGACACCAGCCGATGGATTGTCATGGTGATTTTAATAGCGGGTATGTTTGGCGGCATGGCTTGGGCAGGCATCACTGCATTTCTACGTGACAAATTCAATGCCAATGAAATTTTGGTGAGTCTCATGCTGGTTTATGTGGCCGATTTATTACTGGGTTACATGGTTTACGGTCCGTGGAAAGACCCGAATGGCTTTAACTTTCCGCAAAGCAAAACATTTGAAGCGGTGACGAATATTCCCAGACTCATGCAAGGTTCACGCATGACGATTGGTTTGCCCATTGCGATGGCAGCCGCTGCAGCGCTGTGGATATTTTTATTCCGCACACGGGCAGGTTTTGCACAGCAAGTCGGCGGCTTGGCACCTGCTGCAGCGCGCTATGCTGGGTTTTCCAGCCGCCGGGCGTTGTGGGTGGCGATGCTGTGTTCGGGTGCGGCGGCGGGTTTGGCGGGTGCGCTAGAAGTGGCTGGCCCGATTGGGCAACTCACACCCTATGTGCCCGCAGGCTACGGTTTTGCGGCCATCATCGTCGCATTTGTGGGGCGACTGCATCCTGTAGGAATGATTTTCTCGGCTGTCCTAATGAGCATGTTTTACATAGGCGGCGAGCTGGCGCAGTCGCGTTTGGGTTTGCCTAAATCGATCACGGGTGTGTTTCAAGGTTTGCTGTTGTTCAGTTTGCTAGCTTGCGACACCTTGCTTACCTACAAGTTGGTTATGACATCGACACCTTCTAAATCAACCGTAGGAGGCGCTGTTTGATGGAAGCCTACGCACTCTTAATTGCCGCCACACTCAACGCAGGCACAGTTTTAGCCATAGCAGCACTGGGCTTACTCATCAATGAAAAAGCCGGTGTTGTTAACCTAGGTGCAGAAGGCATGATGCTGTGCGCAGCGATTGCGGGCTTTGCCACCGTTGTGCATACGGGGAATGTGTGGCTGGGTTTCTTGGCCGGTATGGCGGCGGGTGCGTTTTTAGCCGCGCTGTTTGGTGGTTTGGTCATTTGGCTGGGCACCAACCAATACGCCACGGGTTTGGCCTTGACGCTGTTTGGCACTGGCTTTTCAGCTTTTGCCGGCATCAAGTACGTGCAAGAAAAGCTGCCAGAGCAAACGCAAAACAGCATTCCTGTTTTGGGCGATATTCCGCTCATTGGCCAAGCCTTGTTTCGCCATCACCCTATGGTTTACATCACGATTGGGTTGATGTTTGGTTTGATCTGGTTTTTGTATCGTACCCGCGCAGGCTTGGTGCTGCGCTCGGTGGGGGAATCGCCCGAGTCAGCGCATGCTTTGGGTTATCCGGTTCGACGTATTCGGTTGTGGGCCGTCATGGCTGGTGGCGCACTGTGCGGTCTTTCTGGTGCTTACTTAGCGACCATTTATACGCCGCTGTGGGTGGAAGGTATGGTGTCGGGCAAGGGTTGGATTGCTTTAGCCTTAACGACTTTTGCCACTTGGCGACCTGCGCGGGTGCTACTGGGCGCCTATTTGTTTGGTGGTTTTACTCTCTTTCAGCTGCATTTACAGGGTGCGGGGGTAGAAATACCTAGTCAATTCCTCAGCATGATGCCTTATATTATTACGATTGTGGTTTTGGTGCTGATTTCACGAAATGCAGCTTTTATTCGTATCAATATGCCGGCATCGCTGGGCAAACCTTTTTCCACCTAAATTCCAAGTTGTTTTCTGGCTTATTTCTTGCTCAGTTTATTTTCTCAACCGCTCTCTTAGTTTAATTTTAAAAAGGACTCTTTGACATGACAGACTTTCAAAAACGCACACTCTTAAAAGTTGCCGCTATGACCACGATTGCCGCTGCCGCTTTGGTCGGTTGTGGCAAAAAAGAAGAAGTCAAGCCTGCCGCCGCCGCACCAGCAGTACCTGTTGCGGCACCTGCACCGGCCAAGCCAGAGCCATTAAAAGTGGCTTTCGCCTACGTTGGCCCTGTGGGCGACGGTGGCTGGACGTTTGCGCATGACAACGCGCGCAAAGCGGTTGAAAAAGAATTTGGCGACAAAATTGTCACCAGCTTTGTGGAGAAAGTGCCTGAATCGGCCGACGCAGAGCGCGTGTTCCGTGACTTGGTTGGCCAAGGCAACAAGCTGATTTTCGGCACCACTTTCGGCTACATGGAGCCTATGCTCAAAGTCGCAGCCGACACCAAAGGTGTGAGCTTCGAGCACGCCACCGGCTACAAACAAGCTGACAACATGCGCACTTACGACAGCCGCACCTACGAAGGCGCGTACATGGCTGGCGTGATTGCCGGCAAGATGACCAAAACCAACACGCTGGGCGTCGTCGGCTCTATACCAATTCCTGAAGTGATTCGCAACATCAACAGCTTCACCATGGGCGCACAGTCGGTTAACCCAAAAATCAAAACCCGTGTGGTTTGGGTCAACGAATGGTTCAATCCAGGCAAAGAAACCGAAGCAGCAACTACTTTGATCAACGGTGGCGCTGACGTCTTGATGCAAAACACCGACTCATCCGCTGTGTTGCAAACGGCTGAAAAGCTCGGTAAACGCGCTTTCGGCTGGGATTCAGACATGACAGCCTACGGACCGAAAGCCCATTTGGGTTCAGCCGTTATCAATTGGGCACCGTACTACATCAAAGCCACTGGCGAAGCCTTGGCTGGTACATGGAAAGGCGGCAGCGCTGCTTGGTGGGGTGTGAAAGAAGGCGCGATTGACATGGTCAATGTCGCCGCTGACGTGCCAGCAGAGACCAAAGCCAAGGTTGACGAAATCAAAGCTGGCCTGAAAGCCGGTACTTTCGCCATCTGGAAAGGCCCAATCATGGGTAGCGACGGCAAAGAAGTGCTGGCGAAAGACGCCGTGGCTGATGACAAGTTCATGGGTGGCATCAACTTCTACGTCAAGGGCGTGGAAGGTAAAGTACCCGGTGGCGATAAAAAGTAATTTGAATCGGTAATTTTAAAGAGGCTACTTTCGAGTAGCCTTTTTTATTGCAAAATAAGCAATATGTATCAAGTAAAACATATCCCCACAGACCGCCTGCCCGATTTGCTCCACGCCATGCCCAAAGCCGAGCTGCACATCCACATCGAAGGTTCGTTAGAGCCGGAGATGATCTTCAGCCTCGCCAAGCGCAACGGTCTGAGTTTGCCCTACGCCAGCGTGGACGAACTGCGCCGCGCTTATGCTTTTACCAATTTGCAGAGTTTTTTGGATATCTACTACGCAGGCGCTAGTGTCCTGCTGAAAGAGCAAGACTTTTACGACCTGGCCGTCGCATATATTGCCAAGGCTGCTATTGATAATGTAGCGGTTTGCGAGATTTTTTTCGACCCCCAAAGCCATACTGAGCGTGGCGTGAGCATGGGCACCGTCATCAATGGCTTGCACCGCGCCTGTGTGGAAGCCCAAGCCAAGCACGGTATCAGCGCCAGTTTGATCATGTGCTTTCTGCGCCATTTGAGCGAAGAAGCAGCCTTTGAAACGCTGGAAGCTGCCATGCCTTTCCGCGACAAATTCATCGGCATCGGCCTGGATTCTGGCGAAGTGGGCAACCCGCCTGAGAAGTTTGCCAAGGTGTTTGCCAAATGCCGCGAGCTGGACTTGCACTTGGTCGCCCACGCGGGTGAAGAAGGCCCGCCAGCCTATGTTTGGACTGCGCTTGATGTGCTCAAAGTCGAGCGTATCGACCACGGTGTGCAGTCCAGCAAAGACGCTTTGTTGATGGCGCGGCTGAAAAAAGACCGTATTCCGCTCACCGTTTGCCCGCTGTCCAACTTAAAACTCTGTGTTTTCAAGGACTTGGCAGATCACAACCTGCCTCAATTGCTTGATGCTGGCCTGTGCGCCATGGTCAACTCCGACGACCCCAGCTACTTTGGCGGCTACATGAACGACAACTTCCTGCAAACCTTCGCTGCGACAGGCATGACCGCTCAGCACGCTTACCAGCTGGCGCGTAATAGTTTTGAGGCGAGTTTTCTTGACGCATCCGCTAAACGCCGTCACATGGATAAGCTGAACGCCGTTTTCGAAACTTTTTAAGGGGTAAACATGACCCAAGCCTACCGCGCCCGTATTTTGAGTTTCGATGCACAGGCTACGCCATCAAATTCCGCAAGGCTAGATCAAGACGGATTGCTTGTCATTGGCGCGAACGAGCAGGGCAGGCAAGTGGTGCAGATGGTGGGTGATTACAACTTGCTGGCGGATGAGTTCAAATCCCGTCACGCCGATGTGACTGTCCAACATCTGCCAGACCGCATTATTGCGCCCGGTTTTGTCGACACCCACGTGCATTACCCGCAGACGGACGTGATTGGCTCCCCCGCTGAAGGTTTGCTGCCGTGGCTGGAAAGCTACACATTTCCAGAAGAAAAACGATTCGTAGACGTTGAATATGCCGCTCAATCTGCTTCTTTTTTTATAGCAGAATTGCTGCGAAATGGCGTCACCACCGCACTCACCTTTGCCACATCACACGTCGCGTCTGTCGATGCTTTGTTTACTGAGGCTCAGAAAAACAGCATGCGCCTTATCACTGGGAAATGTATGCAAGACCGCAACAGCCCAGATGGCGTGCGGGACCAGCCCAGTTCGAATGGGCTGCACGATGCAACAGAGCAAAGCTTGATCGACACCGAGTTGCTGATGCACAAATGGCATGGTGTCGACCGCCTAGGCTACGCCTTCACACCACGCTTTGCCCCCAGCTGTAGCGACGCCCAGCTGCGCGGCTTGGGCGAGCTGGCGGCCAAATACCCCGATGTGTGGATTCAGTCCCACGTCGCCGAAAACGTCGAAGAAATCACCTGGGCGCTCTCGCTTTTCCCCCAAGCCCGCTCGTATTTGCAGATTTATGACGACTTCGGCCTGATGCGCCAACGCGCTGTTTACGCCCACTGCATCCACCTAGACGCCACAGACCGCGCCTTGATGCAATCCACAGGCGCTGCTGCGGCCGTATGCCCAACCAGTAATTTATTCTTAGGCAGCGGCTATTTTGACTACCGCGCGGCGGACGACGCCGGCATGGCCTACGCACTGGCCAGCGACGTAGGCGGCGGCACCAGCTTCAGCCCCTTCCACACCATGCTAGCCGCCTATTACGTTGGCCGCGCCACCGTCAAAACCGCCCTGTTTCAAGGCGGCCAACCCAAGCTGGGCATGAGCCTGTCACCGCAAAACCTCTGGTGGCAGCACACCACAGGCGCGGCGAAAGCGCTGGGTTTAGAAGGCGTCATCGGCAACTTGGCAGTCGGTTGCGAAGCAGATTTCATCATTCTCAACCCTCAAGCCACGCCCTTGCTAGAGCGCCGCACCGCCCGCGCTGAGAGCCTAGACGAACTCCTCTTCGCCATGATTGTCTTGGGCGATGACCGCTTGATCGAAAAAACCGTGATTTCGCAGCAGTTGGCGTCGTGAAATCACTGGAGTTGTGATTTTTACCCCTTAAATATGCCGATAGCCAGCGTATTTACTGCCTAAACAGCTATCAAAAAAATAGCATAAATCGCATTGCAAAATCCCCACCGCAATACGGCACAATAACAACCCATTCGACATTTTTTTACTGGAGATTCCCTTGTCCATCCTAGCTGACCACCAAATCCGCGAACTCGCACAGAAGCACGGCATGATTGAGCCGTTTGAGCCGGGGCAGGTGCGGGAGAAGGAAGGGAAGAAGATCATCAGCTATGGCACCAGCAGCTATGGCTACGATATTCGCTGTGCGCCTGAGTTCAAGGTGTTCACCAACATCCACAGCACGGTCGTTGACCCTAAAAACTTCGACGAAAAAAGCTTTGTCGATTTTGAGGGCGACAGCTGCATCATTCCGCCGAACAGCTTTGCACTGGCGCGAACCATGGAGTATTTCCGCATTCCACGCAATTTGTTGACGGTTTGCCTCGGTAAAAGCACTTATGCGCGCTGCGGCATCATTGTCAACGTGACGCCGTTTGAGCCGGAGTGGGAGGGCTTTGTGACACTGGAATTCAGCAACACCACGCCGTTGCCCGCCAAAATCTACGCTGGCGAAGGCTGCGCGCAGGTGTTATTCTTCAAGGCTGACGAGGTGTGCACCACCAGTTACAAAGACCGTGGCGGCAAATACCAAGGGCAGACGGGGGTGACGCTGCCAAAAGCGTAAACCTCTGCAGAAACGCACACAAGGAGTACGACCGTGAAATGGGAAGGCAAGCGGGCAGCGTGAAGAGCTGCGATACGTTTAGTACGCGCGATTTGTAATCCACGCACTGCAGTCGTGTACTGCAGACGAATCTAAGACGATTTCCAAGACTTTTTCAAAAGCAATTTACTGGATTTATGCCCCGTGGATTGCTTTTTTCACGTCTGGCCTCGCAAAATGCGACAATAGAGGGCTAAATGACTTCATCTTTTTCACAACTATCGCTAGCCCCGTCGCTGGCACGCGCCGTAGCCGACATGGGCTACGAAACCATGACACCCATCCAAGAGCAGGCGATTCCTGTGGTTTTGGAAGGCCGAGACGTGATGGGCGCTGCCCAAACCGGCACCGGCAAAACGGCGGCCTTCTCGCTACCGTTGATTCAACGCATGTTGAAGCACGAGAACGCCTCCACCTCACCCGCCCGCCACCCTGTGCGCGCTTTGGTGCTGCTGCCGACTCGCGAGCTGGCCGATCAGGTCGCCCAACAAGTGAAAGCCTACGCCAAGTACACCCAAATCCGCAGCGCGGTGGTGTTTGGCGGCATGGACATGAAGCCGCAAACGATCGAGCTGAAAGCCGGCGTCGAGATTTTGGTCGCCACCCCAGGCCGTCTGCTGGACCATATTGAAGCCAAAAACTGCGTGTTGAACCAAGTCGAGTATGTCGTTCTGGACGAAGCAGATCGCATGCTGGATATCGGCTTTTTGCCCGATTTAGAGCGGATTTTGAGCTATTTACCTAAGCAACGGACGACTTTGCTGTTCTCTGCCACGTTTTCGCCAGAGATCAAACGCCTCTCCAGCAGCTACCTGCAAAACCCGGTCACCATCGAGGTGGCGCGGCCGAATCAAACCGCCTCTACGGTGACGCAGCATTTCTACAGCGTGCCTAGCGACGACAAACGCCACGCTTTGCATGCTTTGTTGAAGCAAAACGGCATCAAACAAGCTTTCGTGTTTGTCAACAGCAAGCTGGGTTGTGCCCGTTTGGCGCGTACGCTGGAAAACGAAGGCCTCAAAGCCACGGCGCTGCATGGTGACAAGAGCCAGGACGAGCGCTTGAAGGCGCTGGAAGCTTTCAAAAGCGGCGCGGTTGATCTGCTTATCGCCACCGATGTGGCCGCTCGCGGTTTGGACATCAAAGATGTGCCGGCCGTGTTCAACTTTGATTTGCCGTTCAACGCCGAAGATTACGTGCACCGAATTGGCCGCACAGGCCGCGCGGGTGCATCAGGTATTGCTATCAGCTTTGTAGCGCCTAGTGATGGCCGCTTGGTGGTTGATCTGGAGAAATTGCTCAAAACAAAGATTGAGCTTGAGGCTATCGAGTACCCGGAGGACTTGCCGGATATCCGCAAACAAGGCCGCATCAACGATGGCCGCCGTATGTATGCAGAGAACGACGGCGACAGCAATGGCGAAGGTAGCAGTAGGTCAAATCGTAACAGCAGCCGTGACCGCAGTGGTCGAGATGATTCGCAAAGTCAAGGTGAGCGTTATGCGTTCAAAGGCCCAAAAGCCAAAACGCAGGATCCGTTTTTTGACAAACCGTATGAATCTGCACCGGTTGCACTAGCAGTTGAGGGCGCAACAGCCGCTGCAACACCCGCGTGGGAAGCAGCCGCTAAGGCCAGCCCTGCGCGTGCCGGTAAATCCGCCAATATTCGCTCTAAAAAGCGTGTGGCTGCCTTGTTTCAAGCGATTGCAAAGCCAGTAGTTGCAGAACCTGTGCCAGAAACTGCCGAAATCATCTAGATTTTTAGCTAAGTTTTTAACTGGGCTTTAACTGGGCTTTTGGGATTGTTCGCAATCGACGTGAATCAATTCATGCTTTAATTCTCCGTCTAGAGAGCCTGATTCACCCAGTCGCAATGCATTCAAGCAACCGCCCCACACGCAGCCGCCATCCAGCGCCAGCACATCGGGTCGGTTCAGCCAACCCAACGTTGACCAATGCCCAAAGGCAACGGTGATGTCTTTGGTGGCTCGGCTGGGCACGTCAAACCACGGCAGATAGCCCGCTGGTATGGCGTGCAAATTGTCTTTGGAGGCGAACTCCATCTCACCATCGGCGCTGCAAAATCGCAGCCGCGTCAAGGCATTCACGATCACCCGCAGCCGCGCCGGGCCGGTCAGCCCATCGTGCCATTCGGTCGGCGTGTCGCCATACATATGTTGAAAAAATTCTCGCAAGTCAGTCTCGTTTGCATCGCGCAAGATGGTTTCAACTTCAGCTGCAAGTGCTATTGTTTTTGTAGCTGTCCAGGCGGGTAAAACACCGGCATGAACCATGAGTAGTTCGGACGCTTGAGGGTTTTTGGCGTTCTCTGGAGCATCCAGACTGTGCAACATCGCCAAGCGCTGCTGTCGCAGCCAGTGGATCAAGACCGGCAACCGGGGTGACTGCAATATTTGCGTCAAGGTGTCTTTGCGATGGGGTTGCCGCACGCCATAGGCTATCGCCAGCAAGTTCAGGTCATGGTTGCCCAGCAGGCAGCGCGCCGCATCTCCATAATGCATCAGGCGTTCCAGCACAGCCAGTGAGTCTTGGCCGCGGTTGACCAAATCGCCCAGTACAAACACCGTGTCGCGGCTGGGTGAGAAATCTATTTTTGCGAGCAATTGCGCAAAAGCGCTGTTGCAGCCTTGCAGGTCGCCAATGAGGTAGTGTGCCATGCGGTTATTATGTGTCCTGTGTGAACAATTGCTATTTTTGAATTTTCGAAAGCCACATGGACTTAATCCTGATTTTAGTGTTGACGCTGTTCAACGCCGTGTTTGCCATGTCAGAAATGGCACTGACCGCCAGCAAAAAAGCGCGTTTAGCGGCGATGGCCGAAGCGGGTGACAAAGGCGCTGAGACAGCCTTGGCTTTGATGGATCAGCCCACACATTTTTTATCGACTGTGCAAGTTGGCATCACCTCTATCGGCATGTTGAACGGTATTGTGGGTGAGGCTGCTTTCTCAGAAGGCGTGTCGCTGTTTTTGCAAGATTTTGGCACATCGCCGAAAATTGCCGGTGTGGCTGCTACCACTATTGTCGTCGTTGTCATCACGTTCATCACGCTGATATTTGGCGAATTGGTACCTAAACGCATTGGTCAGCTGCACCCTGAAGCGGTGGCCAGGCTTATTTCTCGTCCGATGAATGCTGTAGCAACTATAGCATCTCCCTTCGTGAAATTGCTGGCTGCATGCACCCAAGGCATACTCAAGCTATTGCGATTTGATGTTCACGCCGTGCGCAGCGTGACAGAAGAAGAAATCACCGCCAGTTTGGAAGAGGGCGTTGATGCTGGGTTGATCGAAGCACATGAACACCAAATGGTGCGCAATGTGTTTCATCTGGACGACAGGCCGCTCACCTCATTGATGATTCCGCGTATGGACATTGTGTGGTTAGGGGCGCAGCTCACAGTCGTGCAGGCATTGCAGCAAATTGGCGAACATTCCGCCAGCGCAAGCCATTCGTGGTACCCCGTGTGTCGCGGTGGCTTAGACCATGTGGTGGGCGTTATCAGCGTGGCAAAGTTGTTGGCCACCAACGACGCTGACAAAACCATTGAATGGTTAGCACTCCCCGCGTCGTTTGTGCCAGAAACGCTCACCGGTATGGAGGTTCTGGAGCAATTCCGTCAACGCTCGGAGCGCATCGTGATGGTGGTGGACGAATACGGCGAAGTGCAGGGTTTGATGACCCCGCGCGACATGCTGGAAGCCATCACTGGCGAGCTGCGCCCGAACGCCCAGGTAGACGCGTGGGCGACGCACAGTGAAGATGGCACTTGGCTGCTGGATGGTTTGATGCCCTTGGCCGAATTGCGCTCAAGACTAGAGATCAAACATCTGCCCGATGAAGACAAAGGCCGCTACAACACCGTGGGCGGTTTGTTGATGTCTGTGTCAGGCCGACTGCCCGTTGTCGGTGAGCGCGTTGCCTGCGAAGGCTGGGAGTTTGAGGTGCTGGCGCTAGAGGGGCGCAGGATTGATAAATTGCAGGCTAGGCCGTTGACTGACAGTTAAGCGCTTATAAATTCCCGTTCACCCTGAGGTCTCGAAGGGTTAGCTCAAGCAGGGACGCTTCGATACCTCAGCGCGAACGGTGCAAACATCTAGCTTCATGGCTGCAGCTGCGATATCGAGTGAACGCAAACGCAGCGCAGGATCAAAAACATCGCACACCAGCATAAATTCATCCGCTTGCGTCGCTTCAGCCATAGCGCTTAAACCCGCTTTCACGGTTTCTGGTCCACCCACCACAGCGCAAGCCAAAAAATCGTCAATGGCGGCGCGCTCCTGCGGATGGCGCTGTACCATGTAGTTTTCAACCGGCGGAAGAAGCCGACGGCGATCTCCCGTCAAAATGCCCAAAACACGCTGGTAAGTGCTGCTGGCCAAGTATTGCGCTTCGTCATCAGTGGGGGCCGCAATCAGCGGCAAGCCAACGATGGCATAAGGCTTCTCAAGTGACTCAGACGGGCGAAAATTCGAGCGATACACATCCAAAGCTTGCAACAGCAAACGTGGCGCAAAATGGGAGGCAAATGCGTAGGGCAAACCGCGTTCAGCCGCTAATTTGGCAGAAAACAAACTAGAACCCAGCAACCAGATCGGCACATTCGTACCCGCGCCAGGCATCGCAATCAAACGCTGGCCAGCTTGCGGTGCAGACAGCAAGTGCTGAAGTTCTGCCACATCGCGCGGGAAGTCGCTTTCAGCTTCTGCGCGGTCACGGCGCAGTGCCCGCATGGTGGCTTGGTCTGTGCCCGGTGCACGGCCTAGGCCTAGATCAATACGATTCGGGTATAGCTCAGCCAAAGTACCAAACGCTTCAGCAACGACAATGGGCGCGTGGTTGGGCAGCATGATGCCACCTGAGCCGACACGAATCGTCGTCGTGCCACCCGCCAAATGCCCCACCAGCACCGCAGTGGCCGAGCTGGCAATGCCTGCCATGTTGTGGTGCTCCGCCACCCAGTAGCGCTTGAAGCCGAGTGATTCAGCATGCTGTGCGGTATGAAGTGCAATCTTCAACGCATCAGCCACCGTGCCGCCTTCACGTACAGCAACCAAGTCGAGCATAGATAAGGCGATGTCGTGCAATTGTTTCATGGTGCGTTCTGTCGCGTTTGAATTGTTGGCTTAGTTCGCCAATTTAATCCGCCAAAGCGCGCGTAATCACTTCGCGCGTATCGTTGCTTAAATCTTTTTTATCTGCAACGCGGGCAATGGCTTTGCGGGCGGCGCTGCGGTAGGGTTCGGCCAGTTTTTTCCAGCGGTCTAAGGCACGCGCCAAGCGGGCGGCGACTTGGGGGTTGAAGCTGTCTAGTTCCATCACGCGGTCGGTCCAAAACACGTAGCCAGCTGCATCTGCGCGGTGGAAGGCACCTGGGTTGGCGCTGCAGTAGCTGAAGATCACGCTGCGGGCGCGGTTGGGGTTTTTGAGGCTAAAGTCTGGCGAAGTCATCAACTGACGAACGATAGACAAAATATTGCCATCGCGGTCTGGCGCACCAGCTTGCAAGGCAAACCATTTGTCCAAAACCAAGGGCTCGTTTTTGAACATCGCATGGAACTGGGCCAATGCAGGGGCGGCCAAAGTGTGACCTGTGTTTACCAAGGCGCTGAGCGCATTGAAACGGTCGGTCATATTACCAGCGTCTTTGAAGCGCTGCACAGCCTTGCCAGGCCAAACTGAATCGCCCGACGCTTTAGACGCAAGGCAAAGATTCGCCAATGCCATGCCAGCCAAAGCACGACGACCGCTGGAGAAAGCATCTGGCGTGTAAGCGCCGTTGTTGTGATGCGTTTCAAACGCCCATTGCCAATCAGCGTGCAAGGCGGTGGCGATCTGCGAACGAAGCGCTTGGCGAACCGTGTGGATGCGTTGTGGGTCAACCACATCGAGTTGCTCGGCGATGTAGCTTTCAGACGGCAGTGTCAGCACCAGTTCTTTGAAAGCCGCATCCAAAGAAGCGTCCCGCAATACCTTGCGCATCGCTTCAATATAGCTTTGCAGGGTCGTATTTCCGATGCTATCTTTCGTATTTATTGACTCATTAGCTATTAAATTAATAGCTATTTTCAGGCCTAAACGTTGTCCAGCTTCCCAGCGGCTGAAGGGATCCGTATCATGCGCCAAGAGAGTCGATAATTCCGCTTCGGTGTAGGCGTACTCCAAAATAATCGGCGCGCTGAACCCGCGCAGTAGTGACGGCACGGGTTGTGCATCAACATTGATGAAGCTAACCGTTTGGCTGCTTTGCGTCAACACAATGGTGCGACTTCCTGTTGTCGCTGCAGCGTCATCGCTGAGCTGCAAAGGCAATTCAACGGCATTAGTGCTCAATAAACCTACTGTGAGCGGAATCACAAAGGGCGCGTTTGACCCGCTTAAATGTTGGGTGAACGTGATACTGTAGGTACGTGCCGCCGCGTCATACACGCTGCTGGCTTGCACTCGGGGCGTGCCAGACTGGCTGTACCAGCGTTTGAATTGCAACAGATGACGATCTAGCTCAGAGTTGGGGTTGGCTGAGGCTATCGCCAAAGCAAAGTCATCACACGTCACCGCTTGGCCGTCGAAGCGCTCAAAATACAGCTTCATGCCTTTGGCGAAGCCAGCCTGTCCAGTCGGTGATTCAGGTGTGCTGACCAAGGTTTGCATCATGCGCACCACTTCTGCGCCTTTTTCGTAAATCGTCGCGGTGTAGAAATTGCTGATTTCTACATATTGGTCAGGCCGCACGGGGTGCGACATCGGGCCGGCGTCTTCCACAAACTGCGCTGCACGCAATCCGCGCACGTCTTCAATGCGTTTCACGGCGCGGGCTGAAGCCACACCAGCCATGTCTTGCGAAAACTCTTGGTCGCGGAAGACGGTCAAACCCTCTTTGAGCGAGAGCTGAAACCAGTCGCGGCAGGTGATGCGGTTGCCGGTCCAGTTGTGAAAATACTCATGGCCGACGACCGATTCAATGTTGGCAAAATCCACATCCGTCGCCGTAGCTTGGCTGGCCAGCACGTACTTGGTGTTGAAGATGTTGAGGCCTTTGTTTTCCATCGCGCCCATGTTGAAGTCGCTGGTCGCCACAATCATGAAGCGCTCTAAATCTAAGCTCAAACCAAAACGTGCTTCATCCCACGCCACGCTGGCCATGAGCGAGTTCATGGCGTGTTCGGTTTTCTCCAAGTCGCCTGGGCGCACATAGACTTGCAGCAAGTGTGTGTTGCCCGCGCGGGAGGTGATGCTTTGCTCGCGGCAAACCAGCTGCCCGGCGACCAAGGCGAACAAATACGCTGGTTTTTTGTGCGGATCAACCCATTTGGCGAAGTGACGGCCATCGTCAAGTGCGCCTTGCTCGATCAAATTGCCGTTCGATAACAGCACCGGATACGCTGCTTTATTGGCCCGCAGCGTCACCGTAAAACTCGCCATCACGTCTGGGCGGTCTAAAAAGTAGGTGATGCGTCTAAAGCCCTCGGCCTCGCACTGCGTGAAAAACGATTCATTGCTGACGTAAAGCCCCATCAACTTGGTGTTTTTAGCGGGTGCGCAGGTGGTGAAAATTTCTAGGTCAAACTCATCTGGCAAATTGTCCAGCACCAAACGGCTGCCTTCCATCTTGAAGCTGCAACCTTGGCCGTTGACCAAAACGCGTGACAAATTCAACGCATCGCCATCCAGCGTGAGTGGCTGCACTTCCACATTCGCATTGCGGCGGATGTGCATTTTGTTCAGCACGCGGGTTTTGGTGGGATCCAGGTCAAAGGTCAAATCGACGGTGTCAATCCAATACGCGGGCGCGGTGTAATCTATGCGTTTGATGGCGATGGCTTGGCCAGCGCTTTCGTCGTTTTTATGCTGCAACATGCAGGTTCTCCAAAAAGTTTGCGTTCAATAATTCGTGGTAATCGGTTGCCGCTGCAATCACGTGTGGCCCCGCTAATTCTGCCGCACTGTGGCTGGTACAGATGGCCACAGCGCGCATGCCAGCACGGCGAGCCGCTTCAATACCAAAAGGGGCGTCTTCAAAGACAATGCAATGTTCAGCCTGCATGTTAATTCGCTTAGCTGCTTCTAGAAATATAGCGGGTGTGGGTTTTCCAGTCAGCCCCTCATCGCCGCGTGCAATGGCGTCTGGTGCGGGGTGTAGTTGTAGATGTTTCAGTACAAATTCAACATTCTGAATATCACCCGCCGTACCGACACCGATTTTTAAACCACGTGCACGCGCTTGCGCAGCAAAGGTTTTAAAACCAGCCACTTCTTTAAAAATAGGGCCAAACACTTCACGGTACAACGCTTCTTTTTCATGCACCATAGACCAAGCTTCAGCTTCGTCTAGTTCGGGTTGATCTAACAGTAGGCGCACACATTCCAAGCCGGTGCGCCCCGTAGTGAGGCGCATCATTTCTTCAATGCTCAAGTTGACGTTGTGTTTTTTTGCAAACACCAGCCAAGTCTCGGCATGGTGCGGCATCGAGTCCACCATCGTGCCGTCCATGTCGAAAATCAAGGCAGCAACTTTGGTGTCTGTTGTTGGATGTGTCACAGCGTCTTTTTAGTGATGTAGAGATATTTTTCTCTGAAAAGATTGTCAATCCAGTGAGGAAGGATGTCAGTCAGATAGAAGGTTTTGACTGGCTTATAGCGTCAAAATGTAGTGTCAATACGTACATTTTGACAACATTTTACAGCAGTCACTATTTGAATACGCTTCCGCGTGCCCTTAGCTTAGGGCATAAGACATGGCTTATTGCGAAGCAGGTTCAAGACCTCTTGACATTTTGATATCACGAAACACCAATGGCTTGACCACGATGCGCTGAGAATCAGGCACTTGGGCATAGTCCACAGCATCTTGAATGCGTTGGTGATGAAACGATTTGTCACATACCGGGTCAGCGTTGCTGGCATCGCCGGTCAGCATATAGGCTTGGCATCGGCAGCCGCCCAGGTCTTTTTCTTTCTCAGGGCAGGTGCGGCAGGGGTCTTTCATCCAGCTATCCCCCCGAAAGTGGTTAAAGCCCGGTGAATTGTTCCAGATGTCTTGCACGCTCATGTCACGCACATTGGGAAAGTCGATGCCCTTGAGCATTTTGGCGGTGTGGCAGGGCAGCGCAGTTCCATCGGGGGTGACAGTCAAGAAAATATTGCCCCAGCCATTGGTGCATTTTTTGGGACGATTTTCATAATAATCGGGCACCACGAAGAAGATTTTTAGCTTGTCGCCCAGTTTTTCACGGCAGGCGTTGGTGACGCGCTCAGCGCGTTCTAGTTGCTCGCGTGATGGCAGCAGCTGCTCGCGGTTGAGTTCGGCCCACGAATAGTATTGCGTATTGGCCAGTTCCAAATATTCAGCGCCCAGCTCCACGGCCAAGTCAATGATCTGCTCGATGTAATCGATGTTAAGCCGGTGCACCACGCAATTCAGCACCATGGGCCAGCCGTTGGCCTTGATCATTTGGGCGGTCCGATGCTTAAGATCAAAGGTTTTGGTGTGCGATAAAAAATCGTTCAATTCTTTGGTCGAATCCTGAAACGAAAGCTGGATGTGGTCTAGCCCGGCTGCTTTGAGTGCAGCGGCTCGCGCTTCGGTCAGACCCACGCCGGAGGTAAGCAGGTTGGTATAAAAGCCTAGCTGGTGCGCCTCGGCCACCAGCACTTCCAGATCGTCCCGTAGCATGGGTTCACCACCCGAAAATCCGCACTGCACGCTGCCTGCTGCGCGCGCCTGGCGCAGCACGCGCAACCAGTCGTCGGTGGACAGCTCTGCCTCTGCGCCCGTTTTGGCAAAGTTGACAGGGTTGTAGCAAAACACGCAGTGCAGCGGGCAGCGGTAGGTGAGCTCGGCCAGCAGCCACAGCGGTGGGCCGGGTTGTGCCGCAGATACTGTAGCTAAAGAAGTGCTCATGCTTTCACCCAACCTTGGCGCTGCGCAATCGCCAAAAAATCCAGCACATCGGGTGCCAAACCGGTGGCATCAAACTGTTTTTCCAAGTCATCAATCACCGTCTGCACGGTTTTTACGCCGTCCAGCCGCTGCATAATCTCGCCTGCGCTGCCGTTGAGCTTGACCATGCCCTCGGGGTACAGTAGCACCCAAGATTTTTGCACCTCTTCCCATTGCAGGCGGTAGTGGCTGGCCATGCGCGCTTGGTTGGTTAGGCCGATGATGGTGGTTTCAGTCATTTAGACAATCTCACTTTAGGATTACAGGACTTTTTGGACCCTTGATTGCCATCTCGCACTGGCTGAGCATGATGGCATCGGCCAACGCCCATAGCACGTCCAGCTTGAACTGCAAAATCTCCAGTGCCCGCTCTTGCAGGGCGCGGGTCTGGCTGAAGTAGTCCAGTGTGAAATGCAGGCCGTGCTCAACATCACGGCGCGCTTGCGTCAGGCGTTGCTTGAAGTAGCGCAGCCCATCGGCATTCACCCACGGATATTGCGTGGGCCAGGTGTCGATACGCTGCTGGTGAATATGTGGCGCAAACAGCTCGGTCAGGCTGGAGGCTACGGCTTCTTGCCAGGGCTGGCGGCGTGCAAAATTCACATAAGCATCCACCGCAAAGCGTGCGGCGGGTACCACGTAGCGTAGCGATGTGACGTCGTCGCGCGACAGGCCCACAGCCTCGCCCAAGCCCACCCAGGCCTCGATACCGCCGGCATCGTTGATGCCGCCCAGGTTAATGCCGTCGTGGTCGAGAATGCGCAAAATCCATTCGCGGCGAATCTCGCGGTCGTTACAGTTGGACAAAATCGCTGCGTCTTTGAGGGGGATGGAAATTTGGTAATAAAAGCGGTTCGCCACCCAGCCTTGCAACTGCTCGCACGACAATTTTCCCTCTGCCATCATGATATGGAAGGGGTGGTTGATGTGGTAGCTGGTGCTTTTGCCGCGCAGACGAGTTTCAAACTCTTCTTTGCTCCAGGGCGCTAAGGCGGTGTTGCTCATAGGTCGATCTCCATGCCGTCATGCGCCACCTCGATACCGCGCTGCTTCAGCTCGCGCCTCTCTGGGCCATCTTCATCCAGAATAGGGTTGGTGTTGTTGATATGGATCAGCACTTTGCGGGTACTGCTGGGCAATTTGTCCAGCCATTCCAGCATGCCGTCGGGGCCGGTTTGTGGCATGTGACCCATCGCACGCGAGGTTTTTTTGGATGCACCCAGAGCGATCATCTCGCCTTCTGTCCACAGCGTGCCATCGACCAGCACGCAGTCTGCGGCCTGCATGGCGGCCCAGACGTGCTGCTCCATCTGGCCCAGGCCAGGGGCGTAGAAAATGCGTTTGCCAGATGCAGTTTCGGTAATGGTCACGCCCACGTTGTCGCCAGCTTGGGGCTGGTCGCGATGCGGTGAATAAGGAGGTGCGTTGCTGGTGAGGGGCAGCGCGGTAAAGCGCAGACCGGGTATGCTTGGCACGGTAAAGCCCTCGCTACTGAGCAACACCTCGTGCCAGTCTATACCGCAATAATGGTCCAGTACTTTAAACAGCGGGTTGCCGTTCATCAGATCATCACGCACCAGCGGGTGGCACCACAGTGGCAGTGGCAGGTGGTGCTCACGCAGCATGTACAGGCCAGTGGTGTGGTCAATCTGCGCGTCCATCAAAAAAATTGCTTTGATAGCGGTGTCGCGCAAGCTGCGGGCGGGCTGCAGGGCTGGAAAGCTACGAATCTGTTGAAGAATGTCGGGTGAGGCGTTGAACAATACCCAATTTTCATGGTCAGAACTGACGGTGATGGACGACTGCGTGCGTGCGGTGACGCGTTTGCTGCCAGTGCGATACCCACTGCAGTTGGGGCAATTGCAGTTCCATTGCGGGAAACCGCCGCCTGCTGCAGAACCGAGGACATGTATTTTCAAACGGAAGTATTTCTTTGAACGTTGCGATAAAAAATCACAAGCACCCGCCGGGGCAACCCCGACGGGTGAGCTGCGATCAGCGATTGGCGATATACATCGTTATTTCAAAGCCAAGACGCATATCGGTAGCTGTTGGTTTTTCCCATTTCATACAGTAACTCCTGAGTGTTGAACCCGCAAAACGCGGTGGGTACTAACAGAACATCTGCTAGTACGGTATGCAGTGTGAAGGTTTGTCGAATTTTCAGGATCGGTAATATATGGATTCGCATCTAGTGAATTTCATTAGTTTGATCGCTGTCGCGCCAGTTACAGTTTGTGTGTTCTAGATGCGGCTAGCATGGTGGGCTATGAATGCGACAACCTCTATGGACAAGCTGCACCCACACCAAGCGCCTTACGATGCAGGCATGCTGGATGTGGGCGATGGCCACAGCGTGTACTACGAGCAATGTGGGCAGCCTGATGGTCTGCCTATCGTCGTTTTGCATGGCGGGCCGGGCAGCAGTTTTTCAGCGCGGCACCGGAAGTTGTTTGACCTGCAGCGCTACCGGGTGGTGTTGTTTGAGCAACGCGGCTGTGGCCGCAGCCTACCCCGAGGCAGTGTTCATGCCAACACCAGTGAGCATCTGATAGCCGATATTGAAAAACTGCGTGAACACCTAGGCATAGCGCGCTGGTTGGTAGTGGGTGGCTCTTGGGGTGCAGGGCTTGCACTGGCTTACGCGGCTGCGCATCCGTTGGCATGCCTAGGGCTGGTACTGCGCGGTGTTTTTTTAGGACGAAAGTCTGATGTGGACTGGTTTTTTCAGCGCGCTGGGCAGCTGCTGCCCGATGCTTGGGCGGCGCTGGTGCAGCAGGCACCTGCAGAAGCGCGAGCAGATATGCTGCACTGGCTATGTGCCCGTGTGAGCAGTGACCAACCACAAGAAGCCCTGGCGGCTGCCCGAGCTTGGGAGGCTTGGGAGACGGTTGTGTCGCAGCGAAAAAGCGTTCCATTAGAGCCCACATCATCTGCGCTGCTCACAGAAGACTCTGTGCTGGCGCTGGTGGACAAATACCGCGTGCAAAGCCATTATTTAACGCACGGTTGTTTTTGGGGTGATGTGGATTTGCTAGAGCGCGCCCAGTCTTTGGCTGAATTGCCTACCGCGATCGTGCATGGCCGTTTGGACTGGATTTGCCTGCCGCAAGCCGCATGGGATCTACATCAAAACTTGCCGGGTAGTCGTTTGCAGTGGTTGGATGGTTGTGGCCACAGCCCGTTTGAACCTGCTATGGTGAAGGCAGTGGTCGATGCCATTGCACATTACGCAATGCATGGGAACTTTTTGAATTGGGGTGATGATTTCTCGATGATGGGCAAACCATGAGCCTGCGACTGCAAATCAACCTGATCATCGCCACATTGTTGGGGCTTTTCGCATCGCTGCTGATTGGATTGCAAATCGACAACACCCGCCGAGGTGTGCACGAAGAGGTTCTAGCTGCCAATGTGGTCGCCAGCCAGCTACTCTCACGAGTGAACTTTGTGTACGGTTCGGGTGGTCTGGAGGGTATGACCGAGTTTTTGACCCGTGTGGGGCGTATACGGGCAAACGAGATTAGCTTGTACGACGATCAAAACACACTGCTGTATCGCTCACCACCCCCAACCTACAAAATAGGGCGGGATGCACCGCAGTGGTATACCAATTTGGTGTCGTCGCCGCTGGCGCCCAAAGAAATCGCTCTACCTAGGGGGCGCATGGTGCTGCAAGCCGACCCATCACGCGCTACCTTGGATGGTTGGGATGATTTGCGCCCGATGATATGGATTGTGCTGGCTAGCCTTGTACTGGCCAACCTGTTGGTGTATGCACTGATTGGTCGGGTGCTCAAACCGCTAAGCTTGCTGGTGCGCGGTTTGGGGAAGGTGGCGCAGGGGGTGTACGACACGCGGTTGCCTGCTTTGTCTGGCCATGAGGGGCGCCAGATCAGCACCGCTTTTAACAGCATGGCTCAGTCGGTGCAAGACACTGCTGCAGCTCGTCAGGAAGCTCAAGCGGCAACACTGGCTTTAGCTGAAAACCGTGAACTGACGCAAATCATACAAACGCGCATCGAAGCGGAGCGGGGCTCCATAGCGCGTGAGCTTCATGATGAAATGGGACAGCAGGTAACTGCTATTAAAAGTATCGGCTTAGCTATTGCGCGTAAAGCTGAGGGACATGACGACATGATTGCCCAGTCCGCTCACCTGGTGATGAATTGCGCAGATAAAATTTACGAGGGCGTACACAGGCTGATCTCTAAGCTGCGGCCGTTAGCACTAGATCGTTTTGGTTTGAAAGATGCTTTGCAAGACATGGTTGACGATTGGCGGCTACTTCATACTGATGTCAATTTGCATCTCACAACAAGCGGCGATCTTGAGGGGCTTGATGAAGAGGTAACTACCGCAGTTTATCGAATTGTGCAAGAAGCGGTCAACAACTGTTTGCGACATGCGCGTGCAAGCCGCATAGATGTGAAAGTACATGCAACCATCGATTTTTTGCAGCTAGAAGTGCTTGATAATGGACATGGCGTTTTAGAAAAATTCCTAGCTCCTGGCCACTACGGCGTGCTTGGCATCAAAGAACGTGCACAAGCGCTCGAAGGGGTTTTTGAACTTGAGAGTGTAGAGCCAACAGGTATTCGAGTGGGTGTCAAATTGCCGATAACAAGAAAGACTGTGGGTAAATCATTTTGAAAGTCATGCTGGTCGATGATCACGCCGTTGTGCGTATGGGCTTTAAGCTTTTGTTGCAGGCTAGCAGCGATATTGAGGTGGTGGCCGAGGCGGACAGCGGTGAAGCTGCTTGCCAAATGTATGAAAGTGTTGCGCCGGATGTGGTGGTCATGGACATCGCTATGGCAGGCATAGGGGGCATTGAAGCGATCAAACGTTTGATCGCTAAAGATGCACGTGTCCGCATCTTGGTACTGTCTGCGCATGAAGATACAAGCCATCCGAAACGAGCTTTGCAAGCTGGTGCATTAGGCTATCTGTCTAAGCGAAGTGCGCCCGAAGTACTGATTGATGCTGTACGTACCATTGCAAAAGGCCAACGTTACCTGGACGCGCATATTGCGCAACGCATCGCATCGCTGTTCAAGACATCACTGGCGACAAGACGCCAACTGATCAATTATCAGCCCGCGAATTTGAGGTTTTCATACAACTCGCGCGGGGTCAGTCAGTGGCGCAAATCTCGACCACGTTGGCATTGTCTGCATCGACGGTAGGCACCCACCTCTACAACGTCAAGCAAAAGCTGGGCTTAACGAACCAAGCCGGAATTACCTTGTTAGCGGTCAAGCATGGCTTGATTGACGTCGAGCGTTAAGAAAGCTCTGCATAACCCCTCCCGTTCGGGCTGAGCCCTTCGACGGGCTCAGGACAGGCTCTGTCGAAGCCTTCTCTAAGTTATTGATTTATAACGAAAGCATTTCGACAAGCTCAATGCGAACGGACTGATGCAGGTGTTCCTTAAAGCTGCATCGACGCAAACCTAAACATTTGCTTTAAACACCTTGTTTTAAAGATGCCTCAATAAACAAGTCCAAATCCCCGTCCAACACCTTCTGCGTCGCCGACGTTTCCACGTTCGTGCGCAGGTCTTTGATGCGGCTGTTGTCCAGCACATAGCTGCGGATCTGGTGACCCCAGCCCACGTCAGTTTTGGTGTCTTCCAGCTTTTGTTGTTCTTCTAGTTGTTTGCGCATTTCCAAGTCATACAACTTAGAGCGCAGACGTTTCCACGCCACCTCGCGGTTACCGTGCTGGCTACGGCCATCTTGGCATTGCACAACCGTATTGGTGGGAATGTGCGTTAAGCGTACCGCAGAGTCTGTTTTGTTGATATGTTGACCACCCGCACCACTGGCGCGGTAGGTGTCCACACGTACATCGGCAGGGTTGATGTTGATTTCAATCGAATCATCAATTTCTGGATAGACAAAGACCGAGGCAAACGAGGTGTGGCGCCCGCCCGAGGAGTCAAACGGCGACTTGCGCACCAGGCGGTGTACGCCGGTTTCGGTGCGCAGCAGGCCAAAGGCGTATTCGCCTTCGATTTTGATGGTCGCACCTTTGATACCAGCGGTATCGCCCGGAGTTTCGTCTTCAATGGTGGTTGTGAAGCCTTTGCGCTCCGCGTACTTGAGGTACTGGCGCAGCAGCATGCTGGCCCAGTCGCAGGCTTCGGTGCCGCCGGCGCCGGATTGGATGTCCAAAAAGCAGTTCAGCGGGTCGGCCGGGTTGTTGAACATGCGGCGGAATTCCATCTGCGCGACTTGTTCTTCCAGCTTGCTGGCTTCGGTTGCTATGTGCTCTAGGCTGTCAAAGTCGCCTTCTTCCTTGGCCATCTCAAACAACTCAGCGTTGTCAGCCAGCTCGATATCCAGGGTTTGAATCGTCAACACCACGCCGTCCAGCGCTTTTTTCTCACGCCCGAGTTCTTGGGCTTTTTTCGGGTCGTTCCAGACCGTTGGGTCTTCTAAGGATGCATTGACCGTGCGCAGACGCTCAGATTTGGCATCGTAGTCAAAGATACCCCCGTAAATCAAGCGTCCGTGCGGTCAAATCGACCAAGTGGCTGCCAATGCTGTTGATTTGTTCTGCGTCCATGGGGGAATATCCTTGCGAGTTCTAAAAATGCGGTTGATTGTGCGGCTGAGTATTTTCAGCGCTTAACCTCGCATTTTCGCATGTTTAACCCTGATCAGCTATTCACAAACCCCTCAAGCATCCCCGCCAATTCTTCAGGTTTGTCATGGTGCATCATGTGGCCGGCGTCTTGCACGACTTTGACGGTGCAATCGGGCACGTTTTTCAGCCTTTCATGAAACTCCACCAGCGTGTATTTGCCGCCCCACCATTGGCTCAGCGAGTCGTCACTGGCTTCGACCACCAGCACGGGGGCGGTGATGCATTTGTAGAGCTCTAAGGCTTCTGCTACGCTAAACAAGTTGGCATTGGTGATTTTGTGGGCGGCGTCGCCCAAAATCTCCCATTGGCCCTCGGCATTTTCAGCCGCCCAGTGCCGCGCTAGCCAGTTGGCCTTGGCTTTGCCAGCCTCGTCCCGGGCTAAGCGCGGGTTGGTTTTCATCAAGCGGCGGGCCACGCCATCGGCTTTGTCATAAGACGTCAAAGCCATCTCGCCACGGTAAAGCTTTTTCAGTTCGTCCATCCACTTGGCATAGCGGCCAGGCGCTTGGTCGGGGGTGAAGGCGGACATGCCAAAACCTTCTAAATTGACCAGTCGGCGCACCCGCGCCGGCCGTGCGCCCGCATACATCATCACGACATTGCCGCCCATGCTGTGGCCGACCAAATCAACAGGTTTGTCGCCCGCGTAGTGATCCAGCAAAAAGTCCAAATCCGCCATGTAATCGGGGAACCAATAGTTGTCGACCTTGGCCCCAGTTGTCTTACCGTAGCCGCGCCAATCCGCCGCGATGATGAGCCGGTTCGCAAAAAACGCCTCTGACAAAGCATCCACCACGAATTGGTAAGACGCTGCCACGTCCATCCAGCCGTGCATCAAAACCAGCGGCGGAAGCGGCGAGGCAGCGTCGCCCCACACGAACACGTGATAATTTAGGTTACGAATCGGAATAAATTCGCTTCTAGGCGCTCTTTTAACCGTGTACATTGGTTCCTCAAGAGAAGTATTGGTATTTTTGTGCATTGCAGCATCATAAAGAAATAATCTGGGCAAACTATGAAAATGAGTCAAGTAAAGGACAGCGTCCAAACGCAGCAAATGGATCAATATGCGGATTTGCACAGCAACTTTCGCTGGCACGTGCCCGAAGATTTCAACATTGCCGACGTTTGCTGCACCCGCTGGGCGAAAAAAACGCCGCATGCGGTGGCGATTTGCGAACATGAAACGGGTAAAAATTTATCAAAATCAAAGACTTACACGTATCTTCAATTACAGCAGGCTGCCAACTTCCTATCTGCAAAACTTGCTGATTTAGGCGTAAAACGCGGCGACCGCGTCGCCATCGTGCTGCCGCAGCGCTTTGAAACCGCCGTCGCCTACATGGCCGTGCTGCAAATGGGAGCCATCGCCGTGCCGCTGTCCATCTTGTTTGGCCCCGATGCGCTGGAATACCGCTTGAACGACTCCGACGCCGTCGTCGCCATCGTAGACGAGGTGTCCGAGCCGAGCTTGCGCCAGATCCAGTCAAACTGCCCTAAATTAGTATCAATTATGCCTATAGCCGGCTTATTTATTGTCTATACTGCTATTAAAAAAATAGTAAAAAACAAGTTTTATGTTGCCACCAAAGCTGACGATGGCGCGATTTTGATCTACACCAGTGGCACCACAGGCCCGCCAAAGGGCGCGTTGATTCCGCATCGGGCGTTGATTGGCAACTTGACTGGCTTTGTGTGCAGCCAAAACTGGTTTGGCTTTGACGGGGTGACAAACAAATCATCCAACGCCGTCTTCTGGAGCCCCGCCGACTGGGCGTGGACAGGTGGGCTGATGGATGCGCTCTTGCCGACGTTGTACTTTGGCCGCGAAATCGTCGCTTTCAACGGCCGGTTCAGCCCCGAAGCCACCTTTGAGCTGCTGCAAACCCAGCGCGTGACGCACACTTTCCTTTTCCCCACAGCGCTCAAAGCCATGCTGAAAGCCTTTCCTGAGCCGAAAAAACACTACAAATTGCGCCTAGAAGCCATCATGAGCGCGGGCGAGGCGGTGGGCGATGCGGTTTACGACTACTGCCGCGACAAGTTAGGCGTGGTGGTGAATGAGATGTTCGGGCAAACCGAAATCAACTACATCGTCGGTAACTTTGCCCCCACGCTTGTCGCTTCGCGGACTGCGCTGCCCCCCAAGGGGACTCATTTTTCTAGAGGCGGCTCGTCGAAAAATGCCGCGCCTATGCTTCGAGGCTGGCCTTCAAAAGCCAACAGCATGGGCAAACCCTACCCAGGCCATCACGTGGCTGTGATCGACGACGACGGCAACATCTGCCCCGACGGCGTACCGGGCGACGTGGCGGTGAACCGCTTTGACATCCACGGTCAGCCCGACCCGATTTTCTTCCTCGGCTACTGGAAAAACGAAGCTGCCACCCAGTCGAAATTCACGGGAGACTGGTGCAGAACCGGCGATTTAGCCACCCGCGACGCCGACGGCTACCTCTGGTACCAAGGCCGTGCTGACGACGTCTTCAAAGCCGCCGGCTACCGCATAGGGCCGTCTGAAATCGAAAATTGCCTCGTCAAACACCCCGCCGTCGCCAACGCCGCCGTCGTACCCAAACCCGACGCCGAGCGCGGCGCGGTGGTCAAGGCCTACGTGGTTTTGGCTGCCGGTTATGCCGAGAAATATGACATCAACTACAAGATTAAGAGTGCTGTAAATTTAATAGCACTTAAGTCAATAAATACGCCGGCTAGAGCCTTAAAAATCAGTAAAAATGAAGGCTTTTCAGAAACAACACTGATTTTGGAGCTGCAAGCCCACGTCAAAGCCCTGTTAGCGCCCTACGAATACCCCAAAGAGATTGAATTCATTGAGGCGCTGCCGATGACGACGACCGGCAAGGTGCAGCGGCGGGTGCTGCGGCTGCAGGAGCAAGAGAGGGCACTAGCCTTGGATTTTAACGATAGCGCGCAGCCGTGACTCGCTCTTCTGCATCGCCAATGCCATGATTTTGGCGTCCGAGATGTCGGTCAGCACCATGCGCAGCACCGGGTTGCCCTATGCGTTTCCTGTTCCAGTGTTTACCTGCACCGTATATGTTCTTAGGCTTCCAGTAGTCGCTAGAATAAAAGGCAATCCTGAACCAATACCCACCGACCACTCGCCCAATAGTTACCCAATGCCAACCCGAAACACGTAAAACCATGAAAAATTTTCCACACATCCAACTCGGCTCCAGCGACCTGAGCGTCACCCCCATCTGCCTAGGCACCATGATTTTTGGCGCGCAGGTGGACGAGGCGACCTCTTTTGCCATCATGGACAGAGCGCTGGAGCGCGGTATCAACTTCTTCGACACAGCCGAAATGTACGCCGTGCCGCCACGCCCGGAGACGTACAACCACACCGAAATCATCATCGGCAACTGGTTCGCCAAACGGCCGCAAGCGCGCAAGAAGTTGGTGCTCGCTACCAAGGTGGCTGGCCCGGCGCGCGGTATGAACTGGATCCGCCATGGCGATGCCGATTTGACCGAGCAGATGATGATTGACGCCTGTGACGCCAGCTTGAAGCGTTTGAAGACCGATGTGATCGACCTGTACCAAATCCACTGGCCATCGCGCCACGTGCCCGCGTTTGGTATTTTGAGCTATGACCCGAGCAAAGAATTGGAAGTCACGCCCATCCTCGGCCAGCTGCGGGCGATGGATAAATTGGTCAAAGCCGGCAAAATCCGCGCTTTTGGCTTGAGCAATGAAACACCGTATGGCGTGCATGAGTTTGTGCGCTTGGCTGAGCAGCATGGCCTGCCCAAAATCGCTACCGTGCAAAACCCGTATTGTTTGCTGAATCGCACCTTGGAAAATGGCTTGGACGAAACCATGCACCGCCTGGGCGTCTCGCAAATTCCGTACTCGCCACTGGCATTTGGTTTGCTCACAGGTAAATTTGACAAGAGTGGTTTGACCGGAGAAGGGGCCGAGGCCGCGCCGGCCGATGCCCGTTTGACCCTGTTTGAAACCATGCGCAAACAGCGCTGGGGTCGCCCAGATGCGCTCATCGCGGCGCGCCGCTATAACGCGTTGGCGCTGGCCAACGGCATGTCGCCCACGCAAATGGCACTGGCGTTTTGCTACACCAAATGGCAAATCACCAGCACCATCATCGGCGTGCG
>CANKRG010000002.1 GCA_947485165.1 Comamonadaceae bacterium
AAAACTTGGCGACCCCACGGGGATTCGAACCCCGGTACTCACCGTGAAAGGGTGATGTCCTAGGCCTCTAGACGATGGGGTCAAAACCTTGGAACTTCCGGCGCAGATTTTTTCAAACCTGCTAACTTAAATTTTCTATCTTCTTTTTCTTCAATCTCTACTGCAAACCTCTGGTGGAGGTAAGCAGAATCGAACTGCTGACCTCTTGCATGCCATGCAAGCGCTCTACCAACTGAGCTATACCCCCATAATGACACTAGGCCATTAGAAGTCACACATTTATTTAGATTTCTCTAATTAACTGCATTGCATCCGAGCCTTGAATTATAGCCCGAAAATCAGACTGTTTGCAAGCGCCTCAAAACTTCTTGCTTAGAAAATAACGCAATGATGGCATCTAGAGACGGTGTTTGCGGAGTTCCCATCAGTAAAACACGCACGGGCATGGCCAATTGTGGCATTTTGAGGCTGTGTGCGGTTAAAACTTCTTTGATGGCGGCTGCAATGGCTACTTTGCCCCACTCACAAGTATTTAGTTTTTCAGCCAAAGTTTGTAATGCTGGTTTGACGGTATCAGTCACATGCAGCACCAAGTCTTCGGGTTTGACTTGCACATCGGCGTAAAAAGCAGCGGCCCAGTCAGCCAACACCACGGTGGTGTCGCAACGGTCTTTGAACAACGCACAAATCACAGGCAAACGTGCATCTGCCACCATGCCGCGCTTGGCTAGCTGTGCTGCCACCAAAGGTGCAAGCTGCTCATCCGCCATGGCTTTGATGTGTTGGCCGTTGACCCAGCGCAGCTTGGCTTCGTCAAACTGTGCGGCGCTTTTGCCCAAATGATCGAGGTTGAACCAGGACACAAATTGCTCGCGGCTGAAAATTTCATCGTCACCGTGGCTCCAGCCCAAGCGCGCCAAGTAGTTGACGACCGCATCTGGCAAATAGCCATCTTCTGCAAACTGCGTGACGGGTTTAGCGCCTGCACGCTTGCTCATTTTCTCGCCCTGCTCGTTCAGCACGGTGGGTAAATGGGCGTAGACCGGCGGCTCTTTGCCCAAGGCTTTGAAGATGTTGATCTGGCGCGGCGTGTTGTTGACGTGGTCATCCCCACGAATAACGTGGGTGATGGCCATGTCTGAATCATCTACCACGACGCAAAAGTTATACGTCGGTGTACCGATTTCGCCGAGCGGCGCAGGGCGGGCAATCACCAAATCGTCCAACTCGTCGTTGCTGATTTCAATGCGGCCTTTGACCTTGTCTTCCCACACGATCGAACCTGTTTGTGGATTTTTGAAACGCAGCACGGGCTGCACGCCTGCAGGCACAGGCGGCAATGTTTTGCCTGGCTCTGGTCGCCATGTGCCGTCGTAACGCGGCTTTTGTTTGGCGGCCATTTGTGCTTCACGCAAGGCGTCCAGCTCAGCCACGCTCATATAACAAGGGTAGACATGACCTGAAGCAACCAACTGTGCCAAAACTTCTTTGTAGCGCGGCATACGCTGCATTTGGTAGAACGGACCTTCGTCATGGTTCAGCCCCAGCCACGCCATGCCTTGCAAAATCACGTCAACAGCTTCTTGGCTAGAGCGCTCTACATCGGTGTCTTCGATCCGCAGAATAAAGTCGCCACCCGTGGCGTGTGCAAACGCCCATGGGTATAGCGCAGAGCGGATATTACCTAGATGGATAAAGCCCGTGGGCGATGGCGCAAAACGGGTACGGGTCTTGGGCGCTGAGTTTTGTGTCGAAGTTGTCATTAAATTACGTTGCCATGCTGCTCAGGTCAAACTGTTGAGACCAATAGCCAAGTCGTTTTGTATATCTACGGGTGCTTCCAAGCCCACAGCAACGCGAATCATGCCTTGACCAATGCCGGCGAGGAGGCGCTGCTCTTCCGTCAGTTTGCCATGCGAGGTGCTTGAAGGGTGGGTCAGCAAGCTTTTGGTATCGCCCAAGTTGGTACAGAGGGAAAGCACTTGCATGCTGTCCAGTACATGAAAGGCGCGCTCACGTGCCTGCTGCGCATTGCTAGCTTTCACGTCGAACGACAAGACGGCGCCGCCCTGCCCGCTCATTTGCTTCATCGCCAAGGCATGCTGTGGGTGGCTGGGCAAACTTGGGTAATAGACGCGCGCCACTGCCGGATGCTTCTCCAGCCACTGCGCGACTTCTAGTGCGCGTTTGCTCTGCGCTTCCATGCGGATGCCCAGGGTTTCCATACCTTTGAGAACCACCCAGGCGTTGAATGGCGACAAAATCATGCCGCTGTTTTTCATCACTGGCAAAAATTTCTCTTTAACCATCGCATGACTTGCACACAGTGCACCCGCCATGACGCGGCCTTGGCCGTCCAGATATTTCGTACCCGAGTGCATGATGATGTCCGCCCCCATCAGCGCTGGGCGTTGCAGTGCGGGTGTGGCAAAGCAATTGTCCAACGCAAACCATGCGCCAGCGTTGTGCGCTATATCTGCCAGCGCGGCAATGTCGCATACCTCGGTCAAGGGGTTGGTTGGCGTTTCGGCAAACAAAATTTTGGTATTGCTTTTGACGGCTGCTTTCCATGCGGCCAAATCCGTTTGCGGCACCATGGTGGACTCGACACCAAACCGCGCAAACTCTGAACCAATCAACTTGATGGTGGAACCAAACATCGACTGAGAAAAAACCACATGGTCACCCGCCTTCAGCAGACTAAACAACATCAGCATGATGGCAGACATGCCCGATGAGGTGGCAATGGCCGCCTCTGTGCCTTCCATAGCCGCCAGTCGCATCTCGAAACTGGTGACCGTTGGGTTGCTGCTGCGACCGTAGGTATGGCCCTCTTCTTCGCCAGCAAAGCGGCGTGCCGAACTTTCTGCGCTGGACTGTACATAACCACTGGTCAAAAAAAGCGCCTCAGAATTTTCACCATACTGGCTGGGCGGCAAGCCCATGCGCACAGCCAGCGTGTCTAAGTGCAAATTAGGCGGCAGGGTGGAGTTATTTGATTTTTCTGTCATAGCTGTTTAATTTTGATTAGACCGTATGATTTGGCAAGGCCAGCCGTGAACTATCCTCTTCGTCTTCCGCCTGTTTAGCGCTCGCGCTGCGGCTGTCGCGCATACGTGTTAAATCGCCATCAGTGATGTCGCCTGTCACATACACGCCATCAAAACAAGATGCGTCAAAGCCTGTCAATTGCGCGTGGTCTTTTGCAGCTTTGGGAGCGAGCTTCAAAATGGCCGACTTCATGGCATCCACGTCTTGGTAAATCAAGGCATCGCAACCGATGATTTCGCGAATTTGTTCAACCGTGCGGTTGTGCGCGACCAACTCGTCTTTGGTTGGCATGTCTATGCCATAGACGTTGGGGTAGCGCACTGGCGGTGCTGCGCTGGCCATATAGACTTTGTTGGCACCCGCATCACGCGCCATCTGCACGATTTCTTTGCAGGTCGTGCCACGCACAATGGAATCGTCCACCAAGAGCACATTGCGGCCTTTGAACTCGCTGGAAATAGCATTGAGCTTTTGCCGCACAGACTGCTTGCGCACGGCCTGCCCAGGCATGATGAAGGTGCGCCCGACGTAGCGGTTTTTAACGAAGCCTTCGCGATAGGGCAAGCCCAACAATTGCGCCAATTGGGCGGCGCTGGGTCGGCTGGATTCTGGAATCGGAATCACCACGTCAATATCACTTGGCGGTACGGTTGAGACCACACGCTTCGCCAATGTTTCACCCAAGTTCAAACGCGCTTGGTAGACGGAAATACCGTCCATGACCGAGTCGGGGCGAGCCAAGTAGACGAACTCAAAAATGCACGGATTCAGCACCGGCGCTGCAGCGCATTGCTGCGCTTGAATATTAGCTTGCAAGTCCACAAACACGGCTTCACCCGGTTCTAAATTGCGCTCGAATGTGTGGTTTGTACCTTCAAGCGCAACGGATTCACTAGCAAACATGACCGAATCCACGCCAGATTTACTGGTTTTACCCATACAAAGTGGGCGAATACCAAAAGGGTCGCGAAACGCCAGCAAACCATGGCCAGCAATCAACGCCACCACCGCGTACGAACCACGCACGCGCTGGTGCACCTTAGCGACAGCCGCAAAAACATCGGATGGTTTAAGTGGTACGCCCTGCGTGGCTTTCTCTAGTTCGTGTGCCAACACATTGAGCAACACTTCGGAATCGCTCTCGGTATTGATATGGCGGTGGTCGGTCACGAACAGCTCAGACTTCAAGGCATGTGCATTGGTCAAATTACCGTTGTGCACCAGCACGATGCCAAACGGCGCGTTGACGTAAAAAGGCTGCGCCTCTTCTTCACTGAATGCATTGCCCGCTGTGGGGTAGCGCACCTGGCCCAAACCACAGTTGCCCGGCAAAGAGCGCATGTTGCGGGTACGAAACACGTCTTTGACCATGCCTTTGGCTTTGTGCATGAAAAACTTGCGGTCTAGCTGTGTGGCGATGCCCGCCGCGTCTTGACCGCGATGCTGCAAGAGCAGCAAGGCGTCATAAATCAACTGGTTGACTGGGGCGGCGCTAACAACGCCAACTATGCCGCACATAAAATTCCAAACATAAAAGTAACCTTGAAAATAAATAATTCAATAAATAAGTCGTTTCGGGCAAAAACTTACTCTACAAACTCATGGTAAATATTTGCCAAATTCTTGTGGCAGCAGCGGTTTGAGTTTGATCAAAAGCTCGGTCAACATGCTGGCACCTTGCGACGCTTGCCAATCGGCTTGGCTGCGCAAAGCCGTCACATTCATCACCACGGCGATGGCCAGCAGCAAAATAGCACCGCGCAGCAAACCAAAAATCGCGCCCAGCGTGCGATCAACAGGTCGCAGCCCCACAACGGCCACCAGCTTTTTGATCAACTGTGTGATCAAGCCTGCTACAAACGCCGTACCCACAAAAACCAACACAAAAGCCGCAGCGTAGCGCAAAGACTGCGCCGAACCCGTCATGGGCAACTTGGCCGCCACCACAGGCGCAAACCACTGTGCCAGCACAAAAGCCGCAATCCAAACAAAAACCGACAACACCTCATAAACCAGCCCGCGCCACACACCGATCAGGAGCGACAGCCCTAAGATGCCAATCAGTGTCCAGTCTACGAATGTCATGGTTTTTAACTTATAAGGTCAATATAGCCGCTGGTAAATCCAACGTCTTAATTTTCGCTGCGGCTTTGTCTGCCTCCGCACGTGTTGCAAAAGGACCTACACGCACGCGAGTGCGTTTGCCCTGTGGCGTTTCTGCCACATGCACATACGTCTTCAAACCAGCGCGTTCCACTTTCAAACGCACTTCTCTGGCTTTTTGGTTTTCAGCAAACGCGCCGACTTGTACGACGAATCTGCCCACCGTAGCATCAACCGAAGTCACGGCTGTAGCAGTCGATGCGGTTTTAGGCGGCTCTTTGCCCTCTAAGATCGCCAATGCTTTGGCAGCTTCGTCAGTTGCTGGTTTTGGCATTTGTTTGACTTCAGGCTTTTTATCAATTTTAGTCGCAACGATTTCTTCCTTCGCGCTCAAACTGGCAGAAGCTTGCACCGCAGCTGCCGCAACAGCAGCAGTTGCGGCAACAGCTGGCGCTGCGGATGAAGCTGCAGCCGGCGTTTCGACCACGACTGCAGGTGCCGGCACGGTTGTTGACACCGTTGCATCTGGCTTGTCTTTGTCCGGCATGCTGATTTGAATATCCACCGGAATCGGCCGTGGTTGGCTATCGAACAACAAGGTAAAAGCGATGATGCCCAGCGCCACCAACACCACTGCGCCTATCAAGCGTTGGCGAGCTCGCGTGCGCAAGGTTTCAATGCTGTCGATAGGAACGTTTTTTGAAGGCGCTTCTTCTGCGCCTCGTTTACTTGATCGGGTGCTAAATATGGGCATAAATTGATGACTTGGTAGAGCTACTTTATGTTGCGAATCTAGACATGAAATCTAGACATGTTTGGCCTGCAGCCGTGGCACGCCATCTTGCAGCACGCCGCCCACGGTGAAGAAAGAGCCAAACACCACGATTCTATCAGTGGGGGCTGAATCTGCGATTGCTGCATCCAACGCCAATTTGGGACTTTCAAAACACTGCGCTGCCACGTCTTTTCTGGTTTTTTCTGCTACGTTGACACCTTGCCATAGGCTTAATAAGTCAGCAGACTTAGCCGCCCGTTCAGTTGGCAAATCGGTGAAATACCATTTATCAACCAGCGGATGCATGCGCGCCAGCATGTTTGCCAGGTCTTTGTCCGCCATCGCGCCAAAAACCGCATGCGTGCAGGGCGCAAAGCCCATGGCGTCTAAATTCACCGCCAAAGCGGCAATCGCATGCGGGTTGTGCCCCACGTCCAAAATCAAATTCGGTTCACCAGGAATGATTTGAAAGCGCCCCGGCAGCTCGACAAATGCCAACCCATTGCGCACAGCCTGCGCCGTGATCGGCAAACGCTCGCGCAGCGCGGTCAAAGCGGCGAGCACGCCAGAAGCGTTGACCAACTGGTTCGCCCCGCGCAGCGCTGGGTAGGCCAAACCAGCGAACCTTTTCCCCCTGCCTGCCCAAGCCCACTGCAATTTGTCGCCCGAAAAGTTGAAATCCCGCCCGACCAGCCATAAATCAGCCCCAATCGACTCGGCATGCGCCTGCACCGACGCTGGCGGCATCGGGTCGCTCACGACGGCGTGCTTGCCAGTGCGCATGATGCCCGCTTTCTCAAACCCGATTTTCTCCCGCGTGTCACCTAAAAATTCCATGTGGTCCAGGTCGATGCTGGTGATGATGGCGCAGTCCGCATCGATGATGTTCACAGCATCCAGCCGCCCGCCTAAGCCCACCTCCAAAATCGCCACATCCAGCTCGGCGTTGACCATCACATCTAATAAAGCTAATGTTGTGAATTCGAAATAAGTTAATGAGATTTCTCCCCTCATCGCATCAACATGTGCAAAGCTTGCTATCAATTCCGCAGCCTTGACAGACACTTCCGCAATCCGCAGCCGCTCTTCAAAATGCACCAAATGCGGCGAGGTGAACACGCCCGTTTTGTACCCCGCTTGGCTCAAAATCGACTCCGCCATCGCGCACGTTGAGCCCTTCCCGTTCGTGCCAGCCACGGTAATGACAGGGCAGTCAAAGCGAATCTCCATCCGCCTCGCCACTTCCCGCACCCGCTCCAGCCCCAAATCGATAGGCTTGGCGTGCAGTTTTTCGCAGTATTCCAGCCATTCGGCCAAGGTTTCGAAAGTTTTAGAAGAGGTCAAAGTTTGCGTCAATACAGTCATGTTCTACGTATTTTCCCTTATGTTGGCGTAGATCACTCAATTCAAGCCCGAAAATACCCAAATGATCACTTTATTCGGCATCCCCAACTGCGACACCGTCAAAAAAGCCCGCGCATGGCTGACTGAACGCGGCATTGACTACCAATTCCACGACTTCAAAAAACAAGGCGTCCCACCCGAGCGTCTAGCCGTGTGGATAGAAGCTGTCGGTTGGGAAAAACTCCTCAACCGCCAAGGTACGACTTGGCGCAAGCTTGACGCAGCCACTCAAAACACAGCTGTAGATGCAGAGTCTGCAGCTAAGTTGTTGATTTTGAACGCAAGTTTGATCAAGCGGCCGGTGGTGGAGTGGGCGGATTCGGCGTCTGGAAATGATCTAACGGTGGGGTTTGATGCTGAAAGCTGGGGAAAACGAGTTTAAGCATTCAACACCTCGATGACAAAACCCTAATTTCCCTTTAATTAGAAGGGGTGCCGACGGGCGGGGTAGCCATCTCACGCGTTGCAACTACCCCGTCGCTTCGCGCCACCCCTTCATTCTGAACGGGAGTTTTGACAGTTGGCAGCCAAGTGAAGCTTCTACTAGCAGAAGTAAAGAATCCTACAATCACCCCATGGCCATCCCCGCTTCCTTCATCCAAGAACTCATCGCCCGCGCTGATGTCGTTGACATCGTGGGGCGGTACGTTCAGCTAAAGAAGGGGGGGGCTAACTTTATGGGGTTGTGCCCTTTCCACGGGGAAAAGTCGCCTTCCTTCAGCGTGAGCCCGACCAAGCAGTTTTACCATTGCTTTGGCTGCGGCAAGAACGGCAATGCGATCAGTTTTTTGATGGACCACGGCGGGATGAGTTTTGTGGAAGCGGTGAAGGATTTGGCGCAGCAGTACGGCATGCAGGTGCCTGAGGAAGAAGGCTCGCCGCAGGACCGCGCGCGGGCCGCCGAGCAGCGGCAAAAGCAGGCGACGCTGACGGATGTGCTGGAAAAAGCTTGCGATGCGTACAAAAAACACCTGAAAAACTCGCCCAAAGCGATTGATTACTTCAAAGGCCGCGGGCTGAGTGGCGAGATTGCCAAGCAGTTTGGCTTGGGCTACGCGCCTGAGGGTTGGCGCAGTTTGGCGAGTGTGTTTCCGAATTACGATGACCCGCTGCTGGCGGAGAGTGGTTTGGTTATCACCAACAATGAATCTGGTGATGGGGACAAAGCAACCGAAAAGCGCTACGACCGGTTCCGCGACCGGATGATGTTTCCGATTCGCAATGTCAAAGGCGAATGCATTGGCTTTGGCGGACGGGTGCTGTTTGAGGGGACGCCAAAGTACCTCAACTCCCCCGAAACACCCGTTTTCAGCAAGGGGCGCGAGCTGTATGGGCTGTTTGAAGCGCGTACGCATTTGCGCGAATATGGCTACGCGCTGGTGACTGAGGGCTATATGGACGTGGTGGCGCTGGCGCAGCTGGGCTTCCCGAACGCGGTGGCGACGCTGGGCACGGCCTGCACAACGGACCATGTGCAAAAGCTGTTTCGATTCACCGATGCCGTCGTTTTCAGCTTTGATGGTGATTCGGCTGGGCGACGCGCGGCGCGTAAGGCTTTGGACGGCGCGATTCCATTTGCGACGGATGTGCGTAACGTCAAATTCCTGTTTTTACCGGCCGAACACGACCCCGACAGCTTTATCCGCGAGTTTGGCAAAGAGGCATTTTCACGCTACGTGAGCGAGGCGACGCCGCTGTCGCGCTTTTTGATCGACGCTGCCCGCGAAGGCTGCGACTTGAACACGATGGAAGGTCGATCCCGTTTTGCCAGCAACGCAGCGCCGCTGTGGACGCAGCTACCCGAAGGCGCACTGAAACGCCAGCTGCTCGGTGAAATTGCCGATTTGGTGCAACTGAACACCCGTGAGTTGACCGAGATTTGGGACAGCGCGGCTGCGGCAAAGCTGCCGCCGCGCAAATCGAAATACACGAATAACAGCGGCAACAACAGCGCTGAAGGTGGTGGATATCGCAGCAACGATTCAAACACTGGTTTCAACAACAGTTTCAAAGCTGAGAAAACCTACCACGCAGATGGCAGCCCTGTTGAGAGTTTTGTGTCGAAAAAAGATTACTATAAAAACAATAGCGCCTCAGGAAATAAATACGCCGGCTCAAGCCAGTTTTCAGGCTCTAAATTCGCTGCAAAACCAGGTGTTTCACGCGTGCATGGCCGTGTGCAGCCTACGGGTCGGGCTGACCATGCGGCGCGGCTGCTGCTCAGCGCGACGAGTTTGTGGGACGCCATGTCGCACGACGACCACGCCATGCTGTGCGAACAGCCCGCGCCGGCCGGTGCGCTGTTTGTGTGGCTAGAGGCGCAGCTACACGACCACGGCGCACTGCCTTGGGGGGCGTTGCGCGAAGGGCTGCGAGGCGCGGAATTGGAGCCGTTTGCCCTGAAACTGATGGCCGAAGCGCCTAGTGCTTCTTCCAATGATTTGCAGAAAAAAGACGGTTTAACAGCTGAAACAAACTCACAAGATGCGATTCGCGAAGCGCAACACGAGTTGCGTTCACTCCTGAACCGCATGCACATTGACCGCCTCAAAGCACTTGAAACTGAGGTGATAGAGGCCGCCAAAGCCGACCCGACGCAGTTGGCCAAGTACAAAGACATCGTGGAACGGCGTAAAAAGCTGGAAGCGTCGCTCGCTCCCACAGCTTGATAATTTAGTTAAAAAGTGGCTGAAAAGCTTATGGAATCAAGCCGTTGCAAGACTTTTTAGAAAAAATAGCGACTGCATTTGGTATAATCCATTTTTTGGCAAGAGCGACAGCAACACCTCCGAACCCGGCCAACCGTGAGTAGACTCACACGCGCCACCTACCGCAAGGATTGCATTCCAAATGTTCGCCCTACATCTTGCCTTGTGATATTGATTTTTGCTTGCTAGTGTTTGCAAAATAAGCATTTTTTGCTGAACCCTATTTACCGCGCCAGTTTTACCTGTTTTTCCACTTTTATCTCATTTTGAGTTAACTTTGAGGTGTTGCTATGTCGTCTAAAAAGCCAGTTGCCAAGCCCGTGAATAAGCCCGTGAAATCTGTCAAACCTGTCCCGAAAGTGAAATCTGTGCCCGCATCGAAAAGTAAATTTACCCCTGAAGCTCCAGTCTTGAAGCGTGCGCCTAAGCCAGGTGAAAAAGTTGTCAAAGTAACTAAAGCTGTTGAAAAAACGGTTGAAGCTAAAGTTGAAGCGCGGGTTGAAAAAACAACCAAAGTCGTCGCAAAACCTGCAACCAAACCTGCGGCAAAAGTTGCTGATAAAGAAGTCAAAAAAGGTGCGAAGCGTGGGCCGAAGCCAAAAGGCTCGATTGCACCGCCGGGTGATGCAGATATGTCTGACATTGAAGACGATTTGGTGGGGGAGCCAGTCGCCGTCGCCTTGAATGCCCAGGGCGAAAAAATCAAACCTTTGCGGATGAAAATCAGCAAGGCCAAAGAACGCGCGCTGATCAAAGAATTCGGTTTGGATGACACCGTGTTGTCGGAAGAAGACCTGGCGATTCGCCGTACGCGCTTGAAAGCGCTGATCAAGCTGGGTAAAACCCGTGGCTATTTGACGCACGGCGAGATTTCTGACCACTTACCAGACAAATTGGTTGACGTGGAAACGCTGGCCGTCGTGATCAACATGTTGAAAGACATGGGCGTGTCGGTGTTTGAACAAACGCCTGACGTGGATGCGATTTTGAATTCAGGTGAAACCGTAGCTTCTGACGAAGAGGCCGAAGAAGCCGCCGAAGCCGCCGTGGCTACCGTTGACAGCGAGTTTGGCCGCACCACAGACCCCGTACGCATGTACATGCGCGAGATGGGCACGGTTGAACTCTTGACGCGTGAAGGCGAGATTGAAATTGCCAAGCGTATTGAAGGCGGCTTGATGCGCATGATGGAAGCCATCAGCGAGAGCCCAGCGACGATTGCTGAAATCTTCGCGATGATGGAAGAAATCAACACACCGGGCACCAAGGTGATTATTTCTGCCGTGGTGGACGGTTTTTCCAACATCAACGAAGCCGACGATTATGTGGCGGAAGAAGACTTTGACGAGTTTGACGAGACCGATGATGACGATGGCAAAGGCGGCTCCAAAGCGCTCACCCGCAAATTGGAAGAGCTGAAAGTGGAGGCGATGCGCCGCTTCGAGATCATTCGTGATTACTTTGAAAAAGTACACAAAATCTACGACAAAGAAGGCTACGGCACACCGGCCTACATGAGGGCACAAGCGCTGCTGTCTGAGGAACTGATGAAGATTCGCTTCACAGCCAAAACGATTGAAAAGCTCTGTGACCTGCTGCGCGCCCAAGTGGAAGATGTGCGTAAAAAAGAGCGTGAATTGCGCCGTATCATTGTCGACAAATGCGGTTACCCGCAAGCGACCTTTATCGCCGAATTCAGCGGCCGCGACAAAAATAACAAGTCGGCACCCTCGCATTTATTGGACTTGAAATGGATTGAAAAGCAAGCTGCCGCGGGCAAGCCATGGAGTGTGATCATGGCGCGCAACATTCCGCCTGTGCAAGACATTCAGCAAAAACTGGCTGACTTGCAAGCGCGCGTGGTGGTGCCGATTGACCACCTCAAAGACATCAACAAACGCATGAACGAAGGTGAGCGCGGCTCACGTGCAGCGAAGAAAGAAATGATCGAGGCGAACTTGCGCTTGGTGATTTCGATTGCGAAAAAATACACCAACCGTGGCTTGCAATTCTTGGACTTGATTCAAGAGGGCAACATCGGTTTGATGAAAGCGGTGGACAAGTTTGAATACCGCCGCGGCTACAAATTCTCCACCTACGCGACCTGGTGGATTCGCCAAGCGATCACCCGCTCGATCGCCGACCAGGCGCGCACGATTCGTATTCCGGTGCACATGATTGAGACGATCAACAAGATGAACCGCTTGAGCCGTCAACACTTGCAGGAATTTGGCTTTGAGCCAGATGCCGGCATGTTGGCTGAGCGCATGGAGATTCCAGAAGACAAGATTCGCAAGATCATGAAGATTGCGAAAGAGCCGATCTCCATGGAAACACCGATTGGTGACGATGACGATTCGCACTTGGGCGATTTCATCGAAGACGGCCACAACACCGCGCCGCTGGAAGCCGCGATGCAGGCTGGCTTGCGCGATGTCGTGAAAGATATTTTGGATGGCCTAACACCACGCGAAGCCAAAGTGCTGCGCATGCGTTTCGGTATCGAAATGAGCACCGACCACACGCTGGAAGAAGTGGGCAAACAGTTTGACGTGACGCGTGAGCGGATTCGTCAAATCGAAGCCAAAGCCTTGCGTAAACTCAAGCACCCTACCCGCTCGGACAAGCTGCGCAGCTTTATTGATACGCTTTAAATCTTTGCTCTCAACCTGGTTTTGACTTTTTGAAAACCAGGTTGAGGCAATACCAATCCTTGGGTTAAAACTTTGGTACAAGGGACTTCATTGTCTGTTTTAGGGATGAAATTCGTGAATTTGTGGGATTTTTGACAATTTACTGTCGGTTTTTTATCTAATAATGTCGAAAACATAGCTATAAAACTAGGAGCAAGCTAGCTTTTAAGCTATATTTGGTTTACAAATATATGTTCAGGCTAGCCTTGGATATGTTTCGAAATTGTTAGTTCAGTTGGTTTTTTATAACAACATTGCCACATTCAAATGTGTGCGCGCTTCAGGAGATATAGATCTATGAGTACAAAAGAAAATGCAGCAGTTGCCCAATTGCTAGGTTTGTTAGAGTCACGTTACGCAATTCGCGTGCTGTGGGCCTTGAAAGATGGCCACCCGCAAACCTTCCGCTTGTTGCAAGACAGCGTCGGTGGTGTAACACCCAACACGCTGAACACCCGCATCAAAGAAATGCGTGAAGCTGGTTTGATCAACCACAACGATTCTGGCTATATCGTCACCAGTGCAGGTGCTGATTTGCTGCGTCGCTTGGGCGATTTGCCATCATTTGCCACCAAATGGGTGAATAACCAGGCAAAAAAGAAATAAGTCTTTAATTTGTTTGCGTCGGAAAAAGACACAAACAGCCCCACAAGGACAGATTACACTGTCCTTTTTTTATTATTTTTCAAGATTGAAGGAAAACTCATGAGCAACATGATCACCACCCCAACTGGTTTGCAATACACAGACACCGTCGTCGGCACTGGCGGCGAGGCTAAAAAAGGCCACCACGTGCACGTGCACTACACCGGCTGGCTGTTCAACGACGGCGCGCAAGGCGAAAAGTTTGACTCCAGCAAAGACCGTGGTCAGCCATTTGCGTTTTCATTGGGTGCAGGACAAGTGATTCCAGGCTGGGACCAAGGCTTTGAAGGCATGAAAATTGGCGGCTCACGCACGCTGATCATCCCATCAGCACTCGGCTACGGCGCACGCGGCGCGGGTGGCGTGATTCCACCAAACGCGACTTTGAAGTTTGAAGTTGAGTTGTTGGACGCACATTAATTTACGCATTGATTTTTAGCTGATTTCTTCATTTGACCTATTATTTAACCAATTAATTGGTTAAATAATAGGTCAAATATGACTCTAGCCCATATATTATAAGGCTAGACTGCTGCTATATTTATAGCATTTACGGCGCTGACTTGAAAAACACGCAGTCGCCCTCATATGCTGAACTTCTAGCAAACCAACCGTATTTTTAGCATGTCTGACAACAAAAAACCCGAACAAAATCAAGATCTTGGCAAAAATGCTGAGCCATTGAATCAAGATCAAGTGAACATGGGCGCTGACGGCGTGCCGCTAGACGCTTCCCCTGAAGAGCGCGAAGCTGCTTTAGCCGCCAACGAAGTGGAAGCCATCAGCGAACTGGCGATTGCCCAAGCCGAAGTGGCCACTTTGAAAGCCAAGGTCGCCGATTTGCAAGACCAATACATGCGCGGCCAAGCCGAGGTGCAAAACGCCAGACGCCGCGCCGACGAGGACGTGAGCAAAGCCCGCAAATTTGCCGTAGAAGGCTTTGCCGAGAGCTTGCTGCCTGTGACTGACAGCCTGGAAGCCGGTTTAGCCATCAAAGACGCGACGATTGAACAAGTCCGCGAAGGTGCAACAGCCACCTTGCGTCAGCTGACCAGCGCATTGGAGCGCAACAAAGTCATCGCCATCAACCCTGAAGCGGGTGCCAAGTTTGACCCGCACCAGCACCAAGCCATCAGCGTGGTGCCTTCAGATTTAGAGGCAAACTGCGTCGTCATGGTCTTGCAAAAGGGTTATTTGATCGCCGACCGCGTGCTGCGCCCCGCTTTGGTGACGGTTTCCGCACCGCAATAGTCAAAAAATCACCGTTTGGACACTTGAAAATTTTCACGTTATCCACAATTTATCAAACACAGCTAAGCAGACCGATCAACGCGCTGCTTGATACAAACAAACATCAAATCTAGGAGTTAAAAATGGGAAGAATCATCGGTATCGACTTGGGAACCACCAACAGCTGCGTGTCCATCATCGAAGGCAATGTGCCCAAGGTGATCGAGAACTCCGAAGGCGCGCGCACCACCCCGTCCGTTGTCGCCTACTTGGCCGACGGTGAAGTGCTGGTGGGCGCCTCCGCCAAGCGCCAAGCGGTGACCAACCCAAAAAACACCTTGTACGCGGTGAAGCGCCTGATTGGTCGCAAGTTCACTGAAAAAGAAGTGCAAAAAGACATCGCCTTGATGCCTTACAAAATCGTCGCAGCCGACAATGGCGACGCGTGGGTTGAAGCCCAAGGCAAGGCGATTTCTGCCCAACAGGTCAGCGCCGACATTTTGCGCAAGATGAAGAAAACCGCTGAAGACTACTTGGGTGAACCAGTCACCGAAGCCGTCATCACCGTGCCGGCTTATTTCAACGACGCACAGCGCCAAGCCACCAAAGATGCTGGCCGCATTGCCGGTCTGGACGTGAAACGCATCATCAACGAGCCTACCGCTGCCGCATTGGCATTTGGTATGGACAAGATGGAAAAAGGCGACCGCAAGATTGCGGTCTATGACTTGGGCGGCGGCACCTTTGACGTGTCTATCATCGAAATCGCTGACGTTGATGGGGAAAAGCAATTTGAAGTGCTGTCCACCAATGGCGACACTTTCCTGGGTGGCGAAGATTTTGACCAGCGCATCATCGAGTTCATCATTGCCGAGTTCAAGAAAGAGCAAGGCGTTGATTTGTCGAAAGACGTGTTGGCTCTGCAGCGCCTGAAAGAAGCCGCTGAAAAAGCCAAGATCGAGCTGTCCAGCAGCGCACAAACCGACATCAACCTGCCCTACATCACGGCAGATGCCACAGGCCCTAAACACCTGAACATCAAGATGACCCGCGCCAAGCTGGAGCAGTTGGTGGAAGAGCTGATCGAGCGCACCATTGCGCCGTGCCGCACCGCCATCAAAGACTCGGGTATCAGCGTGTCTGACATCCATGACGTGATTTTGGTCGGCGGTATGACCCGCATGCCTAAAGTGCAAGAGAAGGTCAAAGAATTCTTCGGCAGAGAGCCACGCAAAGACGTGAACCCTGACGAAGCCGTGGCCGTGGGCGCTGCGATCCAAGGCCAGGTCTTGTCTGGCGACCGCAAAGACGTGTTGTTGTTGGACGTGACACCGCTGTCCTTGGGCATCGAGACCATGGGCGGCGTGATGACCAAGATGATCAAGAAAAACACGACCATCCCGACCAAGTTTGCACAAACCTTCTCGACCGCTGAAGACAACCAGCCTGCGGTGACCATCAAGGTCTTCCAAGGCGAGCGCGAAATCGCCGCTGGCAACAAAGGCCTGGGCGAATTCAACCTCGAAGGCATCCCGCCATCAGCACGCGGTACACCGCAGATTGAAGTGTCGTTCGACATTGACGCCAACGGCATTTTGCACGTGGGCGCGAAGGATAAGGGCACCGGTAAAGAAAATAAGATCACCATCAAGGCAAACTCTGGTTTGACTGAAGCGGAAATCCAGCAAATGGTCAAAGATGCCGAGTTGAACGCTGAAGACGACAAGAAGAAGCTCGCGCTGGTACAAGCGCGTAACCAAGGCGAAGCCACGGTGCACAGCGTGAAAAAATCACTCGGTGAGTATGGCGACAAACTGGAAGCGGGCGAGAAAGAGAAAATTGAAGCAGCTATCAAAGAACTGGAAGAAGCCGTCAAGACCGACGACACCGCTGCGATTGAAGCCAAAAACACCAGCTTGATGGAAGTAAGCCAGAAGCTTGGCGAAAAAATGTATGCCGACATGCAAGCACAGGAAGCCGCGAATGCAGCTGGCGGTGCAGCGGGTGCTGACCAAGCCGGAGCGAATGCCAAGCCAGCAGCAGACGACAATGTGGTCGATGCTGAAGTGAAAGAAGTGAAAGAGAATAAAGACTTTAAAGAAGCCTCCAAAGGTTAAGAAAGAACCACTGGACGAGCTGTCGCAAGCTCTATGCGCCGCGCATGATGATCGACTCCGATCCTCATCGCGGCGTTTGCGCTAACTGAACCACTGCCATTGTTGAAGAAAAATACGAGCTATCATGTCAAAACGCGACTATTACGAAACCCTAGGCGTCCCTAAAAACGCTTCCGAAGAAGAAATCAAAAAGTCTTATCGCAAGATGGCGATGAAGCACCACCCTGACCGCAACCAAGGCGATACAGCCAAGGTGGCTGAGGATAAATTCAAAGAAGCCAAAGAAGCCTACGAGATGCTGTCTGACGGACAAAAGCGCGCGGCGTATGACCAGCACGGTTTTGCGGGCGTAGACCCCAACATGCGCGGTGGCGCGGGCGGTGGCGAAGGTTTTGGCGGTTTTGCCGAGGCGTTTGGCGATATTTTTGGCGATGTGTTTGGTGGCCGCCAGCAAGGCGGACGCGGTCAAGGTGGGCGACAGGTCTACCGCGGTGGCGATTTAAGCTACGCCATGGAAGTGACGCTGGAAGAAGCGGCATTGGGTAAAGACGCACAAATCCGCATTCCAAGCTGGGACGATTGCACCACCTGCCATGGCAGCGGCGCGAAACCCGGCACCAAAGTGGTAAGTTGCACCACCTGCCACGGCCACGGCCAGGTGCAAATGCGCCAAGGCTTTTTCAGCGTGCAGCAAACCTGCCCGACCTGCAAAGGCAATGGCAAACTGATTCCTGAACCTTGCTCAGCCTGTATGGGTGTGGGTAAAACCAAAACCAACAAAACGCTGGAAGTCAAAATTCCAGCCGGTATTGACGACAACATGCGCATCCGCTCCACCGGCAACGGCGAGCCAGGCACCAACGGCGGCCCACCGGGTGATTTGTACATCGAAATCCGTCTGAAAAAGCACGATATTTTTGAGCGCGATGGCGACGACTTGCATTGCTCGGTACCGATCAGCTTCGCCACCGCCGCTTTGGGCGGCGAAATCGATGTGCCAACCTTAGCCGGCAAGGCGGCGATTGACATCCCTGACGGTACGCAAGCAGGCAAGCAGTTCCGTCTGCGTGGCAAAGGCATCAAAGGCGTGCGCAGCAGCTACCCGGGCGATTTGTATTGCCACATCAGTATTGAAACACCGGTCAAACTGACAGAGCATCAGCGAAAATTATTGAAAGAATTTGACGAATCGCTGAAAAAAGGTGGTGCCAAGCACTCGCCCACCAGTGACAGCTGGGCAGACAAACTGAAAGGCTTTTTCAAGGTCTAAACTCGACTCTAGCCGGCGTATTTAATGACCCTATAGCTATTTAAAATACAGCAATAATGCATGAAATTAACATCAATAATACATGCTTTTGAAATTATTTGACGCTAAAAAACCGTCATTGCTAAACAGGCAAGAACGGGCGATTCATCCCATCTGGCTCATGGTTTTAGCCAGCCTTTGGTTGGCCAGCATAGGTAATCTTGCGCTTTGGCAAGAATTAGCACGGCTGCCGGAAATGAACGACTGGCGAGCCGTGTGGTTTGGCATCGCGTTTGCAGCGTTGATTGCAGCCTTGCTGTGCATCTTGATGAGTTTGCTGTGCTGGCGCTGGACGCTGAAGCCAGTGATTGCGCTGTTTTTAATCAGTGCAGCCTTTGGCGCCTATTTCATGTTGAGCTACCGCGTGGTCATAGACAGCTCCATGATGGTGAATGTATTACAAACAGATTTGAGGGAGTCGTTAGACCTGTTTAGCTGGAAGTTGGTCGTAGCAGTTTTATTTTTGGCTGTGCTACCCATCGCTGTGCTGTGGAAAAGACAGGTAAAACAATTGACGGTTTTAAAAACACTGGCTGGCAATGCGCAACTTTTGCTGGCCAGCTGCATAGTTGCTGCAGTCGCTGTGTTTCCTATTTACCAAGATTTTGCATCGAGCATGCGCAACCATATTCAGCTGCGTTACTTGATCAACCCTTTGAATTCTTTTTATGGTTTGGGGCACTTGGCGATACAGCCTTTGAAAAATCCGACAGGTGCGCTACAAGTCATTGGCTCAGATGCCAAACTAGGTTCAATGTATACAAACCAGCCAAAAATTCCACTCTTGGTTTTGGTGGTTGGTGAAACAGCCAGAAGTGGTAATTTTGGCATCAACGGCTATGACCGTGACACAACGCCCTTGCTCAAAGCCATCAAAAAAAATACGGACCAAAGCGGTGAACTCACCACCCAAACCGATGTTTGGTCTTGCGGCACATCAACGGCCACATCGCTGCCCTGCATGTTTTCACACTTGGGAAAATCGGCTTACGAAAACAAACAGGCTGATTATCAGAATCTCATTGATGTGTTGGACAAAGCCGGACTTGCCGTCATCTGGCTGGACAATCAATCGGGCTGCAAAGGCATTTGTGACCGCGTTTACCGGCAAGCGACCAACAAAATGGATATGCCCGAGTTTTGTAGCACGGGAGAATGCTTTGATGAAATCATGCTTCATAACCTCGATGTACGGTTACGAGAAATACCCTTTGACAAACTCAGCAGAGGTGCGGTGGTGGTGATGCACCAAATGGGCAGTCATGGCCCTGCCTATTACAAACGCTCTCCTGAAGCGCTTAAAAAATTCAAACCAGAGTGCACCAACAATGCTTTGCAAAAATGCACACGCGCTGAGTTGGTCAATGCCTATGACAACAGCATTGCCTATACCGACTACTTTTTAAGCAAGGTCATTGGTATGCTGAAATCAAAAGCAGCAACCCTTCAAGGTGGCATGCTGTATGTGTCTGACCATGGGGAATCGTTGGGTGAAAACAACCTTTACTTGCATGGCCTGCCCTATGCCATTGCGCCTGATGTGCAAAAGCATATTCCCTGGATCAGTTGGTTTGCCAATGATTTTATCGGTCGTCATAACCTAGACACGGATTGCATGGCAAGTCGATCTGGCAAAAAATTGAGCCATGACAACTATTTCCATACCGTTCTCGGGCTTATGGATGTTCAAACAGCGGTTTACAAGCCGGATTTGGATGCTTATGCGCCTTGCAGAGTGAAGTAAATGGCTAAGCGAATGAACAGGTAAATGAAATTGTCATAAACTGTGCTTTTATATTTTTGTATACACTTCTAGGTGTTGTTACCAGTAGCCTGCCGTAACAAGTTCGCTAAAATTGCATGGTTTTATTCAAAAATTTAGGAATCATCATGTCAAGACGCCAACTTCTAAAATCTAGCGCAGTTTCATTGGCAGCTTTGCTGTTTGCCACAACCATGGGTTCTGCCCAAGCGCAAAGCGCAACCCCGATCAAGTTTCAGCTCGATTGGCGTTTTGAAGGCCCCGCCGCGTTTTTCTTGGCTCCTGTCGCTAAAGGCTATTTCAAAGACGCCAAACTGGATGTGACGGTTGACGCCGGCAACGGTTCTGGTGGCGCGGTGACCCGTGTTGCTTCTGGCACCTATGACATGGGCTTTGCGGACTTGGCTGCGCTGATGGAATTCCATGCCAACAACCCTGATGCGCCCAACAAGCCAATCGCTGTGATGATGGTTTACAACAACACGCCAGCTTCGGTGATGTCGCTCAAAAAATCAAACATCAAAACGCCAGCTGATTTGAACGGCAAGAAAATAGGCGCGCCCGGATTTGATGCTGGTCGCCGCGCTTTCCCTATTTTTGCCAAAGCCAACAACGTGAGCGGTGTGAACTGGGTGTCTATGGACCCTGCACTTCGTGAGACCATGTTGGCCAAGGGGGATATCGATGCAATCACTGGCTTCACATTCACTTCGCTGCTTAATTTGGAAGCACGCGGTGTCAAGGCTGAAGACGTGGCCATCATGCAATACCCTGACTACGGCGTGAAGCTGTACGGCAATGCCATTATCGTCAGTCCTAAGCTGATCAAAGAGAACCCGGCTGCTATCAAGGCTTTCTTGGCGGCTTTCACCAAGGCGGCCAAAGAAGTGGTCGCTAATCCGGTCGAAGGCATCACCTACGTTAAAGGTCGAGACGGCATCATCAACGTCGCTCTGGAAGAGCGACGCTTGAAATTGGCCATCGACACCGTGATCAACAGCGCAGATGCACGCACTGAAGGCTTCGGCAAGGTTAATGATGGCCGTTTGTCGCTGATGGCGAGCCAAGTCTCAGATGCCTTTGGTACAAAAACACGCGTGGACCGTAATGCGGTTTGGAACGGCAGCTTCTTGCCTAGCGACGCTGCTTTGAATGCTGTTTTGCCAGCTGCAAAAGCTGCACCAGCTAAGAAGTAACCATGACGGTCATTCCCGCGAAGGCGGGAATCCACATCGGTGCCTCTAATAAAACCCATTGCTCGCTCTGGATTCCCGCCTTCGCGATAACTTTGGATTACCGCCTTCGCGGTAAGACAGATTCTTTGAAAATGCTCTAAATATGGCGTTTGTTGATTTTAAGAATGTCTGGCTGGCCTACAACGACGAGTTGTTGGCGCAAAACCAATTTGCGGTCGAGGACATTAACCTGTCGGTCACCGAGGGCGAGTTCATCGCCATCGTCGGGCCTTCGGGTTGTGGCAAGTCCACCTTCATGAAGCTGACGACGGGTTTGAAGATGCCGACGCGCGGCAGCATTCATGTGGACGGTGCGCCTGTTACCGGGCCGCTCAAGATATCGGGCATGGCGTTTCAAGCGCCCTCTTTGCTGCCGTGGCGCACCACGCTGGACAATGTGATGTTGCCGCTTGAAATCGTTGAGCCCTACCGCAGCAACCTGAAAGCCAAGCGTGCCGAGTACGAAGCGCGTGCCCGACAATTGCTCAAGACTGTCGGACTAGACGGCTATGCGGATAAATTTCCTTGGCAGCTGTCTGGCGGCATGCAACAGCGCGCCAGCATTTGCCGCGCATTGATTCACGAACCCAAAATGCTGTTGTTGGATGAGCCGTTTGGTGCACTTGATGCCTTCACCAAAGAAGAATTGTGGTGCGTGCTGCGAGATTTGCACCAATTGCAAAAATTCAACGTCATTTTGGTCACGCATGATTTGCGCGAATCCGTTTTTCTGGCTGACAAAGTGTTTGTGATGTCCAAAAATCCTGGCCGTTTTGTCGTAGAGCGTAAGATTGATTTGCCACGTCCGCGTGATTTAGAAATCACCTACACGTCCGAGTTTAGTGCGATCGTGCATGAACTGCGCGGCCACATTGGCGCTATCAGAGGTGGCGCAGGCGCTGCTTCAGCGAGCAATTTGACGGGGAAGACTGCATGAACTCAAAAAAGCTAGAAGCTTATTCACCTTTGATTTTATTTGTAGCCTTGTTGGCTATATGGCAAGGTATTTGCAGCTTATTCAGTATTCCAGAATTCATATTTCCTAGCCCTTTACAAATCGGTCAAGCCATGGCTGAGTTTGCAGGTCCTATCGCTAGCGCAGCATGGCAAACCTTCTGGGTGACCATGGTAGGTTTCGGCCTTTCTATTTTGGTGGGCGTTTTGCTCGGCTTTTTGGTCGGATCTTCCCGCATGGTTTACGCCGCCGTGTTTCCACTCCTAGTCGCCTTCAACGCCGTTCCCAAAGCCGCCATCGTGCCCATCTTGGTGGTTTGGTTTGGCATTGGCGTTGGCCCTGGTATTTTGACGGCATTTTTGATTTCATTCTTCCCTATCACAGTCAACATAGCTACCGGTTTGGCGACGTTGGAGCCTGAACTGGAAGACGTGCTGCGTGTACTTGGGGCGAAACGCTGGGATGTGCTGGTCAAAGTCGGTCTGCCTCGCTCTTTACCGTACTTTTATGCATCGCTCAAAATCGCCATCACCTTGGCGTTTGTCGGCACGGTATTGGCCGAGATGACGGCGGGTGATTCCGGCATTGGCTACCTCATGCAAACCGCCAGTTCGCAGCAACGCTTGGCTTTGGCTTTTGCCGGCTTGGTGGTGATTGGTGCGATGGCCATGGCGATGTATGAATTTTTCAGCTGCATCGAGCGCCACACCACAGCATGGGCGCATCGCGGTTCGCAGGGTTCTTAATTTTTCAGCTTTGCTGAAGAGAATTAAAGAGGGTTTTAAAGCACCGCGCGGCGCAGCTCTTGCGCCCGCAGTGCGATGGCTTTGACATCGGGCGCATCGGTGACGTTGAGCAAATAAACATCAAAATCCCGCACCGCCGCTGTCGCCTTGCCCAGCTCGGCAAAAGCCAAACCACGGTCGCGGTATTCGCCCCACATATCAGGGTTCAGCGCAATTTGGCGGTCTTGCACGGGAATCATGCGCTGCCAGTCTTCGGCTGTTTTGTGCACTTCTTTGAGGTTGTGCAGCATGCGGGTGATGATGTCGCGCGGTTTGGCGGATTGCAGGTACAAGCCCAGCGGAATATCGCTCTCTTCGGATTTTTCGGATTTTTCGGATTGTTCTTTGTCAGATTCAGGCAAATCATTCAGATGCTTGAACGGCATCAAACGCTCACTCAGGTCTTCACGGCTCAATGATTGGCCAGTGAACGGATCAATCACCACTTGGCCTTTGGGTAAATTCACCTTCACCATGAAATGCCCAGGAAAAGCGACGCCGCGCGCGTTCAAGCCCAAACCCTGCGCCAGCTCCAGCCACAGCACCGCCAATGAAATGGGAATCCCACGGCGGGTGCTCAACACGGCGTGTGGGTAGCTGTTGTCGGGGTCGTAATAGTTGTTGACATTGCCGCTGAAGCCCAAATCATGGTAAAAAAATTGGTTCAAAAGCCGTAATTTCGCCAAGGGCGTGCTGTCAGCGGGCAAACGGCGTTTCAGTCGTGCCAAGAGCTGATCCACCTCGCCCAACACCTGCTCAACGTCTAATTCAGGGTATTCGTCTTGCGCGATGGCAACCGCCGCTTCCAAGAGCGGAAAATGCTCATCGCTGCTGACCAACAGGCTGAAATAAGCCAGTGGGGTTGGGACGTCGAATTCAAGTTGCATGGCTCTATTTTGACCTAGTTTTAAACCAGGTTTGAAGGTGGGTTTAAAAACGAGTTTTAGGCTTACTCTCTAGATTAACCCTGCCCCTTCAGCAAAGTCTTGATTTCCACGCCAGAAGCCATCAATGCTATTAAATATATAGCAGCAGAGGAAATTAATACACCTGCTAGCGTCACAATTCTCTTAAAAATATCACTTCTTAAAGCTGTCCAGTCAAAATACGCCGCGCTCCACCACAGCAACACCCCCAGCAAAGCGCTGGCAAAAACGACTTGTGCGATGAATTTACCCCACCCCGGCAAGGGCTGGTAGCTACCACGCTTGATCAAACCAATCAGCAGCCACAGCGCATTGATGAGCGCACCAATACCGATGGCTAAAGCCAGCCCCGCATGCGCAAACAACGGCACCAAAGCAAGATTCAGCAGCTGAGTGATGATGAGCACCGCAATGGCGATTTTGACTGGGGTTTTGATGTCCTGACTCGCATAAAACCCGGGCGCTAATATTTTGATAGCAATCAAGCCAATCAAGCCAACGCCGTAGCCCATTAACGGCGTGGCCACCTGCTGAACATCGTTGCTTGTAAACACGCCGTAGTGGAACAAAGTCGCCACCAAGGGTTTAGAAAACAGCAGCAGCGCCACGGTGCAGGGCATGGCCAGCAAAATCACCAGCCGCAGTCCCCAGTCGATCATGGCGGAATAGGTGGCGTCATCGCCGCTGGCTTTGGCTGCCACCAAGCGCGGCGTCAGCACCACGCCCAGTGCGACGCCCAGCATGGCGGTGGGGAATTCCATCAGCCGTTCAGCATAGCTCATCCAACTGACACTGCCCGGCGTCAAATGCGAGGCGATTTGCAGGTTGATGATCGCTGAAATATGCGCCACGCCCACGCCCAACAGCGCTGGCAGCATCAATTTAGCGACGTTTTTGACGCCTGCATCCGCCCAAGCCGTCTTCATATCCGCCCAATTGGCACGAATTTTGGGTAAGAACCCAATTTTGTGCAGCGCCCACATCTGCACCCCAAGCTGCAGCACGCCGCCACCAACGACACCCATCGCCATCGCGTAAATCGGCTCAATCCCCATGTTTTTGAACCACGGCGCACCCAGCCAAGCAGCCAAAATCATCGCCATATTCAACAAAACTGGCGTGAATGCGGGGACCGCAAAGTGTCTGTACGTGTTCAGCACCCCCGCGCCCAGCGCTACTAGCGACATGAACCCAATGTAAGGGAACATCCAACGCGCCATGACCACCGCCGCGTCAAACCCCTGCTGGTTTTGCTGCAAGCCGCTGGCCATCACCCACACCAGCGCTGGCGCAGCCGCCACGCCAATGATGCAAGTCAGCACCAACACCCAAAACAGCACGGTAGCCACACGGTCCACCAACACCTTGGTCGCTTCGTCCCCATTTTTAACCTTGTTAGCCCCCAAAACCGGCACAAACGCCTGGCTGAACGCCCCTTCCGCAAACAACCGGCGAAACATATTCGGCAGCCGAAACGCCACGTTAAAAGCATCCGTCATAGCCGAAGCCCCAAACATAGCCGCCATCAGCTGGTCACGTACCATGCCCGTGATGCGGGATACCAACGTGAGCAGGGAGATGGTGGAAGCGGATTTGAGCAGGGACATGGAGGTCGAGTTTAGCGGGTAACTTGGGTAGCTGATTGGCACATTAGCAGTCGTTAAAGCCTAGATTTGACTGGATTTTGTGGATTTACATTGGGATTATGCAATTTTACCCCTTAAATAGGCATATAGCCATCGTATTTATTGACTAAGCAGCTATTAAAAATATAGCAAAACTCAGCCTCAACGATAAATCTCTTTGCGATTTCCCCACTCGAACCAAAACAACAGTGACTTCACTGTCTTCAATCAAGAATCGCTTCGCGGGCATAAAACGTCTTGGTTCGACCCGTGGATTTCGCCAAAGCGTCTAAGCGCGTTTCAATTTCAATGGGTAATCTCAAAGCTAGCATGATTTACTCCTGCATTTTGCATGTTTGCTATACAAGTACAGCTGCTCGTGGCTGTCTTACCAATGCATTGACGCTTAATCGTGGCGCTGCTATTTGGAGTCTTACCCGAAAAATGCTAGAATCATGGGCTTAGCTGACATCATCCACATACACTTAAGGAACAAAATCATGGCATCAGCCAAACCAAAAAAGAAAAACCCCCGTCTCGCCTCTGGCCGTAAGCGCGTACGCCAAGACGTCAAAATCAATGCTGCAAACACTTCTTTGCGCTCTAAATACCGTACCGCTGTGAAAAACGTCGAAAAAGCCGTTATCGCTGGCGACAAAGCAAAAGCAACTGAAGCTTTTGCGAAGATGCAAGCTGTGGTTGACACCGTGGCTGACAAAGGCATTTTCCACAAAAACAAGGCAGCGCGCGATAAGAGCCGTTTGTCTACCAAGGTTAAAAACTTGGTTTTAGCTGCAGCTCCAACTGCCGCAAAAGCAGCTTAATTCAATTTAAGCAAATCGCCCGAACTGCAAATTTGTAGTTCGCCGTTTTGTTGGGTGCGCTGTCAGCTAGCAAGCCAAACTGTTAAAAGTTAAGCAACTAAACCACCCATCGAAAGATTTGGTGGTTTTTTTATTGGGGACTCTGTTCGCATTGAGCTTGTCGAAATATCTTCGGTGTCATGCAAAAAGCTTCGACAGTGCCTGTCCTGAGCCCGTCGAAGGGCTCAGCCCGAACGGAGCGATAGCTACTTCAGTCTTTGTTTCGCTTCGTGCACTACCTGCTGCGGGTACGGAATGTCGATATTGTGCTTACGCAGCGCCATCAAGATGGCAATGTTGACGTCTGAGCGGATGCTGAGTTGGCCGTTTTCGGGGTCAGAGATCCAGTAGCTCAGGATGAATTCCAGACCATTTGCGCCAAAAGCCGTCAAGGCGGCAACAGGAGCAGGCTCGGCCAAGACGCGGGTTTGCGCCATCGCCACTTCTACCAACAAGCGGCTGACCAAGGCGACATCACTGTCGTAACCGACGGACACCGTGGTTTGCTGGGAAATCAGGGTATCGCTGAGCGTCAGGTTTTCAACCCGGTTGGTGACCAGCATCTCGTTAGGGACGATGGATTCGCGTCCCCCCGCTGAGCGGATGACGGTGTAGCGGGTTTTGATGTCGGTGATACGGCCTTCAAAATTATCTAGGCGGACAAAATCACCAATCCGCATGCTGCGCTCGGTCAAGATGACAAAGCCGCTGACGTAGTTGGACGCCAGTTTTTGCAAGCCTAGGCCAATACCCACACCCACGGCACCACCCAGAACTGACAGCGCGGTTAGATCAAGACCGACCATGCTGAGCGAGAGCAGCAAACCCACAAAAATCAAGACAGCCCGCACCGCATTGCTGGCGGCTTTGCGCAGGGACAATTCGCCACCGCTGGCGTGGCGCAGCAGCTTGGATTCCACAGCGGATGCGACCCACAAAGCCAGCAGCAGCACCGCTCCGGCAGTGAGCGCCCCTTCCAGCATGGCGCGCAGGGAGATGGTGTTGTCGCCTACGTCCCAAGTAAGCTGCTCCATTTCTTGCAGCACCAGCGGCAGCAATCCGCTGATCCACAACACCAGTGCCAGCCAGACCACCCAAGAGATGGTGCGCTCTAATAATCGCACCAGCGGTGACTCTTTGAAAGCGGCTTGCAAGACCTTGACGCCAACGCGGATGATGAGCAAAGACAGCAGCACCGGAACGGCAATGTGCAGCACATGCACCGCCATGGTGCGCAGTAAAACAGCGCGTGCGATGTAGGCCAAACACAGCAACAACAGGGGAAACAACACGCCATCCACCAACTGCCCACCAAACAGGATGGATTTGCTGTCCATTTGCTTCAAACTGCGCCGCATCAGCCACAGAAAACCCCAAGCCACAGCCGCAGACAGCGCCAACACGGCCAGCTCAACCAATGATTTTGGTGTGGCGAACTGGGCAAACCATTGCCCCATGTCTTGTGTTGGCATGGCTGTGTTTGGGTTAATCGGGGAAGGTGATATTAAAGTTGCAAACGATGTCATGCGTTCAATTTTTACAGATCCGCCAACACCCGCACATGCGCTTCCACACTGCGCGCCAAGGCGTTGAGGTTGTAACCGCCTTCTAAACACGAGACGATGCGTCCATGGGCGTGGCGTTTGGCGATGTCTTTGATGCGGGCGGTGATCCAGGCGTAATCCGCCTCGACCAAGCCAAGCTGGCCTAAATCGTCGTCTTTGTGGGCATCAAAGCCAGCGCTGATGAAGATCATTTGCGGCTTGAAGGCCTCCAAGCGCGGTATCCAGCTGTGTTCAATCATCTCGCGCACCACGGCGCCTTTGGTGTACGCGGGTACGGGCAGGTTGACGATGTTGGTACCTGTGCTGTCGGCGCCAGAATGCGGGTAAAACGGGTGCTGAAAGATGCTGACCATCAAAATACGCTCGTCACCGCTGACGATGTCTTCCGTGCCGTTGCCGTGGTGCACGTCAAAATCGACAATGGCGACGCGCTCTAGCCCGTGGCGCTCCAGCGCGTATTTGGCGGCGGTGGCGACGCTGTTGATCAGGCAAAAACCCATGGAGCGGTCGTGCTCGGCATGGTGGCCAGGCGGGCGGATGGCGCAAAAGGCGTTGGCCAGTTCACCCGCGATGACGGCGTCGGTCGCAGCCACAGCGGCACCGGTGGCGCGCAAGGCGGCCAGCAGGGTGAAGGGGTTCATGGCGGTATCCGGGTCGATTTGCGCGTATTTGGATCCGCCAGCGTCAATGTCTTCAAGCAAAGCATCGTTCATGCCGCGCAGTGCGGCAACGTGGCGCTTGCTGTGGGCAAGTTCAACCACACTGAGCGCGACCAACGGCACTTCGGGTTGCACCAGATGATCCAGCAGACCAACGTAGAGCAGATGGTCGTTGATCGCATCCAGGCGCTCGGGGCACTCGGGATGGCCACGGCCCATTTCGTGTTTGCGGCAATCAGGGTGGGTGAAATAACCAGTGCGACTCGTCATGATGGATTAAATACTATGTTTAAGGTTTTGCGCAAAGATGCGCCTCGTTGGTATCCATAATAGTGCAAAAATATCCTAAGAGAAATCTCAGTCTACATCCTTTAAAGCAATAAATGCCCAAACCATGACCTAGGTCAATCTGCAAAGCAAACTTAAGGCTTTGCTGTCACAGCTCAACAGCGTCATCGTTGGCAAACCAGAACAAGTGCAAGACTGTGTGGCCTGCCTGCTGGCGGGTGGGCATTTGCTGATTGAAGACGTGCCCGGCGTCGGCAAAACCACCCTTGCCCACGCGCTGGCATTGCGCTGCTGCGTGCTGCCAAAGCGCAAGCATTCTTGAGTGGGCGCGATTATGTCGCGCCTGACGACATACGCGCCGTGATGGTGCAAACCGTCGCGCACCGACTGCACCCCGTCAGCAGCGCAGATGCGCAACACGGATATGGCAAGCTTGATATCCGGGCTTAAAAGCAGCGCTTGGCCTGTAAAATAGACATCAACATCGACAAATAATTATGGATAACTGCAAATACTGATGAATAGCAGAAGTTAAAACTTTTTAAAATGCAACAAAGATTAATTTTTGCTATATTATATGTAGCACTTCAGATAATAAATACGCCAGCCATAGCTCAAAATACCACTAAAAAACAGCTGAACTCCAAGCCTTCAACCCAGTACGAACTCTACGCCACACGCGTAGAGGCCATGCAGATGGCTGACGCTATTGCAGAGCGGCGCGATTTGGACAGAGACTGGGTGCGTAACGCCATTGGTCAAGCTAGAAATATGGGCCAAATCTCACGGTTGATGCAACCAGCCCCTAAGGGCGTTGCCAAAAACTGGCGCGTGTATCGCAGCCGGTTTATTGACCCTGTTCGCATCAAGGCGGGCGTTAAATTTTGGCAGGACAATGCGGCAAATTTAGCCAAAGCCGAAAAAGAATACGGTGTGCCGGCTGAAATCATTGTCGGCATCATTGGTGTTGAAACCATTTACGGGCGCGATACCGGCAGCTATCGGGTGATTGATGCGTTGACAACTTTAACTTTTGATTTCCCCGCTTCCCACCCTCGCGCTGCTGAGCGGCAGGCATTTTTCAAAGGTGAGTTGGAGCATTTTTTATCGCTCACCTCGCGCTCTGGGGTTGACCCTCTGTCACCACGTGGCAGCTACGCCGGGGCGATGGGTTTGCCGCAATTCATGCCCAGCAGCTGGGTCAAGTATGCGATAGATTTTGACGAAGATGGCCAAGTCGATTTATTCACCAGCCCCGCCGATGTGATTGGCTCGGTCGCCAACTATTTCAAATCCTTCAAGTGGCAGCCTGGCATGCCAACGTACTACCCCGTTACTTTTGATGCCGCAAAACTGGACATGGATGCCTTGATGGCGCCAGATATTTTGCCAACGTTTAGCGTTGCCAGCATCATGGCCAAAGGGGTAAATTTGAATGCGGCTGGTGCTGCGCATACGGGCCCGTTGGCATTGATAGAGCTGCAAAATGGCGACCCCAGCATTGCAGGAAATACGCCAAGCTATGTGGCTGGCACAGAAAATTTCTATGCCATCACCCGCTACAACTGGAGCAGCTATTACGCGATGTCTGTGATTGATTTAGGACGTGCAGTAGCGCAGCAAATGGGCAAATAAGCATCCTAAGCGTCGTGCAACGCATTTGGGTTCTTCTTAGGTTTACGGAACTTGATGGTGCCAGTACCGTTTACCAATCTCGCGCTGGCAACGCGTCTCATTCGCCGATGAACTAGTCCACAGCAATGCACCGCAATGCGCTGTGTCCATCACTTTGATGTTGCGTTCGTTGTAGCGCTCCAACACTCTTGCGGCAGGATGACCAAAACGGTTTCGGTAACCTGCTTGCACAACGGCCAACTGAGGTTGAACGGCATCTAAAAATGCGGCACTGGACGAGGTTTTGCTGCCATGATGTGGCACTAACAACAAGGTGCTTTTTAAATCCGTACTATTCAAACCGCCCAAACCGCCCACTGGCTGATTTGATACCAGCTTTGCTTCCTGCGCCAATTCAATATCGCCAGCCAGCAAAGCACTCGCTTGTGACGTGCTGATGCGCAATACACAGCTCATGGCGTTTGATTTTTGTGGTGATTCGTAATCTGATGCCGATGGGTGGAGCACTGCAAAATCAACGCCATCCCATTGCCACGATTGCCCAGCCATACAACGTTGAGCAGGACGAAGCGCTTGCAACTCATGCGTGCTCTCAATCGAGCTGATGAAGTTTGCTTTCGGATGCATGGCCAGCACAGATTTGATGCCGCCTGAATGGTCACTATCTCGGTGACTGAGCATGACGGTATCCACACTTTCATTCGTCGCTCGCAATAGCGGAACCAACACCCGATGACCCGCATCACTGTCAATAGAATAGCGCGGCCCGGCGTCATACACCAGCGTGTGTTTTGCCGTTCGTATGATGACGGCATTGCCTTGGCCCACATCTGTTGCGATCAATTCAAATTGGCCGTCTGCTGGGCGCGGTGCTTGCCACAAAATGACCGGCAGCAACAAAGGAAGTCCGACCAGACGCAGTTGCCAAGGCCATGGCATAACCAGCAGAATTCCACCTAGCACGGCAACAACACTCACCAGCAGGTGCGGTACAGCAACAGAAACAGTGGCAAACGGCAATGCCGCTAGCAAACCCAGAAAACGGCTCAGCGCATGAACAGCCAAACCGGCTAAATCCCACATCGGTGAAAAAATCGTGCCCAACATCGCCAAAGGCGTCACCACCAGCGTCACCCACGGAATCGCCAAGGCATTCGCTACAAGTCCAACCACAGACACTTGGCCAAAGAGCAACAGCGTCAACGGCGCAAGTACCAAGGTGATGACGAACTGCTCACGTCCGCTCATCCATAGCTTCTGCTTGAATCTTGCAACTAAACTTGGTTCTGGAAACGAGATTGCATCGTCGATGGCATCGTTTTTATCGCGGCCAGCAAGCTGTGAGGTATCAGTCGAGAGTTCCGTCGCAAACAGAACACCCACCGCCACAAAGCTCAGCCAAAAACCGGCTTGCAACAAAGCCCACGGGTCAACCACCACCACAACGGCACATGCCAGCATCCACACCGTTGGCCAAGGCCAGCGTTTGCCAAACAGTCTGAGTAACGTCACCGTTGCCAACATCAAAATCGTCCGCTGCGAGGGCACGCCCCAACCGCTGAATACCGCGTAGCCTGCCGCCAGCATCAAGCCGCCCAGCAAAGCAGCGTTTGCCGCCGGATAGGCCAGACACAAACGCGTTGATCGTCTGTACAACCCGCCCACCACCATCACCGCGCCCCAAGCAAACATGGTGATGTGCAGACCAGAAATGCTCATCAAATGCGCTACGCCAGTAGCGCGGAAAACATCCCAATCGGCACGGTCAATCGACTGCTGGTCACCCGTGACCAAAGCGGCAACGATGCCAGCTTCGCTTGACTGTTTGGAAGAGTCGGAAGATGACATGCGCACAAAAATCGCATCCCTAACCTTGTAACGCAATTGTTCAACCGGATGTCCCCATGTCTGCATCAAACGCACGGGTGCAGCATCATTTGCACCCGTGCGCACATAGCCAGTCGCCTGAATGCCCTGCTCCCACAGCCACAGCTCAAAATCAAAACCACCCGGGTTGCTGTTGCCATGCGGTGCTTTGAGCCGCACCGTCATCTTCCAACGTTCGCCGGGAAGAATGGGCATGGGTTTGCGCTGCAGCGTTGCCAAGTCGCCAGCCGTTTCCGTTGCACCAAAAATGCCTCCGTACCAACTCAGTGAGATTTTAGAAGGCAACTCAGCAACTTGTTTGCTTAGAACTTGGTCGATGGTCGTTATCAGCTGCGAAGATTCAACATCCAGCTGGAACCGTGTCCCCATCTCGTTGATATGCGGCATGGCGGATACAACACCGATGACCTCGATATCGCGCCCTTCATAAGCGGGTGATAGTTGATGCGAAGCGTAGGCAGCAGCGCGCAAACCAGTGAACCCAAACGCAGCGCAGCCACTGGCTAGCAACATGCAAATGGGCAATAAAATGGAACGGTGTTGGCGTTTGCTTGGTGTATTTTTTACTCTATTATTTATAGCAATATAGGCAATAAATACGACAACTACAGCCAAATATGATGCATAAATCCAAACATCACCCAAAGACGGCTGCAACAGCTGAAACCAAGTGCCAACAACCCATGCCAACAAGGTTGAAAAAAGCAAGCTGACCCGACCTTGCCAGAACGACATATGCGTCATAAATGGGATACGGACTAAAACTTGTAAGGCGCTAGATTTGTGCTGCGCTAAACTTGTGCAGCGTTCTTCCATGCAACGCCAGCTGCTGCTGCATCTCCCCGCTGCTCTGCCAACTCTGCCAAAGCACACCAAGCGCGACGTTTGAGATTGATGTCCTTTAACTGCGGTGCAGCTTGCGCCAATTGCTGTTGTGCTTTGCCCCACAGCTGGTGAGATTTGCACGCGACGCCAGCCAGATACTGCAAGCGTACATCTCTTGGATTCGCCAATTGCGCTTTTTCAATGCTTGCGAGCCAAGCCAAATCCTGCGATTCCGTTTGCGCTGCCACTAGCGCATCCAGCGTATGTATCAACTCGGCGCAACGTGTGCTGTCAACACTGTTCAAGCCACCTTCTGAGCTGGTCAACGCTTGCCATGCTGGCAGCAGCCATTCCGTTACTTGCTGTAGGTGATTCGCCTGCCCATGCATGGTACTGAGTTTGTATGCAGCATGAATAGCAACATCTGTTTGCAAGCGGTCACTGGCGTCCAACTCACGCCAGGTGGTTTGCAGCTGGGCTGCATCTCGCGCATCGTCGAGCCGTTTCAACACCAAACTTTTGATCAAACTCGGCGCAACATCTTTAGAGAAGGCATGGTGTTTGGCAAGCAAACGGGTGGTCTCAAGTGCTTCAACACTTGAATTGTCCAACTGTGCCGCTTTGAGCTTGAGCCGCAGTGCCAGGGTTCTACGCGCTGCGCCACTGGGCAATTGCGCTAACCACTTCAGCGCCGATGATGGATCACGGTCATCCAAGGCCCAGCTTGCTGCCAACAGCTGGGTGCCTTCACGTGTGTCTAACGAAGCACGTTGATGTTGGTTTTGATTCTCTAGCGCTTTTTTCAAATGATCATCGCGTGCAGCGCTGTCTTGCAAAGCATGCGCACTTTGCGCGGCCATCACATGCGCCAAAGCGCGAAGTTGCGGTTCATTGCCCACGACATCCGCCGCTTTAGGGTGTGAATGGTCTCTGGATCTGTCCAAACTCAACGCTGACAAAGCCGATTTGCGTGAACGAATATACCGACCCGCCAAAAAATGCGACTGTGCGTTGAAAAGCTCGGCATTGATCGCCCGCTCTTTTTGCAAAGCGCGCCAGCGTCTGGCTTGCTCGGGCAATGCAAACAAAAGCGCAGCCGTACGCATGGCTGTATAGATAAGTGCAAAACCAAAAACCAAGGTAAGAATAACAAGGTTCAACGACAAATCTACTCTGTAGGGCTCCCAATACAGCGTTACCGTTGCATCGTTGTTGCCGGCAAACACCGCGACGGCCACGGCAATACCAAACAAAGCCAAAAACCACAGGGCTGCACGCATTATTTGCCCGCCGCAGCCAGCGTCAAAGCGGCAAAAGATGAATCAAGTGCAGGAATGGACGCGTTGCCCAGCTGCGTTTGCACCAGTGACAACGCACTTTGCAGCGACTGTGCTTGCTTAGATGTGGGGTCGCTGTATTTGCGCACATCGTCTGCAACTGAGGCCAAGTCAGTCTTGGCAGACTGAATTTGCCGCCCCAGCAAGCCAAGCCGTGCATTGAGGATTTTTAGTTTCAGGTTTTCACGCAAAAAGTAAGTTTGCTCAGGTGATAGCAGCACAGCATCAGGGCTTTCAATGCGGCTGACGCGTACCAGTTTCACCAGCTCAGCGCGCACAATTTGCCAATTTTTTTGCCATAAATTTTGCACAATAGCTTGCCAAGCTGAACCTTGATTTGCAGCGACTGAATTAGCACCCATGGCTTTCGCAGGCACATCGGGCTTCTCTGCTCTGATTATCGCTGTCACATTGTTCGCCACTGGCAAGTCTTCCACCAAACGGCTGATTTCGTCCAGCTTGACGAGCAAGCTCGGAATATCCGTCACCGCCGCTGCCTTGATTTTTTCGGTATCTGATGCAAGTGCTCTGCGCACGGCGTTTAACCGAGGCTGTGCAGCACGGGTCAAACGCAGGTCGGCCGTTTTCAAAGCAGCCAATAGCGGCTCAACACTACCCGTCAACTGCGCCTGCTGCTGCGCCAAACGCAGGGCAGATTCCACATCCACCACCAAATTTTCATCGCGCGAGCGGGACAAACTTTGCATCAATTCGTCCAGCTGGCTGCGCTGCAGGGCAACTTCACTCAGCCGCGTTTCGTTCAAAGACGATCTGGCAGACGCTTCCCGCGCCAGCTCTTGCGCATTTTTAGCCAAACTTCGGGCTTCCACGCTTAAATTGGTCGCATCGGCGCTTTGTCTGGCCAGATGCTCCTGAATATTCGTCAATTTACGCCACAAATAGAAGCTAGCCATCATAGATATTGCCAAAGCTGCTATCATAAATATAGTAAAAAGCTTAGAAAACCCAGTATTATCCGTCGTATTCATGTTGCCAGCTACGTTTTGCACGACATTTGATGCCGTAGCCGGCATCGTGTCGACCAATGCATCAGGGCTGCTGGGGTTTTCTTGTGTAGAAATGTCACTCATAGCAGATATTCTATAGAAGCCACCACGTTGGCAAACAGCGGGCGTGACTCGTAAACAACACCAAATCCAGCGTCTCTGGCTGCCTGCGCAATGCGTGGGTGGGTGGCGACGGCTCTGGCATTTGACCAGTTCAAGCATGAAACTGCCCGCAAATTGGTTACGGCTTCCGAACTGCTGAGCAGCCAGACTGATTTATCCGTAGCGGCTTGCGCCATCATCGCTAACTCAGCCGCGTCAAACACCGGTGCGCTGCGCTGGTAGCTGACCACAACATCCACCTGCACGCCAGCTGCCGCCAGTTGTTCCGCCAACCAAGGGCGACCGTTCATGGCAACACCTTCAGCATCTACGGTATTGGGCGTGCTTCCTCGCACGATCAACACTTTGTCACCCGGTTTGACTTGAAGTTTCACGATGCTCCACAGCGTTTCTGAGTCAAATTGCGCGGCATCTAGGGCGGGTGCATCAATGTGGTCGTTCGGTACACCCTGCTCGAGCAAGGCCTGCCGCGTACCCGGGCCAGTGGCCCACATTCTGATCTTGGATGCTTTGTTCGATAAATTTGCTCTATTTTTAATAGCGGTATGGGCAATTAATTCGCCGGCTAGAGGTATATTTGAGGTGTAAAAATAGCGTACCGCATTGCTGCTCACAAACATCACCGCACTGTATTGGTGAAAATTCTCCCTCGCTTTCGCTACATCTGCCGTATCGGCGGATGCGCCTATGTGAATCAAAGGCAGCGCAACGGCATCAAAGTGCACAGCTCGCAGTTGCTTGACCCAAGCATCGGCCTCAAGGCGGGGGCGGGTCACGATGACTTTCACTCTTGTTCCCCACTTTGAAAAAAGGGGGGTTAGGGGGAATTTATTCATTCTCAATCAACTTCGTATATTTACGCGCGCCGCTGGCTAAAAGCTTGGCCGCGACCTGCTCGCCCATCGCTGCAGATGCGTCGATATCACCCGCTACATGGCTTAAATTGGCGACGACCAAATCGTTTGACGCGGATGTTCTTTCTTCTTCCGGCTCACCCCAAGCCGCATGCAGCCGCAATTGCGCCCCTTCCCACACGGCATGCGCTGCCAAGGGCATGGAGCAACTGCCGCCCATGGCGCGGCTGACCGCCCGCTCGGCAGAAACAGCCATCCACGTCGGCAAATGCGCCAAGGGCGCTAAGGCGGCGACCAAATCAGCTCTATCCGCTTTGATTTCAATACCCAAAGCGCCTTGACCGGCAGCTGGCAGCATCTCAGTCGTCTCAAAAACGGCACGAATGCGCTGCGCCAAACCCAGGCGTTTTAGCCCTGCGGCGGCCAAGATGATGGCGTCAAACTGGCCTTCGTCGAGTTTGCGCAAGCGGGTGTCTAAATTACCACGCAACGGGACGATTTTCACATCGGGGCGCAGCGCTTTGAGCAGCACGACGCGGCGCAGGCTGGATGTGCCGACTGTTGCTCCCAGCGGCAAAGCGGCTAAATTGGCGTAGTTATTGGATACAAAAGCGTCGCGCGGGTCTTCGCGTTCCATCACGCAGGCCAAGGCAAAACCATTGGGCAAATCCATGGGCACGTCTTTGAGCGAATGCACGGCGATGTCTGCCGAGCCGTCATCCAACGCCGTTTCCAGCTCTTTCACAAACAGGCCTTTGCCGCCTACTTTGCTGAGTGAGCGGTCCAAGATTTGGTCACCCATCGTCGTCATGCCCAGCAATTTGACGCTATGACCGCGCGCTTCCAGCAAGGCTTTCACATGCTCTGCCTGCCACAAGGCGAGGCGGCTTTCACGGGTGGCGATGGTGATATTCAATAACGGTTGATGACTTGTATTCGGCATTCTTGGCTTTTATATTGGGAACTCGTTGGTAATTTACAGGCAAATACGCCTTAGTTTTGATGCTAGCATGTACAACAACCATGAAAACACAACTCCTGAAAAAATCTGAATCTGCTGAATCCACCAAGGCTCAACCACTTGCCAAGCAAAAGTTGAATGAGCGGCCCTTGGTTGAAGATATTCGGTTGTTAGGACGAATTTTAGGCGATGTGATTCGCCAGCAAGAAGGTGCGGCAGCGTTTGAGTTGATCGAGCAAATTCGCAAACTCTCCGTCGCTTTTAGGCGCGATGAAGACCACACGGCTGATAAAGCGCTCAAAAAATTGCTCAAAGGTTTGACGGGTGACCAAACGGTCAGCGTGATTCGCGCTTTCACCTATTTCAGCCATTTGGCAAATTTGGCGGAAGACAGACACCACATTCGCCGTCGCGAGGTGCATGAGCGCGTGGGTGACACGCAAGAAGGCAGCATCGAAGTGGCCTTGGCGCGCCTGCGCTGGGCCGGTATCACCCCCAAAACCATCTCGCAAACTTTGGCAAAAAGCCACGTTTCCCCCGTTTTAACCGCGCACCCGACCGAAGTACAGCGCAAAAGCATTCTGGATGCAGAGCGCGACATTGCCCAGCTGCTCACGGCACGTGATGACATCAAAATGCGCAGTTTGGCGAGCGGTAGCAGCAAAGATGCACTGACGCCGAAAGAGTTGAGCGCCAACGAGTTGCAGCTGCGCGCCCGCGTGATGCAGCTGTGGCAGACGCGTTTGCTGCGCTATTCCAAGCTCACGGTGATGGATGAAATTGAAAATTCGCTCAGCTATTACGAGTCCACATTTCTACGTGAAATTCCGAAGTTGTATGCAGAGTTAGAGCAATCATTAGGCAACCAACCCGTGCACAGCTTTTTGCGCATGGGTCAATGGATTGGCGGCGACCGCGATGGCAACCCCAATGTCAGCGCGCAAACCCTGCAGTATGCGCTGCGCCGTCAGGCCGAAATGGTGCTGCGGTTTTATTTGACCGAAGTGCATTTCTTAGGTTCTGAATTGTCGATGTCGTCCATCTTGGTGCCTTTGTCTGAGGCCATGAAAGCCTTGGCAGAGCAATCGCCAGATACCAACGAACACCGCAAAGATGAGCCTTATCGCCGTGCTTTGACGGGCGTGTACGCGCGCTTGGCTGCGAACTTGAAAGACATGACGGGCGGCGATGCCGCCCGTCATGCCGTGGCGCCGCAAAACCCGTATAAGCAGGCTGAAGATTTCTTAGCGGATCTGCGCATCATCCAAGCATCATTACAAGACAACCACGGCGAGGCTTTGGTTAGCCAGCGTTTGCACCCGTTAATTCGCGCAGTTGAAGTGTTTGGTTTTCACTTGGCGACGGTAGATTTGCGCCAAAGCTCTGACAAGCATGAAGAAGTGGTCGCTGAACTACTTGCAGTGGCGCGTTTAGAGGGAGATTATTCAAGCTTGGACGAACAAGCCAAACGCATACTTCTGGTCAAATTGCTCAACGATGCGCGACCTTTGCGTGTGCTCGATGCCACGTATTCTGACCACGCACAAGGTGAATTGGCTATTTTTGAAGCCGCCAAAGCCATGCGCCAGCGCTATGGCCACCACGCTATTCGTCATTACATCATCAGCCACACAGAAACTGTTAGCGACTTGCTGGAAGTTTTGTTGTTGCAAAAAGAAGTCGGGTTGATGCGCGGAACACTGGACAAACAGGCTAGTCACGATTTGATCGTGGTGCCGCTTTTCGAAACGATTGCAGACCTGCGCAACGCCGCGCCCATCATGCGCGAGTTTTACGCTTTGACAGGTATGGTGCAGCAAGTGCAACGTAGCGGTGGCGAGCAGGACATCATGCTGGGCTACTCTGACAGCAACAAAGATGGCGGCATTTTCACCAGCAACTGGGAGCTCTACCGAGCGGAGATTGCACTGGTCGAGTTGTTTGACGAACTTGCCGCTTCGCACGGCATCACGCTGCGCATGTTCCACGGCCGTGGCGGCACGGTGGGGCGTGGCGGTGGCCCGAGCTACCAAGCCATTTTGGCGCAACCACCAGGCACGGTGCGCGGCCAGATTCGTTTGACCGAGCAAGGCGAAGTGATTGGCTCCAAATACGCCAACCCAGAAATTGGTAGACGCAATTTGGAAACCTTGGTGGCCGCGACTTTAGAAGCCACTTTGCTGCAACCTACCAAATCTGCCAGCGCCAAGTTTTTAGAAACAGCATCATCACTCTCGCTGTCCAGCATGGCGGCTTACCGTGCTTTGGTGTACGAAACACCTGGTTTTACGGATTACTTTTTCCAGTCCACCCCGCTGCGCGAGATTGCCGAGCTGAACCTAGGCTCGCGCCCGGCATCACGCAAAGCATCACAAAAAATTGAAGATTTGCGCGCTATTCCTTGGGGTTTCAGCTGGGGACAGTGCCGTTTGACCTTGCCGGGTTGGTACGGTTTTGGTTCTGCGGTTCATGCGTTTTTGCACGAAAAACAATCACCTGCAGACTCTAAAAAACAACTCGCACTCTTGCAAAAAATGGTCAAAGACTGGCCGTTTTTCCGCACGCTGTTGAGCAATATCGACATGGTTTTGGCGAAAAGTGATTTGGCTTTGGCTTCTAGGTATGCCGAATTGGTGACCGATGCCGCCCTGCGCAAAAAGATATTCAACCGCATTGAAACCGAATGGCATTTGACGGTCACCGCACTGCAGTTGATCACCGGCGACAAACAACGCCTGACCAACAACGCCGCCCTGCAACGCTCCATCCGCCACCGTTTCCCCTACATCGACCCCTTGCACCACCTGCAAGTCGAGCTGGTGCGCCGCTACCGTGCAGGCCAGTCTGACGAGCGGGTGCAGCGTGGGATACATATTTCGATCAACGGCATTGCGGCGGGGTTGCGCAATACCGGTTAGTGCATAAAAATCCAGCTTTAGAGCATAAAATCAGGCTATAACCAGCGTATTTATTACCTAAGGTGCTATTTTACATATAGCACCCTACCGCTTTCTCTATTCACCCAAATAGGCTTCCCGAACTTTTGGGTCGCTCAACATGATTTTCGCGTCGCCGCTCATGGTGATCAAACCTGAATCCATCACATAGCCACGGTCTGCAATACCAAGGGCGCGGCTGGCGTTTTGCTCGACGAGTAAAACGGTCACGCCTTTGGACGACACGTCTTTGACGACTTCAAAAATTTTATCAACCATGATGGGCGACAAGCCCATGGATGGCTCGTCTAACAAAAGCACTTTCGGGCGGCTCATCAAGGCGCGACCCATGGCCAGCATTTGCTGTTCACCGCCGCTCATGGTGCCGGCCAGCTGGTCTTTACGCTCTTTTAAACGCGGGAAAGTTTGAAAAACCATGTCCACATCCGATGCGATCTCAGCTTTGTCGTTGCGTATGTAAGCACCCATGGCCAAGTTTTCTAAGATGGTCATGCGGGTGAAAACGCCCCGTCCTTCCGGCACCATGGCTAAACCTTGGTGAACCAAGTCCCAAGCGCCTTGCCCTTTGATGCTTTTACCCAAGTACTCAATGTCGCCTTCAGTAAATGGTAAACCGCCGGTGATGGCCTTCATGGTGGTGGTTTTGCCTGCGCCATTGGAGCCGATCAAGGTGACAAGCTCGCCCTCGTGCACTTCAAAATCAACCCCTTTGACCGCCTGAATGCCACCGTAACCCACTTTGAGTCCGCTGACTTTGAGAAGAATATTTGCCATGTTGGTATTTGCCATGTTATTTACCTTGAATCTCCGTGTGACGCTAAACGTCGCCTAGTGTCCGCCCGTGCCCAAATAGGCTTCAATCACTTTTTCGTTAGCACGCACTTCGTTGGCGGTGCCTTCGGCGATTTGCTTGCCATAGTCCAGCACGGTGATACGGTCGCACAAGCCCATGACCAATTTCACGTCATGCTCAATCAACAAAATCGTGCGGTTGTCGTTGCGAATTTTGTCGATCAAAGCACGAAGTTGCACTTTTTCGGTGGCGTTCATGCCCGCAGCAGGTTCGTCCAAGGCAATCAATTGAGGGTCTGTCGCCAAAGCGCGAGCGATTTCTAAGCGGCGCTGGTCGCCGTAGCTCAAAGTACGCGCTTTGTAGTCCGCTAGCTGGCCAATGCCAACGTAATCCAATAATTCATGCGCGCGTTTGGCAATCGCTTTTTCTTCGGCTTTGAAGCTGCTGGTTCTGAAAATAGCACCAAACAAACCAGAATGTGTGCGGATATGACGGCCGACCATGACGTTCTCCAACGCGGTCATCTCGGCAAACAATCGGATGTTTTGAAACGTGCGCGCAATACCCGCCTTGGCCACTTCGTGGACAGCCGTTGGTCGATAAGGTTTGCCAGCCAGCTCAAACGTACCGCTGTCTGGCGTGTACAAACCGGTGATCACGTTGAAAAACGTGGTTTTTCCTGCGCCGTTGGGGCCAATCAGGCCATAAACCATGCCGCGCTGTATGGTGATGCCGACGTCGCTTAAGGCTTGCAAACCACCAAAACGCTTTGAAATACCTGCTACTTTGAGAACTGTATCGCTCATGTGATGTTCTCCTGTTTATTTAGTTTGTAATGATTTGCCATGTTCTGGCGAAGGCCACAAGCCGCGTGGGCGCATCAGCATCACGCCGATCATGGCCAAAGCGATCAAGAGTTGGCGCAAGATGGAGGCATCTAAACGTCCGCCGCTCATATCTTGCAGTGGCCCTGCGATGTAGCGCAAAACTTCAGGCAAAGCAGCCAACAGCACTGCACCCAAGACAACGCCTGGCAAATGACCCATGCCACCCAAAACCACCATGGCAACGATCATCACGGATTCCATCAAACCGAACGATTCTGGCGACACAAAGCCTTGAAACGCCGCAAAAATAGCGCCTGATAACCCGCCAAACGTGGCCCCCATACCAAAGGCCAAAAGCTTCAAGTTACGGGTGTTCAGGCCCATGGCTTTTGCGGCAATTTCGTCTTCACGAATCGCCATCCATGCGCGTCCAATGCGTGATAACTCGATGCGATGGCTGATGATGAGGGTAAAAATAACCAGCACCAAAATCAGGAAGTAATACAAAGTCACCGAGTTGATATCAAGACCTGCGATGTTTAGCGTTTTAGCAAAATCATGGCCAAACAGACTCACCGAGTCAATGCCTGAAATGCCCCTAGGACCATTGGTGATGTTGACCGGGCTTTCTAAGTTGTTCAAAAACACGCGAATGATTTCGCCAAAACCCAAAGTAACAATCGCCAAATAGTCACCACGCAACTTCAGCGTAGGCGCACCTAAAAGCATGCCCAACAGCCCCGCGCACAATGCCGCTATGGGGGCGATCACCCAAAACGACAAATGAATGCCATTCGGAAACATTTCGGCCAATGCAGGGATGTTTTCAGTCAAATGCGGGGATGCCAGTAGGGCAAAGATGTAAGCCCCTAGAGCAAAGAACGCCACATAGCCTAAATCTAACAAGCCAGCGTAGCCCACCACAATGTTCAAGCCCACAGCCAGTAACACATAGAGCAAGGCAACGTCTGCAATACGAACCCACGCATTGCCGAATATCTGCAGAATAAAGGGCAGCACTATCAATAGTATGCCGCCAGCGATATACATGGGTAGTTTATTTTTTGTCATGATTTTTTACTCAATATTTAAGTTGTCGTGCCATACAGATACTTTTCAAATACTTTTGAAAAGTACCTACGCTCGATCAGCCACCCTCTCCCCCAGCAAGCCAGAAGGACGTAAAGTCAGCACCAAAATAAGCACAACGAAAGCAAAGATATCTGTGTAATGACTTCCCAAGACGCCACCCGTTAAGTCGCCCAAATAGCCAGCGCCAATGGACTCAATCAAACCTAATAGAAGACCACCAACAACCGCACCACCCAAGTTACCGATGCCACCAAAAACAGCTGCCACAAAAGCCTTCAGTCCTGGCATGAAGCCCATGGTGTATTGCACTGTGCCGTAGTTAGCCGCCCACATCACGCCTGCTATCGCCGCCAAAACCGCACCGATGATGAAGGTCGCAGAAATCACGGTGTCTGGGCGAACACCCATCAAACTGGCAACCCGTGGATTCTCTGCCGTGGCACGCATCGCTCGGCCAAGGCGTGTATGGTTGACCAAATACATCAGCACAGCCAGAGAAACGGCTGTCATACCAAGAATTAGCACCTGTGTCACCGTGATGACCGCTCCAGCAAACTCAATCGGCTCTGCAGGTAACAAGGTTGGGAATGGCTTAGGATTCGGCGTCCAGACGATACGCGCCAAGGTTTGCAACAGCAAAGACATACCCATCGCCGTGATCAGTGGCGCCAGTTTTGGGCTGTTTCTCAAAGGGCGATACGCCGCTTTTTCAATCACATAATTAAGGATGGCTGCGACAAGGCATGCAATCAACGTTGCCATCAGCAAAATCAGCCAGCCTGGGAGGTTGGGGCTGGCATCTTTCATCAACCCAATGATGGACCAGCTGGTGAGTGCACCGACCATCAGCACCTCGCCATGCGCAAAGTTGATCAAGCCAATAATGCCGTAAACCATGGTGTAACCCAAGGCGACTAAAGCATACATGCTGCCCAGCACCAGACCGTTGATGATCTGTTGTAGCAATACTTCCATTTAATTACTCCAATATGACTAACCTGATATGACCCAAAAAAGGGCGCTCCGCGAACTGTCCGCAATTGTATCTATAGCTTGCAAATTCACCGCATTGAAAGCCATGGGTTTACCCTTGTTTTCTGTCTGTAACCCCTGCTATTAACAAATAGCCCTATGCATTTAATGCATGATTAGTTTTGCTTATGGGTTCTTCGATTGATCAGATTTAATTTTTTGCATTCAATTTTTTCAGCGTCCGCAACTTATCCGCAATCTTGATTTCCAAACCGCGCTCTACCGGTTCGTAGAACAAAGCATCTTTCATGCCATCGGGCATATATTGCTCGCCTGCTGCAAAACCATCCGCTTCATCATGCGCGTAGCGGTAGCCTTTGCCGTAGTCCAGCTCTTTCATCAGCTTGGTCGGTGCGTTGCGTAAATGCATGGGTACAGGGCGCGTGCCGTCTTTTTTGATGTGCGCTTTGACAGCATTGAAAGCTTTGTAAACAGCGTTTGATTTGGGCGCAACTGCCAAATAAATCACACATTGTGCCAATGCCAGCTCGCCTTCTGGTGAACCAAGTCGCTCGTAGGTATTTGCAGCATCTAGCGCCATAGACAAGGCACGCGGATCCGCCAAGCCAATGTCTTCACTGGCCATGCGAACCAGCCGGCGCGCCATGTAGCGAGGGTCGGCTCCGCCATCTAACATACGAACAAACCAGTACAAAGATGCATCAGGGTCTGAGCCACGCACGCTTTTGTGCAAAGCGCTGATGGTGTCGTAAAACTGCTCGCCGCCTTTGTCGTAACGGCGCATGCGCTCACCTAAAACTTGCGTCAACCAAGCGTCGGTAATCGTTGAAATCTTTTCTTTTTCAGCGGCGATGTAGAGATTTTCAAGCGTGTTCAGCAAGCGCCGTGCGTCACCATCCGCGTACGCCACCAATTTGTCAATCGCTATTTTATCTATAGCTACTGAGTCAACAAATACGCTGGCTAAAGCAATAATATTCTCTAAATTAGCAGCAGACAACGGTTGCAACACATAAACAGCGGCGCGGGACAACAAAGCGGAGTTCACTTCAAACGATGGGTTCTCCGTGGTCGCCCCTATAAATGTGAGCAACCCGCTTTCAACATGTGGCAAAAACGCATCTTGCTGCGCTTTGTTGAAGCGGTGCACCTCGTCCACAAACACAATGGTGCGTTTGTCTTGACCTTGCCAAATGAGTGCCTGCTCCACCGCTTCGCGGATGTCCTTCACCCCACCCAAAGTCGCGCTGATGGTGATGAACTGTGCATCAAAAGCATTCGCCATCAAACGCGCTATGGTGGTTTTACCAACGCCAGGCGGTCCCCACAAAATGCAGCTGTGCGGTTGTCCGGACTCAAAAGCAATCCGCAGCGCCATACCTTCGCCCAAGATATGCTGCTGCCCAATGACTTCAGACAGCTTGGTGGGGCGCATCCGCTCTGCCAGCGGCGGAGTATTTACCATTTGAATTGAATTCGTAATTGACGACTTATTGGCGAATCACATCCGCCCCAGCAGGTGGCTTGAAATTGAAGTTATCCGCACCAAACGTCACATTTCGCTCAACATTCGAGAAACTAATCACGGAGCGCTGCCCAAAGCTGTCCAATATTTCCAGTACAGATAGTGAAACACCTGTGTCAGCCGTACCTTTCAAGCCCACTTTGATGCTTTGAATCTGGCCTTCTTTGGCTTTTGGCGTTGCAATCACCCATTGCAGCCCATTGGCATCAGGTGCATCTTGTAGTTTAAACTCAGCTTCTAAAGCCTTTAAGCTAGCGGCCGTGGCAATCAATGCAGCAGGCGTAGACCCCAAAGCCTGTGCTTGTTTTCTTGCTGTGACTTGGTTCAAATCCACATCAAACAGCCATAACGTGGTGCCGTCTGCGACGATGGTTTGTTCGAACGGTTTTTTGTAGACAAACTTGAACCGATTCGGTCGTAAAAACTCAAATGCACCACTAGACGTTTTGACCTTGGCAGTCGTTTTTTCAGCCGTGTCTGACTTAACTTCTGTCTTCGCCGGGCTGGTCACCAGTTGGCTAAACTCCGCCTTGCCAGATTGTGTTGATTTCAAGAAATTCTCAAGTGCATTTAAACCTGCAGCCGGCGTATTTATTGCTTGAATAGCTATAAATATAGTAGCAAAATATTTCAACATAAATGATTTACTCCGTACGCTGTGGCACCAAAATTTCACGCTGTCCGTTGCTGCTCATCGCGCTGACCATGCCTGCTTTTTCCATGTCTTCGACCAATCTTGCTGCTCGGTTGTACCCGATTTTTAAATGCCGCTGAACGAGTGAAATACTGGCTTTGCGGTTCTTCAAAACCACCTCGACAGCTTGGTCGTACATCGGGTCTTTTTCGTTGCTGCTTCCACCGTTGCTGCCATCGCCCATCAAATCACCCTCGCCATCGACCGTCCCGCCTTCCAGCACGCCGTCAATGTAATCGGGCTCGCCTTGGGACTTTAAATAAGACACAACGCGGTGAACCTCTTCGTCGCTGACATAGGCACCATGCACGCGGATCGGCAGCCCAGTGCCGCTGGCCATGTAGAGCATGTCACCCATGCCCAACAGCGCTTCAGCACCCATTTGGTCCAAAATAGTGCGGCTGTCGATTTTGCTGCTGACTTGGAATGAAATACGCGTAGGAATATTGGCTTTGATCAAACCTGTAATCACGTCCACACTGGGGCGCTGGGTTGCCAAAATCAAATGGATGCCTGCAGCGCGGGCTTTTTGCGCCAACCGGGCAATCAATTCTTCGATTTTCTTACCCACGACCATCATCAAATCGGCCAATTCGTCGATCACCACCACGATGTGGGGCAAGCGGTCTAGCGGTTCTGGCTCTTCTGGTGTCAAACTGAATGGGTTGTAAATGAATTCACCGCGCGATTTGGCATCGTCTATTTTGGCGTTGTAGCCTGCCAAATTGCGCACGCCCATTTTGCTGAGCAGCTTGTAGCGTCGTTCCATTTCAGCCACGCACCAGTTCAGGCCGTGCGCGGCTTGGCGCATGTCGGTCACCACAGGTGCCAGCAGATGAGGAATACCTTCATAAACACTCATCTCGAGCATTTTCGGGTCAATCATCAACAAGCGTACATCACGTGCTTCGGCTTTGTAAAGCAGTGACAAAATCATGGCGTTGATACCGACCGATTTACCCGAACCCGTGGTACCCGCAACCAGCACATGCGGCATTTTGGCCAAATCAGCCACCACCGCGTTGCCGATGATATCTTTGCCCAAGCCCATGGTGAGCAGCGATTTGGCTTGGTTGTAAACGTCTGAACCCAAAATTTCACTGAGCTTGATGGATTGCCTGCGAGCATTGGGCAATTCCAAAGCCATGTAGTTTTTGCCCGGAATCGTCTCGACCACGCGAATCGACACCAAGCTGAGTGAACGCGCCAAATCTTTGGCCAAGCCAACAATCTGCGAACCTTTGACGCCTACGGCGGGTTCGATTTCATAACGAGTAATCACCGGCCCTGGGGACGCCAACACCACGCGCACGTCAACGCCAAAGTCTTTGAGCTTTTTCTCGATCAAACGCGATGTCATCTCCAAAGTTTCAGGAGACACCGTTTCTTGCCGTGCGACTTGACCATCTAACAAACCGACCTGCGGCAATTTGCTGTCCAGCAAATCGACAAACAATGGCTTTTGCCGCTCTTTGGTAACGCGCAAGCTGGGTGGCGCCTCAGCCAGCACAGGCTCAATGCGCACAGGCGTTGGGTGATGATCGGCAATCACAACCCGCTCATCTTGTAAATCAACTTCACGCTCACGTGCTGCAGCTTTGCCAAGTGCCATGTCTTGCGCCACTTCGCTTTTTTGCTGTCGCGCAGCTATAAAGGCTTCCAACCACGCACCAATTCCGGATGCGGTTTTGCTCCACGAAAAATTAAACAACATAGAAGCCGCCATCACACCGACGCCAATGCAGGTCAGTGCTGCACCCGTAAAACCTAGTGCAGATACGCTGAATCGACCTAAGATATAACCCAAAACACCACCGGCATGGCCAGGCAAATGGGGTTCAAATCTATACAAACGCGCCCATTCGATGGCAGTGCTGACACACAACAAAAGCACCAAGCCCAACCAAAACCGAGCACGGACTGGCAATCTGAAATTTGACCGACTGACCATCCCAGATGGCGAGATTTTTTCATGGCGCATCCAAGAGACTAGCCATGAAAACCATACGCTCGCCAGAGCGGCGATACACCACCAGATGGAAAAACCAAAAAAGAAATAGCTTAAATCTGCCACGTTGGCACCTATACGGCCACCCCAATTACTGGTGACGGAACTGATGCCCGTTGTGGACCAAGCCGCATCGCTACTTGTATAACTGATCAGGGACAGCACCCAAAAGACAATAGCGAGACCACCCACAACCAAGGCGATTTCTAGTGCAAACCGCTCGGTTGCGGTAGGCTCGCTGCTTGATTGCGAGTTGTTTAAGGTATTTAAAGAATAGCTCATCTGGAAAAATTAGGGAATTTACAACAGCGCATCACTGCTATTGCGGAGCAAGATCGAACCATCTGCTTGGCTTTCTATATAGCCCTTGTCAATCGAAAACAAAGGTACTCGACGAATTAAATCTAAATTTGACAAAATAGTCATGCTAAAACCCTAATTTTTAAAGCCCTCACGTGTTTAAAACACGTTTTACATCTGCCATTTACATTTAAGGCCTGCCTAAGCGCGCCTATTTGCGATGGTCTAAAATCAATCTCTGCCGTTAGTTATAACCCGAAATCAGGGTCTAAAACAACAAAGCCCTGAACATAGGTCTTATTCCACATTATTGTTATTTTTGTCATTTATTTCGAATCCAAGCTCATGTCCAACTCACAACACGCCAAAGTACTTATTTTAGGTTCAGGCCCAGCCGGCTACACAGCAGCCATCTATGCTGCCCGTGCCAATCTGAGCCCCATGCTCATCACAGGTATCGCTCAGGGCGGTCAGTTGATGACCACGACAGACGTGGACAATTGGCCAGCTGACGTCGATGGTGTGCAAGGCCCTGAGCTGATGCAACGCTTCCAAGCGCACGCAGAACGGTTTAAAACCAACATCATATTCGACCATATTCACACCGTCGATTTCTCGAAACGACCTTTCACTTTGATCGGCGATTCAGGCACCTATACCTGCGATTCCTTGATTTTAGCCACTGGCGCTTCCGCCAAGTACTTGGGTTTACCATCAGAAACTGCCTTTATGGGCAAAGGTGTATCAGGTTGTGCTACTTGCGACGGATTTTTCTACCGTGACCAAGTTTGTGCCGTGGTCGGCGGCGGAAATACCGCTGTTGAAGAGGCTTTGTACCTATCTAATATCGCTAGCAAAGTGTATCTGGTGCACCGCAGAGACAAATTTAAAGCTGAAGCTATTTTGATTGATAAGTTAATGGCAAAAGTAGCCAGCGGAAAAATTGAGCTCAAGCTTCATTCCACGTTGGATGAGGTTTTGGGCGATAACACCGGCGTCACGGGTATTCGTCTTAAAAATGTAAACGACGGCAAAACAGAAGATGTCATGACCAAAGGTTGCTTTATTGCCATTGGCCACCAACCCAACACAGACATCTTTCAAGGTCAATTAGAGATGAAGAATGGCTATGTTATCACCCAATCGGGTCTGAACGGTTTGGCCACCATGACCAGTGTTCCCGGCGTATTTGCTGCGGGTGACGTGCAAGACCATGTTTACCGCCAAGCTATCACAAGTGCAGGTACGGGTTGTATGGCGGCATTAGATGCGCAACGCTTTTTAGAGCAAAACGAAGTTTAAAACTAAAAACGCTATAATCCAAGGCTTTGCTGCTTATTGCGGTGATTATTTACCGCCATTTCTAATGTTAATTTTTAGCATTCAGAGATGGCGAGGTGCGGCGAAAGCCGCTAACGCGCGGTCTATATGTTCTATACAGATTGCGTTTTTCTTAGGAGTGTCCTCATGGCACGCGTATGTGAAGTAACGGGCAAAGGCCCAATGTCGGGAAACAATGTTTCCCACGCCAACAACCACACCAAACGTCGGTTTTTGCCGAATTTGCAATATCGTCGCTTCTGGATTGAAGCCGAAAACCGCTGGATTCGTCTGCGCGTTTCAGCTGCAGCCATCCGTTTGATCGACAAAAACGGCATCGAATCCGTGCTCGCAGACATGCGCGCTCGTGGTCAAGCTTAATTCATCCACCCTATAACCCTAGATTCAACCTAGACACGGAGCATCATCATGGCAAAAGGCGGACGCGAAAAAATCAAGCTGGAATCAACAGCTGGTACAGGTCATTTCTACACGACTGACAAAAACAAGAAAACGACACCGGACAAAATGCTGATCAAGAAATTTGATCCAAAAGCACGTAAGCATGTCGATTACAAAGAAGTTAAATTGAAGTAATTCAGTTTTTCTTAGTAAAAAGCCCGAAAAACTAAATGTTTGGCGGGCTTTTTTACTTTCAAAATACAAGTTATGGCTTTGGCCATTCCACAAACTGCGGCTCGTGACCGCGCGATTTGAGCCAATCTGCCAATGCATAACCCGTACTAGAAGGCCAGCATTTCACCGTTTGCGTCGAAAACAACCTGAAATCCACCAACTCAGGCGACAAAATCACGTCACCAGAAGCGACGGCATGGTAGGCAATGATGATTTGGTTCATGCGCTGAAAGTCGTAAACACCAATCAAATTGAGCTCGCTGACATCAAGATTCGTCTCTTCTTTGATCTCCCGCGCGATACCCTCTTTAGGCGTTTCTCCTGCTTCCATAAAGCCAGTAATCAGCGCAAACATCTTGCCGGGCCATGCTGCATTTTGCGCAAGAAAGATACGTCCTTCATACTCAATCACTGCCGCCAACACGGGTGTAGGGTTGTTCCAATGAACGAAATCGCAAGCTTCACAGCGCAAGCGCTCTTTCACACCGCCGTCTTCCATGAGCGACACAAAAGCCAAAGGCGCAGCACATTTTGGGCAATATTTGAATAATTGAGTCACAGCAGCCATCTTTACTTTGTAGAAAATGGCGCGCTCAAGAACCCCCTGAACCGTGCACGTCCACCGCGCGTAGGCGACGCAGTTAATTTGTAATTAGGGAACCGTTGCAAAAATATTTGCAATGCCACTCTACCTTCCAATCTAGCCAAATGTAACCCTGCACATTGGTGAATACCAAAGGCAAACGACAAATGCTTGCAATTCGGCCGCGTGATGTCCATCTCTTCAGCATTCTGAAACTGCGCAGGGTCGCGGTTGGCAGAGCCAATGCAAAGCGTGATCAAAGTTCCTTTACGCAAAGACACTTCACCAACAACACAATCTACTGTTGCGCGGCGGTTACCAAGTTGGTTCGACGATTCAAACCGCAAAAACTCATCGACTGCCGTATTCAGCACATCATCTAACAATGCTTTATCATGTTGCGATTCGCCTATTCGTTTGATAAGCACTTCTTTTTGCGCTGGCCATTCTTGCAGCGCAACCAAAGCATTACCGATTAAATTCGTTGTGGTTTCATGCCCTGCGTTCAAAATAAAAATGCAGTTGTGCAGCAACTCATTTTCACTTAATCGCTGGCCATTATCGCTACGCTCACCTTGAATCAAGCGGGTCAACACATCGCTTTCAGGGTTGCCAGGATGTGCTCGTCTGTTTGCTACCAAAATTTTCAGGTATTCAAGAAATTCAGCTACAGCGGTATTTCCACGCTGAGCTTGACCAGCAGATATCTTGGGCTCTAACGCACCCAAAATAGCGAGCGACCAATCTCTGAGTGGTCCACGTTCATCATGCGGAATATTGAGTAAATTACCAATGACTTCAATCGGAATAGCGGCTGCAAAATCCTCAATCAAATCACCACCGCCTTGCGCTTCAATATGATCGGCCAGTTTGGCAACTAGCTCTGTCAAGCTGGCTTCCATCTGGTCAATGGCACGCCGCGTCAAAGCGCCCATCATGATTTGACGAACCTGTGTGTGCAGCGGTGGGTCGTTAAAAATCAAACTTGTGGTGTGGTGCTCCAACAAATACGGCGCATCGCCAAACTTTGGCGTGAACTCAATTTTTTTGTCAGAGCTAAAAGTATGTGCGTCCTTATAAACTTGAATCAAATCTTTGTAACGCGTGATAAGCACCGAGCCATCGGGCATGCGTCGCACCGGTTCGTGCTCTCTTAATGCGGCATAAACCGGGTAGGGATTGCTATAAAAAATGGCTGGCGGACTACGCAAATCCAATGTTGCGGCGATTTCTTTCGCTTGATCCGCATTGATTTGGGGTGTGATTCCAGCAATAAAATTTGAAGCAGACATAGCCACTTTCAATCAAGCAGGAAACACACCAGTTGAGAGGTATCTATCACCCCGATCACAAACGATAAAAGCAATCGTCGCATTTTCTACAGTTTTGGCAATTTGCTGTGCCACCCAACATGCACCTGCCGCTGAAATACCGCAAAAAATACCTTCGTCTTTTGCCAATTGACGGCACATATTTTCAGCATCAGCTTGGCTGACCAGCACCAACTCGTCCACATTGCTGGGATCGTAAATTTTAGGCAAGTACTCCGTTGGCCACTTGCGTATGCCAGGTATACGCGAACCCTCAGATGGCTGCGCACCAATGATTTTGATGTTTGGATTTTTTTCTTTCAAAAATCTAGACACGCCCGTGATTGTTCCCGTCGTACCCATGGCGCTGACGAAATGGGTGATTTGGCCGTTCGTATCCGCCCATAGTTCTGGTCCTGTCGTCTCGTAATGGCTGCGTGGGTTGTCTTGGTTGGCGAACTGGTCCAGCACCAGCCCTTTTCCATCCGCTTGCATTTGCTCTGCCAAGTCACGCGCGTATTCCATACCACCACTTTTAGGGGTCAAAATAAGCTCAGCACCAAAGGCCTTCATGGTTTGCACACGCTCAATAGACAGATCCTCCGGCATGATCAGCACCATGTTGTAGCCCTTAATCGCTGCGGCCATGGCCAGTGCGATACCCGTGTTACCCGAGGTTGCTTCAATCAATCTATCGCCCACCTTGATCTGCCCACGCTCTTCGGCACGATTGATCATGGACATGGCAGCCCGGTCTTTCACCGAGCCTGCAGGATTGTTGCCCTCTAATTTGCCCAAAACAACATTGTTTTTAAGCTTGTTTTCTGCGGCACCAATGCGCTGCAGGGCAACCAACGGCGTTTTCCCGATAACATCTTCAATAGTTAAATAGTTCATGCCGATAATGTGCCATAAAATGTGTCATAATTCGAGGCTTCACACAGTCCAATTGCCGGAGTGGTGAAATTGGTAGACGCACGGGACTCAAAATCCCGCGGGGTAAGACCCGTGCCGGTTCGATTCCGGCCTCCGGCACCACTAAAAACCGTACAACTTTGCGTTGTGCGGTTTTTTTTTACTTTTAAACTTAATTCTACGGGCTTGGTTTAACGCGCGGTTAAATTCCTGCAGTTAGCAAAATGTCAAGCATTTGACACATTATTGAAATATTCCCAACGGGAGGCTTCCATGTTCTTCGGTAAATTACTGCCCCGCGAAGGCAACTTTTTTGAGATGTTTAACCAGCATGCTGACCGCATTGTTGAAGCAGCGCGTGCATTCTCTAAACTGGTAGACAACTACAACGACCCACACCTGCGCGAGCAATACAACCGCGACGTTGACAATGCTGAACGTGCGGCTGACCGTGTGACACGTGATGTGAACAAAATGCTGCACAAAACATTCATCACGCCGATTGACCGCGAGCACATCCACAAACTCATCAACACCATGGACGATGTGGCTGATTTGCTGCAAGATTCCGCCGAAACCATGGCTTTGTACGACGTACGCGAGATGACGCCTGACATCAAGCGCCTCACAGACATCAGCGTGAAATGTATTGATCGCCTCAAAGACGCGGTCTATTTGCTGGGCAGCATTGCTGACCCTGCAACAGCTGAAACAGCCCTGAAAACCTGTGAAGAAATTGACCAGCTTGAGTCTGACGCCGACCGCGTGATGCGTAGTGCTATGAGCAAGTTGTTTCGTGAAGAGCCGGATGTGCGTGAGGTCATCAAACTCAAGGCTATTTACGAACTGCTAGAAACGATCACTGACAAATGCGAAGACGTGGCGAACTTGATTGAAGGCATCATTCTGGAGAACTCTTAATGCAAGCCCAAACCGCGTTTTGGATTGTCGCCATGCTGGTGCTGCTGGCTTTGGCATTCGACTTTATGAATGGTTTTCATGATGCGGCCAATTCTATTGCAACTGTTGTGTCCACCGGTGTTTTAAAACCCGGACAAGCTGTTGTATTTGCTGCATTTTTTAATGCTATCGCCATTTTTGTGTTTGGCTTCGCAGTTGCTGCGACCGTGGGCAAAGGACTGGTCAATCCAGCTATTGTGGATATTCATGTGGTATTTGGGGCACTGATTGGTGGCATCACATGGAACACCATTACTTGGTATTACGGTATTCCCAGTAGCTCCTCCCACGCTTTAGCGGGCGGCATTATTGGTGCAGCGGTCACAAAAGCAGGTGCTAGCGCTGTGATTTCAAGCGGCATAATTAAAATCGTCATTTTTATTTTTGTCTCTCCTATCTTAGGTTTTGTGCTTGGCTCACTGTTGATGGTCGCGGTTGCTTGGGCATGTCGCAAAACAGCACCCTCCAAAGTTGATCGCATTTTCAGACGCTTACAGCTGGCTTCAGCGGCTGCGTTTAGCTTGGGTCATGGTGGCAACGATGCACAAAAAACCATAGGCATCATATGGATGCTGTTGATTGCGACGGGCTACTCAGCCGCAGGTGACAAATCGCCACCAATGTGGGTGGCAGTTTGCGCCTACTGCGCCATTGGCGCCGGCACCCTGTTTGGCGGCTGGCGTATTGTGAAAACCATGGGGCAGAAAATCACAAAACTCAAACCCGTAGGTGGTTTTTGTGCTGAAGGTGCTGGCGCTATCACCTTGTTTTTAAACACATTTATGGGTGTACCAGTCTCTACAACACACACGATCACAGGCTCTATCGTTGGTGTCGGCTCGGTTCAACATGCTAGTGCGGTGCGCTGGGGAGTAGCTGGCAACATTGTTTGGGCTTGGATTTTCACCATCCCTGCCAGTGCTTTTGTTGCAGCTGTTGCATACTGGGTAAGTTTGCAGTTATTTTAGAAAATTATCGCTCAAACTGCTTCTATTTTTATATTACTTCAGGCAGTAAACATACCGGCTAGAGTGATTTTTATGCCTTATTTTGAGCATCATTGAGAGAGTTTCTGACCCTCCATGATTTGGTACTCAAAATAATGCTGAAAAACCTGCACGATGCCAAATATCAAGGCTGTACAGCCGATCAACAGCGCTAAAACGACAGCGGCAATCGTGAGCCAACCAGTCTGGCCAGCGGCAGCATCGGGCTTTGACCTGGGGTTAAATTTGGCATTCCATTGCTCCTTCGCCATCAACCCGTAAACAATGGCCGTCAAAGCGCAAGCAGCAATCACAAAGCCCAATATCGGCAATAGTACCCAGCTGATCGTGTCGTCAATACCGTAGCGTCGCACTCGATCAACGCCATACAAACCCAACAGCGTGGGCAGTGGCATCAGCCAACCCAGCCAGTCTTGGCTGCCGAACAAATAAAACCGGTGCATACCAACCGGGCCGCCCAGAAATGCAAGCCAAGCCGCGATTGTTTTGTTTTTCATCTGTTTTTCCTGGTTTTTGTTATTGTTTAAGTTTTGGAAGTTTTATTGATCTTCAAGCGGGTGCGGTTAAATCCGCCTCACCCAAAGCTTTGTCCATCAGCACGACATCCAGCCATTGGTCGAACTTCCAACCACAGGATTTCAGTACCCCAACCGGTTGAAATCCAGCCGCTTTATGCACGGCGATAGAACCAGCATTCGCTGAATCGCCAATCACAGCGATCAATTTGCGCACCCCCGTTCGTTGCGCCTGCGCCACCAATTCCGCCAACAGCGTGCGGCCAATACCTTTTCCTGCAGCTTCTGGACTTAGATAAATCGAATCTTCGGCTGAAAAGCGATAGGCGGGGCGCGGTTTGAACCAGCTGCAATAGGCATAACCTATGACTTTTTCACCCATGCACGCTACCAGCCACGGCAAACCTTTAGCCAATACATCGGCACGGCGACCCTGCATATCGTCCAAACTGGGCGGATCAACCTCAAAAGTACCCGTGCCGGTGAGGACATGGTGGGCGTAAATCGCGGTGATGGCGGGTAAATCGTCATCTGTGCTGGGGCGAATAATCAACATAAAAGGGCAAGAATATAGATAACTTTGAGCAACTTAAGAATAAAATGACAGTAGACCCAGTAAAAAGCTATAATCAAAGGCTTTTCAGCGTGTTTCTAGCCGGGTGGTTATGTAACGTGTCTCAACGCTGAGATTACATGAAATTAATGGGTTTCAAGGTTTTAGGGTATTTAATTATCCTAGCATTGCGACTCTACTGAAGGAACTATTATGGTCGTCATTCGACTTTCTCGCGGCGGCGCTAAAGCGCGTCCTTTTTTCAACATCGTTGTCGCTGACAAACGTACCCGTCGTGATGGCCGTTTCATCGAGCGCGTCGGGTTTTACAACCCTAGCGCCACTGGTGGCGAAGAAAGCATCCGCGTCGCTCAAGACCGTGTGACTTACTGGAAAAGCGTTGGTGCACAAGCATCTCCAACCGTTGAGCGCATATTTGCTCAGCACGCTAAAAAAGCAGCAACTGCAGCTGTTTAATCAATCAACTTAATTGTTGATTGATTGAGTAAAGTTCAAGACTGTTGCCACGAACATCTAAAATTCAGATCGTATGTTGCCAGGCCTTGAACCGGTAGATTTACCAGCAGATGCCATCCAAGTTGGGCGAATAACCGACGCTTGGGGGCTCAAAGGCTGGTTTAAAGTCTTACCCCATAGCGCCGATCCCGAGGCGCTTTTTTCTTCCAAACGTTGGTACTTGCAACCCACAGAGCGTGGCAAAGCAGCCTTTGCAGGCACCCAGCTGATGCGCATTCGCGAAGCCAAAGTGCATTCCGACACCATCGTAGCCGTTGCCCACGACATGGAAGACCGCGACATCGCTGAAGCGCTCAAAGGTTCACGTATTTTCATACCTCGCTCGAGCTTTCCCACACCTGAGCTTGACTCTTACTACTGGGTCGATTTGCTGGGTTTGAGTGTAGTCAACCGCGAAGGAATCGCTCTGGGCATCGTGAAAGATTTGATGGCAACCGGCCCGCAAACAGTTCTTGTCATTGAATTTAGCGAGCTTGTCGAAGGCATAGAGAAAACACAAGAGCGCATGATCCCTTTCGTCTCGCACTTTGTTGATGATGTAAATTTGCCTGTAAAACGCATCACCGTTGACTGGCAGCCAGACTACTGATTGAACACATAAGCCCATTTAGCTTGATTCATGCGCTTCGATGTCATCACCCTTTTCCCTGAACTTTTTGCCCCGTTTTTAACCATCGGCATCACCCGCCGCGCGTTTGAAGCCAAAGATGGCGACAAAGACGGTGTAAAGTTAGTTGATGTGCGTCTGTGGAACCCACGCAACTTCGCCCAAGGCACCTACCGACGCATTGACGATCGCCCTTTCGGTGGTGGCCCAGGCATGGTGATGATGGCTGAGCCATTGCGCTTATGTCTTGAAGCCATTCAAACTGAGCGACGACAAGCAAAAAATCAAACACAGCTTGTGCCCGTGGTGCTTTTTTCACCGATTGGCGAAAAACTTGACCATTCAAGCGTCGAGAAATGGTCCAAAAGCGACGGTGCGGTGCTGGTTTGTGGCCGCTACGAAGGCATCGACCAGCGCTTTATCGACGCGTATGTCGATATCCAAATCAGCCTAGGCGATTTTGTACTCTCGGGCGGTGAAATTGCAGCCATGGCACTCTTAGATGCCGTTGCCCGCCTACAGCCCGGCGTGCTGAGCGATCAAGACAGCCACCATTTAGACAGTTTCAATCCCGCTTTGGACGGACTATTAGATTGTCCGCATTACACACGTCCTGAAATTTGGGAAGATCAAGGTGTGACTAAAGCAGTTCCGGATGTACTTTTATCCGGTCACCACGTCAATATTGAGAAGTGGCGGCAGGAGCAACGATTCAAGCTCACTATTGAGCTACGGCCAGATTTGTTAAAAAAGCCCAGTTAAACTTATTACGTTTAACTGTTATAATCAAAGGCTTTTCGATCCTCTGGCCGACCGCTCTTTTTTACAGTTTTCTCTGTAGATCCATCGAGCATATGTCAATCCCGACGTTGGTGCGGTCATGATCACAAGAGGAAACCATGAACTTAATCGAAACACTAGAGCAAGAAGAAATTGCTCGTTTGAACAAAAAACTCCCTGAGTTTGCCCCTGGTGACACCATCATTGTCAGCGTTAACGTGGTCGAGGGAACTCGCAAGCGTTTGCAGGCGTTTGAAGGTGTCGTTATCGCCAAGCGCAACCGCGGTTTGAACAGCGGTTTTACCGTTCGTAAAATCTCCAGCGGTGAAGGTGTGGAGCGTACTTTCCAAACTTACAGCCCGTTGATCGCAGCGATTGAAGTCAAACGCCGTGGTGATGTTCGCCGTGCTAAGCTGTACTATTTGCGTGACCGTAGCGGCAAGTCTGCACGTATCAAAGAAAAATTGGCTCCTAAGAAGATCAAGACTCCTGCAGCAGTTACTGCTGCATAAAGTCGAGACAGAGGAGTCAGTCAAACTGGCTCTGACGAACAACCGCTACCAGTCACTCGATGAGTTACTTTTAGCGGTTTTTTTATGGTGTTTTGATTTTTTGCACTACCCAATCACTCGACATGGCAGCTACTGACTACATCGCACCTCCGATTTTTGATCCGCGCAAAGTGCCTATCATTGGTACAGGTGCAAACATGCCAGCAGTACCAAGCATGGCGATGTCGCCACAAGCCTTGCGTGCACGATTTGTCAATCAGCCCGTCTGGTCGCCCGAAGTCTTACGCGAGTCCAGCTTCAGCCAGCGTGAGTTAGCGCACGCTTCCGTTTTACTGCCGCTGGTGATGCGAGATGAGTTGCACGTACTCTTGACACAACGCACCACCCATTTAGCCACCCACGGTGGCCAAATCGCCTTTCCTGGTGGCAAGGCAGATGCGGATGACGCGGATGCCACGGCTACCGCGCTGCGTGAAACTTTTGAGGAAGTGGGCATTGAGGCATCGCACATTGAAGTCATAGGCGCGATGCCCACCTATTTAACGGGTACGCAATTTGTCATCACCCCCGTTGTTGCGCTGCTCAACCCCAGTTTTGAATTGCGACTGAATGCCAATGAAGTTGCACACGCATTCGAAGTGCCATTGGCTTTTTTGATGAACCCAGCCAACCACCATGAGCACGTGTTTGAATGGCAAGGTGCGCGCCGCAAGTGGTTTTCTATGCCCTACCCTGACGACCAGGCCCCGAACGGCAAAGAGCACTTTATTTGGGGTGCAACGGCCGGCATGTTGCGTAATTTTTATCGATTTTTACTGGCTTAAATTTTCAAGCTCAGCGTAAAAAGTCGCAAAAGGGCATCAGCTATTAGGTTTAGCTTGCCGCCTTCCTTTATGATGCTGGCATGAGCTTTTTTGCCATTTTTTGCGCACTCTTGATTGAGCAAGTCAAACCCCTGACCCGCAGCAACCCCATTCACCATGGCCTGCGCCATTGGGCAAACGCGGTTAGCCGCAATTTTGATGCGGGCAAAGCGGGCCACGGCTGGGTTGTTTGGGCTATTACCATAGTACTGCCCGCACTTGGCGTTTTAGCGATGCATTGGTTCTTGATCTACGCCATCGGTTGGCCAGCAGCCGTCGTGTGGAACGTGGCAGTGCTCTACGTCACACTTGGGTTTAGGCAATTTAGCTACCACTTCACCGACATTCGGGATGCGTTAGACGCTGGCGACGAAGATTTAGCGCGCCAGCTTTTGGCCGATTGGCAAAATGTCGATGCCAGCAACATTCCGCGCAGCGAGATCGTCCGCCATGTGATTGAATACTCGGTCTTAGCGGCGCATCGCCACGTCTTTGGTGTACTCACCTGGTATGTCATCTTGGCAGCGCTGGGCTTGGGGCCATTTGGTGCGGTGTTTTACCGTATGGCTGAATTTACTGTCCGCTTTTGGAAACCGCGCTTTAAAACAAAGCTGAGTCATTCAAACATCGACAACGTGCATGACGACACCGCCGTAGTGAGCGACCACTTACGCACTACCACGGCAAAAGCCTGGTTTCTGGTCGATTGGTTGCCCGCCCGCTTCACCGCTATGGGCTTTGCCGTGGTGGGTAATTTTGAGGATGCGATTGACTGCTGGCGCAACTATGCACAGCAATTACCCACTCTAGATAATTCCAACGACGGCGTGATTTTGGCCGCCACCTCGGGCGCGATGCATGTACGCTTGGGCGGTGAGCTGCTCAAACCTGCAGCAAAAGTTGAAGCGGCGAATCCATCCTTCGACGGGCAAGACACCAGCAATTTGGGTAGCTCTTCGGCAGCTCTGGAAGCCACCATCAGCACACCCGGCCGTGATGCCGAACCAGCGCATTTGCGCAGCGTGGTTGGCCTTGTTTGGCGCTATGTCGTGTTGTGGATGCTGCTTCTAGCGTTGCTGACTTTGTCTAACTTACTAGGTTAATAAAGACAGTCAATACGTAAACTTTTGAGTGATCTCAAATCGCTTTAGCTTCATATCAATACCGAACTTCCGACAATTCAGCAAACAAACTGCTATATATTCTATAGCGTTCCAAGCTTATTTTACACCGGATAGAGTCACTTTTCATTGACTCCAAGACGCCGCAACCCGGCTCATGCAGATGACTGCAGTTGTAAAATTTGCAATTCGGCACATGCACCTTAAAGTCTGGCATATAGCTGGCTAAATGCATGGCTTCGATGTGGTTCAAGCCAAACTCCTGAAAACCGGGCGAATCAATCAACGCCGTTGTTTTTGCCTCATCCACCCAATACCAAGTCGTGCTGGTGGTGGTGTGTTTGCCTGAGTTCAAAGCTTGCGATATTTCTTGCGTAAACACCGTAGCATTGGGCACAACGGCATTGATCAGCGTGCTTTTACCCGCACCCGAAGGACCCAAAACCAGCGTGGTTTTACCCTGCAGCAGCGACATCAGCAACTCAGTTTGTTGCTCAATTTGTTGAATATCAAAGGCCGCTGCATCGCTGGCAATGCTGCCATTTTTGGGTTTCAAGCTCAGCGACACGACGTCATAACCCATCTCCTTGTAGGGCTGCAGCCGTTCCCACGCTTTGGCAAACGGCACTTTCAAATCACTTTTGTTCAGCGCAATGATGGGCTTGATGTGCTCCGCTTCTGCCGCAATCAAAGCGCGCGAAAGCTGGCTTTCTGAAAATTCCGGTTCGGCAGCGATCAAAATCAAAATTTGATCTAAATTGGCAGCAAACGACTTGGTTCGAATTTCGTCTTGTCGATAAAACAGATTGCGCCTGGGTTCAAGCTTCTCAATCGTGCCTTCGTCTTGTGTCGCCAGCCACTTGATGCGGTCGCCCACCACAGCGGTGTTTTTCTTACCACGTGGGTGGCAGATGATACGTTTTCCGGCATCGGTTTCAACGAGCACGTGACGCCCAAATCCAGCAACGACAAGCCCGTTTTGAAGCGTGCTAATCAAGCCAACTGCCCTGCAGATGCGCTGCTAGCTGTGAAGCCCATGCGAGCCAAGCGCTCAGAAGCAGGTGGATGCGAGTAATAAAACTTCACAAACAAGGGATCTGGCGTCAGCGTAGAGGCATTGTC
>CANKRG010000003.1 GCA_947485165.1 Comamonadaceae bacterium
ATACCTGTTTTTTTGAGTCATGATAAGAAGTTAGCTCAATTGTCATTGAGGTTTGCTTCCTAAGACCCTATTCTTTTAATTGCCGACTATGACCTTACATAGAAACAGACAAACGATCGCCCAAAATGGGATGGCCTAAACCTCAACAACGATGGGAAATTGAGCTTGCATGCCATCTTGACTGGCGATAAAAGGTACGGTTAAAGCCGTCCGGTCTGTATTGTCACGCAGGCCGCGCCATAGAAAATCTCGTTCATTGAGTGGGTCGCCTGCGACATACAATTGAGTCGTCAACAGTTCGCGCGAACCCAGTTTGACTTTGACATGGATGTGCGGTGTACGCCCCCCATAAGCGACGGGTTGAATGGTGCGAAAGCGGTATTGGCCATCCGCACCCACCAGCACACGGCCAGAGCCTTGAAACGCAGCATCAGCGCGCCCGCCGTCACCTGGGTGGTGGTAATGCCCTTTGTGGTCGCATTGCCAAATTTCAACCTGCGCTCCCCGCACGGCTTGACCCTCTAAATCCACCACGCTGCCTACCACCCAAGCGCTTTTACCTTGTGTGTAATTCAACGCGCCATTGCGCAGCAAATCGTAGTCAACATCTTTGGGGAAAGTGACGGGGTAATAAGGCCCTTCGGTTTGTGCGGGCGTCGCTCGGCGCTTTTGGGCGGGTTGGGCGCGTACGCCCAACCAAAGTGCGGGCATGGCGATCAGCGCAGCCGCAGAGACCGTGCGGCGTTGTAGCTTCCGCTGTGGGGTGTTGCTAGACCTCAGTTGTGACATAACCAGTCCTCCTGCGTGGGAAATTTGACACGTGTTGTCAGTATAAGTTCTGTCAGCTTAAAAACGACTACAGAGGACTAGAAAGGGCAGTCGCAATGAAACGCCAAGGGTTTGCCAGTGACAGGATGCGCCAGATGCAATTCACTGGCATGCAGCAACAATCGCGCAGACTTGGCCTGCACCTCAGGTGATGCGTATAAATGGTCGCCCAAAATGGAATGACCCATCGATTGCAGATGGACGCGCAGCTGGTGCGTTCTACCCGTGACGGGCGCAAGTTCTAGACGCGTCGTGTCCGCAGTTTCGTCGTAAGACATGACCTTGTACCGCGTTTGGCTGGCTTTGCCTTCGAGGGCGTCGATTTTTTGCAGAGGGCGGTTGATCCAATCGGTCGCAATCGGTTTGTCAATCAACTGCCAAGCGTAGCCGAGGCTGTCAGGTGCATTGCCAGCAACTTGGCCATCCACCACCGCGACATAACGCTTTTCAACCTCTCGGTTCGCAAACGCGATGCTCAAGTGGCGATGCAGCTCCGCACTTCGCGCCATCAGCAAAATACCTGAAGTGGACATGTCCAATCGATGCACTGTTAAAGCTTCGGGGTAAAGCTGCTGCACACGGGTGCGCAGGCAATCGGCTTTTTCTGGGCCTTTGCCGGGAACGGACAGCAAACCGCTGGGTTTGTTGAACACCAGAAGGGCGCTGTCCTCGAAAATGAGGTCGAAAGAGGCTTCAGACGCGTTCAAAAACAACATCCCATACACCGTGTCCCAGCTTGATGCCACGGTTTTCAAACTTGGTCAGCGGTCGGTAGTGCGGTTTCTGGCTGTAGCCTGCTAATTCAGCGTCTTTGACCGGATCGGCACGGTTTTTGAGCAGCGGCTCAGCGCTCAGCACTTCCAAAATCTGCTCGGCATACGCCTGCCAATCGGTGGCGCAGTGGATGTAAGCGCCTACTTTCAAGCGCGCCGCCAGCTTGGCGATCAGCGGCGCTTGGATCAATCGGCGCTTATTGTGCCGTTTTTTATGCCACGGGTCGGGGAAAAAGATGTGCACGCCATCCAAACTGGCCAGTGGCAGCATGTGGTCGATCACCTCTACCGCGTCGTGGGAGATGATGCGGATATTGTCGATCGGGTGCTCCGTTTCCAGGCTTTCCCCAATGCGTTTGAGCAGAGCGCCTACGCCTGGCTGGTGCACTTCGCAGGCTATAAAGCGGGTTTCAGGCAGCAAAGCGGCGATATGCGCGGTGGCCTCGCCCATACCAAAACCGATCTCAAAAACAACAGGATTTTCGACCGGATTTGATGGATTTGACGTAAAAGAGGCTTTTTTAGTGTTATTTTTGGCTATGGTCGACGTATTTATTGCCTGAGGTGCTATTAAATTTATAGTATCTATCAAATTCGTATCGGGCTGATAGGTCAGCAAAAACTGCTCACCCAAATCTTCAAATGCTTTGGATTGCCCCGTGGTGATGCGGCCAGCGCGGCGCACGAAGGATTTGATGGTTTTGAGGTAGGGTGCCCCCACGCTTGGCGCTTCGCGTTCTGCGCTGCTCCCCGAGGGGGCTAATTTCCCTAGAGGCGGCTCAGCGGAAAATTTTGTCGGCGCATCGGCAGAGGATGCGTGCGGGGAAGTTAAATTAGTGTCATTCACGGGTGATATTGTAAAGACTGCGCCATTGCGCGGTCCAAAGCTGCAGCGCATCGTCAATATGGCCTGCTTGAGCCGTTAAATTCAGCAACTTAGCCGCTGCATTCAGCGTTTTTAAGGGGTTTGAGGTATCCAAAGCCGCGGCACCGTTCTGTTTGGACAGCTTTTGTCCATCGCCTGCCATCACCAGCGGCGTATGCAGGTATTGCGGCGTGGCGTAGCCCAGCGCCTGTTGTAAGGCGATTTGACGCGGTGTGTTGTCCAACAAGTCAGCACCGCGCACGACGTGGGTGATGTCTTGCAGCGCATCGTCCACCACCACGGCGAGCTGGTAAGTAAAGCAGCCATCGGCGCGTTTGAGAACGAAGTCGCCAATCTGCGCTTTGACTGCGCCACTGGTGATGAAGCGCCAAGCGGGTTGGGCTGATGGCGCTAAGGGTTGCGTCATGCCGTGTCTGCAAGTGCCTGGGTAAACGAGTTCACCGTGTCGTGGCTTGGCTAGCGGATTAGCTTCTGCAATAGCTGCCGCCACATCTTTGCGCGAGCAGCTGCAGGGGAAAACTTTGTTCTCGGTGATGAGTTCGTCCAATGCTGCTTGGTACAAAGCGCTGCGTTGTGATTGGTAGACGGGAGGTTCGTCTGGGACCAAGCCTAATTCTGCCAGTTGCTGCAAAATTGTTTGGTCCATGCCCTCAATGCAGCGCGGTGTATCCACATCTTCTATGCGAACCAGCCACTGGCCGCCGTGGGCTTTGGTGTCAAGGTAGCTGGCTAATGCCGCAACGAGCGAGCCCGCATGCAGCGGGCCCGTGGGAGAGGGGGCGAATCTTCCCCTGTACATTGCCCCCACGCTTGCCACTGCGTGTGCGGCGCTGCCCCCCACGGGGGCCTTCGCGCCTTGGGGCGGCCCGGCGTCGCTCATGCTGTATTTAAACCACTGCTAAAGCCAGCTCCAAGCCTGACACAAAACCATCTTCTACCCGATGGCCGAGGCACCAATCGCCGCAAACGCCGATGCCTGATTTGGCATCCCACAAATGTGATTTACCCAAGGGCAGCGTTGTTTGCGCGTAGCGCCAGCGGTGCACGTCCGCATGCGTGGGTTCTGCACGGATACCAGTGACTTCAGAAAAGGCCTTGAGCAACTTGGCTTGAATGCGCGGCGCGGCGTCTTCCAAATGCTCTGCTGACCAGGCGGGGCTGGCTTGCACCGTCCAGCGTTCGACCGAGCCACGGCCGGGTTTGCTGGATTCGCGCGCCAGCCACGATATCCGGTGGTGCGTGCTGCGCGCCGCATTCCACTGCGGCCCTAGATGCGCCATGGTCGGTTGCACGGCTTTGGCAAAGGCGATCATCAGCGTCCAGCAGGGCGCAACGCTGACTTTGCGGACAGATTTAATCAACTCAGCGCCTTGCTTGGAGGTTTGTAGCAAACTGTGCGCTTGCTCGCTCGGTATGGCGATCAAAACCGCATCAAAACCGGAGTAAACATGTTCTGAATCATCCTCACCACTGGTGCGCAGCTGCCACAGCTGCGCATCCATGGTGTCGCGCTCAATTTTCGTGACTTTGGTCGAAAGTTCTAGCCTGGTTTGAATCGGTTTTGCCCAATGTTGCACCAAGGCGTTCATGCCTGGTACGGCAACAAAATGTGACTCTTTGGAGGGTAGGGCCGCCGCTGCCACGCGGCCGTGCTCATCCAGCACACGCACGGCGTTGGCACTCCAAGGTTTGTACAGGCCGGGCGCTGTGGTGAGGGCTTTTGCAAAGCGCTCATCTCGAACCGTGAAATACTGTGCGCCATGGTCGAAGTTGCCAAAATCGCTGCTGCGCGTGCTCATGCGGCCGCCAGCGGTGTGGCTTTTCTCAAAAACGGTGACTTGGTGACCAGCTTGCACCAAGGTGCGCGCACACGCGATACCGGCGATACCTGCGCCGATGACAGCAAAATGTTTGGGACGGGGTCGTTTGCGTTTCATCAATCTGTCTCCTCGTTGTGGTATAGGTGTCTACAGTATGCCTCTAAATTCGCACTTTTAACAGTTGATTTGGATTTAATGCTGATGCAATAGTGCTGCACTTGTTGTAGCGCTCTGCAGTTGTGCCAGCCACCACTGCAAAGCGCGGCCTTGTCCTGCCGTGCTCCCACTGCGCCAGGCATAGCCAACATGCACCACGCGTTCTGCGCGCGTTACTTTTTTTTGCACCAAACGACCTGTCTCAAGATACGGTCGCGCCATGCTCTCGGGTAAAAAACCAGCACCTAAACCGCGCAGTTGCGCATCTAATTTGGCATCCATCGTGGGTACGGTAAAGACGTCTTGCCCGCCAAGCAAACCAAATGTCAAACCCGTACCGCGTTGAATCGAATCTGCCACCGCCACGGCGCGGTGCTGTTGAAGTGTGGCGTCATTCAATGGTTCTTGCGCTTCGGCCAAGGGGTGATGCGGAGCCACCGCATAGACAAAATGAAAAGTGCCCAACGGCTTGCTCAGGATGCCAGCATGCGTGGCGCCATCCATGCCAGTACCAAGTGCCAAGTCGGCTTGACCCGACACCAGTGCCCCCAGCGTGCCAGACAGCGTTTCGTCGCGGATTTTGAGTCGGGTCGGCGGTGGTCCATCTTTGAATTGTGCAAAAAAAGCTTCACACAATTCCATCACGGTTGATTTTGAAATGATGCTGTCCACTGCGAGTGTGAACTGTGGTTCCCAGCCCGTCGCCACGCGTTTGACGCGGTGGGCAATCGCATCTATGTCTTGCAGCAGACGCGTGCCTTCGCGCAGCAATTCGTCACCCGCCGGTGTGAGCTTGGCATTGCGCGAGCTGCGGTCAAACAGCAATACGTCCAGCGCGTCTTCAATCTGCCGCACGCGGTAGGTCAGCGCGCTAGGCACCAAGCCCTGCTCACGCGCTGCCGCTGCAAAACTGCCGCTTTGGGCGATACGTTGCAGCATTTCTAAGGCATCGGGCGTCAAAACGTCTCTGGGGTTCACATCTCTGGGGTTTTGATTCATGGCGTGGTATTCATTGAAATAATTTGAATAATGCCATCAAAACCATTGCATGGCAAGATGGGTATTCAGGCGTACATTCACGACATGATCACATTACGCAAATCCCAAGAACGCGGCTACGCTGACCACGGTTGGCTCAAAAGCTTCCACTCATTCTCATTCGCCGGCTACCACGACCCCGAACACATGGGTTTTGCCAACCTGCGCGTCATCAACGAAGACCGCATCGCCCCAGGCACCGGTTTTGGTACGCACGGGCACAGAGACATGGAGATCATCAGCTATGTGCTCAGTGGCTCGATTGGCCACAAAGACACCTTGGGTAATATTGAGTCCATCCCGCCGGGCGATGTGCAGCGCATGAGTGCCGGCACCGGCGTGCAGCACAGTGAATTCAACCACGCACCCAATGAAGAAACGCATTTTTTGCAAATCTGGATTGAGCCCAATGCCAAAGGCATCCCGCCCGGTTACGAGCAAAAAACCTTTGCCGCGGCAAATAAACAAGGCAAGCTGCAACTGGTTGCCTCCCCCGACGGCGCAGATGGCTCGGTGACGATTCATGCAGATGCATCCATCTACGCCGGTTTGTTCAATGCGGGCGAATCCGCCAGTCTAGGTTTGGCCAAGGGTCACAAGAGCTATGTGCACTTGGTGCGTGGCGAGCTGAAAGTGAACGGTCAAACCCTCAAGACGGGCGATGCCGCAAAAATAGTTGACGAGTCTGTGGTAGACCTAACAGACGCAGTCGATGCCGAAGTTTTAGTATTTGATTTGGTGTAAAAGCCAAGCAATTTAATTTTGTAAGCAGTTGATTTAATTCAATAAAATTGGAAAATAGGAAATAGTATGTCAAAAACAGTCGTCGTTTATCACTCGGGTTATGGTCATGCACAGCGTATCGCGCAATTTGTGGCGGAAGGCGCAGGGGCGCAGCTCATTGCCATAGATGCAGAGGGTAATTTGACCGACGCACAGTGGGCTGATGTTAGCGCCGCCGACGCCATCATTTTGGGCAGCCCCACATATATGGGCTCGGTGTCTTGGCAGTTTAAAAAGTTTGCTGATGCAACGTCAAAACAATGGTTGAGCCGTGCCTGGAAAGACAAGGTTGCTGGCGGTTTCACTATTTCTTCAAATATGAGTGGTGACAAACTCACAACCATTCAATACTTCATCACCCTGACCATGCAGTTGGGCATGATTTGGGTGGGCCAAGCTGAAATGAACGACGGCGTACACAACCGCCTGGGCTCAAGCTCTGGCGTGATGGCGCAGTGCGGCCCTACGGAACCAGCAGACAAAATCCCACAAAACGATTTAGACACGGCCAAAGCCTATGGCAAGCGGGTCTCTGAAGTGGCGACCAAACTGCACGGTTGATGTTTCGTAGTTTGTGAAAAAGTAACCCAAGCCTTAAAAAGCCACCAGCAGGTGGCTTTTTTTTATGAAAAGGCTTTTTTTGAGAAAAATATGGCTATAGCCTACGTATTTGTTGTATAAATTGCTATAAAAATAGTAGCAAAATTCACTTGGAATTAAGTGGCGAATTAAATTTATTTCAAGCAGAAGATCAAATGACAACGACTTTGATTTTGCACAAAGTTGCCTTTAATTCTTGGATTCGTTGGATTCCACACCTGGCCGCTAGTAGAAACCCGATTAAGGATGTTCCCGATGCGCAAACGTGGGAATGGCGTTAAGCTGAAAGCTGGTCATTCAAAAGGGCGTTCGCATCGTGGTAAACATCAGCCGTCGTCAATTTAACCTAGCCAGTTTGCTTATGACAGGTGTGATGGCGCTTGGAAATAGCTTGCCTGCTCAGGCGCTAAACCGGTCAGACAAACTAAAAGTCACTTTGGCCGTCGCTGGCAAAGCTTCGTTTTACTATTTGCCATTAACTATCGCCGAGCAATTGGGCTGCTTTGAAGCAGAGGGGATAGACCTTGAAATTGTCGATTTCCCCAGCTCTGTGCGGGCGCAGCAAGCGCTGGCTAGTGGCAATGCCGATGTGGTGTGTGGTGCGTTCGAGCATTTGATTAGTTTGCATAGTAAGCAGCAGTTTGTGCAGTCGTTTGTGGCTTTGGGTCGCGCACCACAAATGGCGATGGGCGTCTCGGTCAAAAACATGCCAAATTACAGACGCCTGTCTGACCTAAAAGGCAAACGCATAGGTATAGCAGCCCCGGGCACAGGAAGCAACATGATGGCTAATGTTTTGCTGCAGCGTGCTGGTTTGCTGCAAAGTGATGTGAGCTATATCGGTGTTGGCACGGCGGCTGGCGCGCTGTCGGCCATACGGACCGGGCAAATAGATGCCATTTGCAACCTAGAACCCACCATGACGCAGCTTGAGCAAAAAGGAGAGATAAAAATCATTGCTGATTCGCGTACCTTGCGCGGCACACAAGCTATTTTTGGTGGTTCTATGCCAGGAGCTTGCTTGTATGCACAGACGGAATTCATACAAAAAAATCGCGCTGTAGTTCAAGCGCTGTCAAATGCCATTGTCAAAGCACTGATGTGGCTTCAAACAGCAGGACCTAGGGATTTAATACGCAGTGTTCCAGAGGGTTATTTACTGGGCGATAGAGGCTTGTATTTAACCATTTACAGTAATTTGCGCGAATCTATTTCATTGGATGGGCTGATTTACGACGATGCTGCTAAAACGTCGTTAAAAGTGATGGCTAATTTTGACCCTTTGGTTAGGGCGGAGCATTTGGACATTAGCAAGACTTACACAAATGTGTACGCCAAGCAGTCGAAATTGCAATTCGACGCTTAGATTTTGTAAAGTTCTTTCTAAGAGCGGCTTCGATGCCTATAATTTGGGCAGCATGAGTCACATACCCCATTCCACGCCACAGCCCGCAGCCTTAAGCCTAGTAGCTTTACCCGCCTTTGAAGATAACTATATCTGGATGCTGCACGACGGGCAGCGCGCGATGGTGGTTGATCCGGGTGCTGCAGATGTTGTCTTTGAAGCGTTGAAACGTTTGTCTTTGCGGTTAGAAACTATTTTGGTGACACATCACCATGTTGACCATACTGGCGGTGTTGATGCCTTGCGAAATGCTACAGGTGCCGTGGTTTTTGGGCCTCTGACTGAAACCATGCCAGAACCCATTCGGCGTTTGCAAGGTGGCGACAAGGCGCAGGCCATGGCGCTTACTTTTGATGTGATCGATGTGCCTGGACACACGTCAGGTCATATCGCCTACTATTGCGACAACTGGGATGGCGCCCCCCTCTTATTTTGCGGCGATACCTTGTTCTCGGGTGGCTGTGGGCGTTTGTTTGAGGGTACACCCGCGCAAATGCTTGACTCGCTGACAAAATTGGCATCCTTGCCCGGCCAGACCCGCGTCTGCTGCACGCACGAATACACCTTGTCGAATTTGAAATTTGCACGCGCCGTTGAACCCAACAACGCAGCGCTTTTCCAATACCAGCAGCAATGCATGGCGTTGCGCGAGGCCAAGGTGCCAACACTCCCCAGTACGATTGCCCGCGAGCTTAAAATCAATCCCTTTTTACGCAGCGATCAAGCTGAAGTGGTGCAAACAGCAAAGCATCTTGATCCAACAGCTGCTGATGCAGTGGCTGTTTTTACGGTTATTCGCCAATGGAAAAACAATTTTTAATGACTTTTAAATCTTACAATTTACGCTTTTTAGCTGCCGCATCTGGCATTCAGCGAAGCGATATCAAGCACTTTAAGCAATTCAAGCAGGTCTTTAAGTATTCAACCTTGGCTCTGGCCTTGTTGCTAGGCGTGCCTATTCAAAGCGTCCAAGCGCAAGAGCTCAAAGGCGATATTTATGTTTCTAAACCGCAAGCGGCGGTTGACACACCTAAAGTCGTACCCGCATCTGTTGCTCCAGAGGCACCTGTTGTGCAGATGGCACCTGTTGCGCAGATGGCACCTGTAGCAAAACCTGCGAGTGCGGTCGATCACGCCGTGAACCCCTTGCCTCCCGTGCAAACCAATCCTGTGGCGTCTGCATTTGCGCAAGAACTGCCTATCGTTGCAGAACCCCCCTCCAACGATGCAGACTTATGGGCCAGAATCCGTCGCGGATTCAAGATGAACAACTTGACCACAGACTTGGTGGCCAGCCAAGAGCAATGGTATGCCACGCGCCCTAGTTATATCGGCCGCATGACTGAGCGCTCAAGCAAGTACCTGTACCACGTGGTTGAAGAGCTGGAACGTCGCAATATGCCGACAGAGTTGGCTTTGCTGCCTTTCATTGAAAGTGCGTTCAACCCGCAAGCCGTGTCTAGTGCAAAAGCAGCGGGTATGTGGCAATTTATGCCAGCAACTGGCAAATATTTTGCACTCAAGCAAAATGTTTTTCGTGATGACAGGCGCGATGTTTTAGCCTCGACCAAAGCTGCTTTGACTTATCTGCAGAAGCTGCACGGCATGTTTGGTGATTGGCATTTGGCCCTGGCGGCTTACAACTGGGGCGAAGGCTCGGTTGGTCGCGCCATTGCTAAAAACCAGCGCGAAGGTTTAGCTACTGATTACAGCAGTTTGAATATGCCTGATGAGACACGCAACTACGTGCCTAAATTGTTGGCGGTCAAAAACATTGTGGCGAATCCGCAAGTATTCAATGCGACTTTGCCGGAGATTCCGAATCATCCCTACTTCCAAAGCGTCACCATTACGCGCGATCTGGATGTTGCTCTGGCTGCTAAATTGGCGGAAATCAAGCTGGAGGATTTCAAATCCTTGAATCCTTCGGCTAACAAGCCCGTCATTTTCGCAGCTGGTACGCCTCGTATCCTCTTGCCTTGGGACAGCGCAGGCATTTTTGAGCGTAATTTGTCTATTCATAACGGACAAACTGCTGGCTGGACGGTTTGGATTGCGCCTTCTACGATGAAGGTTGTTGACGCTGCGAAACGCGTGGGCATGAACGAGGCACAGTTCAGAGAGCTAAACCGGATCCCGCCGCGTATGCTTATTAAGCAAGGTTCTACATTACTGGTGCCCCGATCAGCCAAGCAAGACAAAGATGTGTCCGAACATGTGGCTGACAATGGGCAAGTCAGTTTTTCACCGGAAATTGTGTTGAAGCGAATGCTGGTGAAGTTGCACAAGACAGAAACGGTCGCCTCCATTGCAAAACGTTATAAAGTGACGGTTGCCAGTGTTGCAGATTGGAACAAAGTAGCTGCTGCAAGCACTTTCAAAGCAAAACAATCGGTTGTTTTATACCTGCCCGCAAAAGTAAAATCGCTGGGTCGTAAAGGTGGCAAAAGCACCAAACTGAGTCGTGCGAGTAATCGGAAATAGTGAAAATAGTGAAAATAGTCACAACAACCAAACTGAACAAGTAAACTTGCAAAATTGGCTAAAAACACCCCCAGGTCAATATCTGTTGGATTGGGAGTATGCGCAATTTGAGCGTGTGGTGGCGGATATTTTTGGCTACCATGCTTTGCAGTTGGGTTTGCCCGAATTAAATGCTTTGCAAGCGAGTCGCATACCGCATCGGTGGGTGGCTTCCCCGTATTTACCTGAGCTTGATGTTGATTTTGCTATTAATAAAGTAGCACATCAGGAAGTAAATACGTCATATAAAGCTATAAAAGAGAGTAAAAACATAGCTTTTTTTACTGAATTTCAGGCACTTCCTTTTGCGGAAAATAGTCTCGATCTATTGATTTTGCCGCATAGCCTAGAGCTCAGCCCGGATCCGCACGCCACCTTAAGAGAGGCGGAGCGCGTTTTGGTGCCGGAGGGTAAGTTAATCATTTGCGGCTTTAACCCCTTGAGTCTTTGGGGTTTTAAGCAAAAGAGGAGCCATCTTTACCAACGACTGAATGTAGGCGATTTATACCTACCGGAGGCGGGCGAGTTCATTGGCTACCGACGTTTGCGTGATTGGTTGCGACTCCTCAATTTTGATGTTGAACCGGGTCACTTCGGCTGTTACCGACCTGCTGTAAAAAGTGAAGGCATGTTGCAGCGGTTTGCTTGGATGGATAAATTGGGCGAACAGTATTGGCCTATTTTAGGCGCTGTTTACTTTGTGGTTGCCGTGAAAAGAGTGCGTGGGATGCGCTTGATTAGTCCGATTAAAAAGCTGGCAAGAATTGCAAATAACGCTCCTGTTTCCGTAGCAAATAAGGCAATAAAATTTGAAGCTGGCGTAGATAACTGAATTTATTGAGATTTATGAATAAGATAACGATTTACACCGACGGTGCATGTAAAGGTAACCCGGGGCCGGGTGGTTGGGGTGCAATTCTCAGATCACAAGGACATTTAGAAAAGGAACTTTTTGGTGGTGAGATATTGACCACCAACAACCGCATGGAAATGACGGCTGTGATTGAGGCTTTGAGCGCCTTGAAAAGACCCTGTGATATTGCTTTGTATATTGACAGTAAATATGTGTTGCAAGGCATGACCGAGTGGCTGGCGAGCTGGAAAGCTAGGGGCTGGAAAACGGCTGCGAAACAGCCTGTCAAAAATGTAGACTTGTGGCAAAAACTGGATGCACTTGTAAACGCTGGCGGACATACCATTGAATGGTGCTGGGTAAAAGGGCATGCCGGTGACCCCGGAAATGAACGTGCAGATGCTTTGGCCAATATGGGTGTGGTGCAAGCTATTGCAGGAAATCGATAGGTTTTTTTTAAAGCCCTTCAAAATTTGTGTAAAGTCTTTGTAAAGTCGTTGTCGTATCACGACTTTGAGACTCGGTTACCCACTTGCTTGTGTATAACTAAATCAATTTAAAACTGAGACACAAATTATTTCTATGGCTTCAAAATCAGTCTATACAACAGTTGCTGTTCTGGGTATTGCTGCTGCATCAGGTGCAGCTTGGTGGTATCAAAATAAAGCGCCAATCACAGTAAACCCAAGTTCTTCAACACCAGTTAGTAGTCAAACTAGTGGACAGGTGGTCAGTGCGACCCCAGCTAGTACAAGTAGTGCCAATGGAGCTGCAGGTACTGCCGCAGCACCTGTTCGGCCGCCATCTGTTGAGTCTGCCAAAGTTGAGATCATGAAGCTGACGGATGATACGCAGGCTGTGGGCAGCTTGAAGTCAAGGCAAGGTGTGACTCTGCGGCCAGAGGTGAGTGGTCGCATCACGCAGCTCAACTTTAAGGATGGTGAGCGCGTTAAAAAAGGTCAGCTCTTGGTGCAATTTGATGATCAGCTGCAGTTGGCACAAGTCAAACAAAGCCAAGCTGAGTTGTCGATTGCTTTAGCAAACCATAAGCGTAATCAAGAACTGGTTGCACAAAACTTCATCAGTCAACGCTCCGTGGAAGAAAGTGCAGCTAATTTAGAAGTCGCGCAAGCCAAATTATCACTCTCACAAGCTACAGCATCACGTCTGAAAATCACGGCACCTTTTGATGGCATGACGGGGATTCGTACCGTCAACGTGGGTGATTATCTGAAAGATGGTGGCGATATTGTCAATATCGAGGACATAGCGGCTGTGTTTGTGGATTTTCGTCTACCCGAACGTTTTCAAAGCAAAGTGAAAAAGGGCCAAAAAGCGCAGGTAGATATGGACGCGTTGCCGGGACGTAAATTTACCGCCATTATTCAGGCTATTGACCCTTTGCTGGACGCCAATGGCCGATCGGTTGGTGTGCGAGCATGTATTGACAACCGTCAAAATCAGCTACGTCCAGGCATGTTTGCGCGTGTCAACACAGTTTTTAGCGAACGTGAAAAAGCGGTTGTTGTTCCTGAAGAAGCGATTGTTCCGCAGGCCGGAAAACAGTTTGTAATCAAGCTGTTGGATGGTGCGGACAAAGGCACTGATAAAGAAACCAAAATCACCCAACGCGTGGAGGTGAAAGTCGGTATTCGCCGTCCAGGAAAGGTTGAAATCTTAGAAGGCTTGGCACAGGGGGATGAGGTAGTCACTGCGGGTCAACAGCGCATTCAAAAAGATGGTACATCCGTAAAAGTCATTGAACTGGGTAAATCATCGGGCAAACCATCGGGCAAACCTGCTGATGGAATTCCGCCAAATGTTCCGCAGGCTGCTCCACCAGCCGTATTGCTGGCTACACCGCCAGCAATGCCTGGCAAGCCGCTACCCAGCACTAAAACTGCAGCAAAACCAATGGAAGGACCAAACCCCTGCTTGGAGAGCGCATCTGCACCAGATTCTAAATCTGCAGGGAACTTGAGAAGGAAATCCTGATGCAACTCGCAGAAACATCTATCCGCAGACCCGTTCTTGCAACGGTTTTATCGTTGCTGGTTGTGTTGATTGGTGCGGTGAGCTTTACACGCTTGTCGGTCAGGGAATATCCAAAAATTGACGAACCTGTCGTTACTGTCAGTGTGCGTTACCCTGGCGCTTCAGCCGAGGTGATAGAGTCACAAATCGCCAAAACATTGGAAGACTCTATCGCCGGTATTGATGCGGTAGATGTCATTACTTCAGTCAGTCGTGCTGAGCAAGCGCAAATCAGTGTGCGCTTTCGCCTAGAAAAAGACGCTGATTCGGCTGCCGCTGAAGTTCGTGACCGTACATCACGTGTGCGCAATCGTTTGCCTGCTGCCATTGAAGAGCCGGTTATCGCAAAAGTAGAGGCAGATGCTTTCCCTGTTATCTGGTTGGCGTTTTCGAGTGACACTTTGAACCCGCTCCAAATCAATGACTTGGTAAACCGTATCGTTAAGCCTCGTCTGCAAACCGTGACGGGAGCCGCTGATGTGCGTATTTTTGGTGAACGTAAATACGCGATGCGTGTGTGGCTGGATACGGACAAACTTGCAGCCTATAAATTAACCACGCAAGATGCTGAAGATGCCATTCGACGCAACAACATTGAAATCCCTGCGGGACGAATCGAGTCAACGACGCGTGAATTCAGTGTTACCTCGCAAACAAGCTTAGAAAAACCTGGGCAGTTTGCGGATATCGTCATCAAAACCGTCAACGGTTTCCCTGTGAAAATGCGCGATGTTGCGCGTATTCAAGAAGGTCCGGCGGAAGAGCGCAGCTCTGTTCGCCTGAATGGCAAATACGCTATTTCTGTGGGCGTGATTCGACAAGCCACGGCCAATCCTTTGGTGCTGTCTAAAGGTGTGCGTGACATGATGCCAAAGCTTAAGGCCGATTTGCCAGCAGATATGACGATTGATGTTGCCAACGATAATTCCGTTTTTATTGAACGCTCCATCAGCAATGTTTACAAAACAATTCTTGAAGCTATCGTTTTGGTTGCGTTGGTGATTTTTGTGTTCTTGCGCACGCTGCGTGCATCGATCATTCCGATCATTACCATTCCCGTCAGTTTGATTGGCACATTTGCGATGATGGCTTTGGCAGGTTTCACTATCAATACACTGACTCTGCTTGCACTCGTTTTAGCGATTGGTCTTGTCGTGGACGATGCCATTGTGGTTTTAGAAAATATTTACCGGCATATTGAAGAAGGTTTAGATCCTTTCTCCGCTGCTATCAAAGGTGTTCGTGAAGTTGGCTTTGCCGTGGTGACTATGACCGCGACCCTGGTTGCGGTTTATGCGCCACTCGCTTTTACACCTGGGCGTACAGGTCGCTTGTTCGTTGAGTTTGCTTTGGCTTTGGCTGGTGCGGTTGTGGTGTCCGGTTTTGTTGCTTTGACTTTGTCTCCCATGATGTGCTCATTGTTATTGAAGCACAATCCAAACCCCAATTGGTTTGATCGCACCATGGAAAAAGTTTTAACCGGCATTACCAACGGCTACAGTACATTGCTGCGTTGGATTGTGACAACGGGTTACGACAGACAGTATCAAAAGAAAGGGTTTACTGCTTCTTTCAAGCGTACATTTTTGAATACGCGTTGGATTGTTTTGGGCGTCATGGTGATTTGTGCCTATTCAATTTATTTGATTTTGCCAAACATGAAGCGTGAGCTTTCACCATTAGAGGATCGTGGCGTTATTTTGGCTGTGGTGAATGCACCGGATGGATCGACGCTTGATTTCACTTCGAAATATGTGAGTGAGATGGAAAAAATGGGGATGAAGTACAAGGAGTTCGACAGAATTTTTGTGACTGCTGGAAATCCAACTGTTTCACAGGCCAATGTTTTCTACCGCGCTGTAGACTGGGATGATCGTCAAAAAACCACTTTGGAGTTAGCGCGTGAGATGCAACCAAGTTTTGGCCTCTTGGCCGGTGTGACAGCTTTTCCTATTACGCCACCTTCGCTAGGCCAAGGCTTCCGGGAACGACCTATCAATTTTGTCCTGACAACTTCAGAAAGTTACCAAAATTTGAATGCTGTGACACGTCAATTTATGGATGAAATTGGTAAAAATCCAGGATTTCTAACACCTGATATTGATTTACGCTTGAATAAACCCGAGTTAAAAATAGATGTTGATCGAGCTAAAGCTAGTGATTTGGGTGTCAGCGTAGATGTTGTCGCGCGGGCTGTTGAAACCATGTTGGGAGGACGGCAGGTAACGCGCTACAAGCGTGATGCCGATCAATACGATGTGATTGTACAAACTCAGGCTTCCGGCAGAGACACACCCGACGATATTGAAAAGATTTTCGTGCGTGGTCGCAATGAAGCCATGATTCCCTTGTCTGCATTGGTAAAAGTGCGTGAAGCGGTAGCGCCACGCGAGTTGAACCATTTTGGTCAGCGCCGTTCCGTTTCTATTACGGCAAATTTAGCGCCCAATTATTCACAAGGGCAAGCGTTAGAGTTTTTAGATGAAACCGCTAAAAAAGTTTTAAAACCGGGTTACAGCACTGATTTAAACGGCAGCTTGCGTGAGTTTAAAAATTCGCAAGGCTCGCTTGGTTTGGTGTTTGCACTTGCCTTGCTGTTTATTTTCTTGGTGTTGGCGGCTCAATTTGAGAGCTTTATTGACCCCTTTGTCATCATGCTTTCTGTGCCCATGTCTATGATAGGTGCGCTCTTGGCCTTGCAGTGGACCGGTGGATCGCTCAATGTTTACTCGCAGATTGGCTTGATCACCTTGGTGGGCTTGATTACCAAACACGGCATTTTGATTGTGGAATTTACCAACCAATTGCGCGGCACAGGGCTGAGCATTGTTGAAGCTTTGATTAAGGCGTCTACCCAGCGCTTGCGCCCCATTCTGATGACCACAGGTGCTATGGTTTTAGGAGCGTTACCGCTGGCTTTATCAACGGGTGCGGGTGCTGAGAGCCGTATCCAAATCGGTTGGGTCATTGTTGGAGGTATGTCACTCGGCACGTTGTTAACAATTTTTGTGGTGCCAACAATGTACAGCATATTTGCCCGAAAAGCGGTGCCGGGTGCCAAGATGACGGTAGAGAACGCCGAGCCCGTATTAGCTCATACGCCTGAATTGGTAGCCAAGTAATCAGTAATTGGTGTAGTCACTGGTGGCGTTGTTAAATCACGCCATCAAACATCATCACGTCAATCTCGTCACCAATTTCAACGGAGCTTTGGTCGTGGTGAAGCACGATCAAACCATTGGCCTGCACCATAGAGCTTAAAACGCCAGAGCCTTGGCTGCCAGTGGTTTTTACTTCCAGGGTCCCATCAAGTGCGGTTGTGACTGTGCCGCGTTGGTATTCGGTTCGCCCCGGTTTTTTTCGGATCGCTTCAGTGCTCCGCGCTTTGAGTAACGGTGGGCTGGATGCACTAGAACCCATCATTCGTAAAAGTGCTGGGCGTACAAAAGCCAAGAAGGTCACCATCACAGCTACCGGATTTCCAGGTAAGCCAAACAGCACAGAAGATTTTGTCCCAATGCGTCCAACCGCCATGGGGCGACCTGGCCGCATAGCAATGCGCCAAAAAGCGACGCCGCCTGAGCCATCGCTTGATTCTGAGGCCAACTTTTTCATCATGGCACGGGTGTAATCGGCTTCGCCAACACTAACACCGCCGCTGGTGATAATGGCATCGGCAGCGTTTGCCGCATCTACAAAAGCAGCCTCTAAAAGTGCAGGTTCATCGCGAACAACACCCATGTCAATCACTTCGCAGCCCATGCGAGTGAGTAAACCAAATACGGTATAACGGTTGCTGTCATACACCGCACCTTCACGCGGTGCATCCCCCAAACTTAAAATCTCATCGCCAGTAGAAAAATAAGCGACACGTACTTTGCGATAAACCTTGACGGTTGGTACGCCTAAACTCGCTATTAATCCTAAAGCAGCTGGCGTTAAATGTGCGCCTTTCAGCAGTGCTGGTGAGCCTTGCTGCAAATCTTCCCCAGTCTTACGGCGGTTATCGCCCTGTTGCAAAACTTTGGGTGCAATCGTGATGTGTGTTTTTTCGGCATTCAAGACCACCATTTCTTGCGGCACAACGGTGTCTAGACCTTCGGGCATGATCGCACCCGTCATGATTTTCAAGCATTCGCCGTGACCGATGACACCTTGCCACGCGTTGCCTGCTAAAGCAGTTCCGATAATTTTCAGCTCTAGTGTGTTACTGATACTAAGCTGCGCACCATCAAAGGCAAAACCATCCATCGCTGAATTGTCATGCGGTGGCACGCTGATGGGGGAGATGATGTCATGTGCCAATACGCGGTTCAAGCCATCGAACAAACCTATTGTTTCAATATCTACGACAGGGCTTACCAGTTCTGCAAGAAAAGCATTGACTTTGTCGGCACGCAATGAATTTGGGTCGTAGCCAGCAAGTTCAGCAGCGATTTGGTCAATGCTTTTCATATGAGCTCAGTTGCTGCAAATCTTCTAAAGTATTGGCGTTATAAAAAGCTTTTGGATCGTCATACACTTCGTTGAAATTGACGCGAGCGAGTCTGTGCTGAGCCGCCCAAGCACCGATTTTGCGACCACCTGCATCTGTGAACGCTTTTAGACTTTCTACGAGTTCCCGTTTCATCAAACAAAATACAGGCTGATGACGCAAAACGCCTTCCTCATCGGGGCTGCTAACCATGGCAATATCAGCATCTTGTTGGGACAAAGCATCTGCCAAACGGCTCACCAAATCCAACGGAAATCGGGGCGTGTCGCAAGGCACTGTCATCAAATATGGCGTTGTGCAATGTTGTAAACCAATCAAAAATCCCGCTAATGGCCCCGCAAAATCAGTTATCCCATCCATCAGTACATCAGCAGAAACTGGTGAACCCCAAGCTTGATAGATATCTAAATTGCGATTTGCGTTGATCAACAAATGGCCCACTTGCGGTTGCAGTTGTTCGATGGCGTGCTTCGCCAAGGCTGTGCCCTTGTAAAGTTGCAGGCCTTTATCGACGCCGCCCATGCGGGAGCCGCGACCGCCCGCAAGCACAATACCTGTGAGCAGGTTTTTATCCACCGATATAGCTCATCTCAACCCGTTTGGGCGAATCTGTAGCCGAAGTCGTGTCCACCGGCATGCTGCTGCGCAATTCGGAGTAACGATCACTCCTGCCTTGCCAAATATGTGCCAAGGCTGTTGTTATCGCTGCATCGTTGCTGATACCGCTTGTGTTCGGTTCACGCAGCAAAGGCCGCAAGTCATAACCTTGGCTGGCAAACAAGCACAAATATAATTTGCCTTCAGTGGACAATCGAGCACGGTTGCAGTCACTGCAAAAAGCTTGCGTCACGCTGCTGATGACACCGATTTCACCCAAGCTGGGGTCGTGCTTGCCTTGAGAGTCGGCATAACCCCAGCGTTGCGCTGTTTCGCCAGGCTGCGATGGTTCTAATTGAACCAAAGGCATTTCAGATTGAATGAGTTTGATGACCTCGGCAGACGGTAGGACATCATCCATACGCCAACCGTTGGTAGCGCCAACATCCATGTACTCAATGAAGCGCAACACCATCCCTGTGCCTCTGAAATATCTGGCCATGGGCAAAATTTGCTCAGCATTGGTGCCGCTTTTGACGACCATGTTGATTTTGATGCCGCTGAAGTTGCCTTGTTTGTCCAAACCCAAACCTGCTTGACGCGCTGCTTCTATTCCGGCCAGAACATCTGCAACCGGAAAGTCCACATCGTTCATGCTGCGAAACACGGCATCGTCTAAGCCATCTAGGCTGATCGTGACACGTTGCAAACCTGCGGCTTTGAGTGCAATGGCTTTCTTGGCGAGCAAGGATCCATTGGTTGTCAAGGTTAAATCCAGTTTTTCACCGTCTTGTGTTCTTAGTGCGGCCAATTGTTCAATCAGCACGTCAAGGTTTTTCCGCAAAAGCGGTTCGCCACCTGTTAGCCTGATTTTCCGCACGCCATGTGACATGAACACCCGGGCCAAGCGTGTGATTTCTTCAAAAGTCAGCAGTGATGAATGCGGTAAATACGGATAGTCTTTGTTGAAGACTTCTTTGGGCATGCAGTAGCTACAGCGGAAGTTGCAACGATCCGTCACACTGATGCGCAGATCATGCAGCTGCCGGCCTAATTGATCAGCCAACAAACCGTTGGCTAAAACGGGTTGCAAGTTATTCAGCTGCAGCAAGGGTGGTGCTACACGGTTCGCATGGCGATCATCCTGCAACAGGATCACGCGCTTTGACGGTGCCATAAGTTTGGTAACGCTTTCAGCAGTGAGGGGCACAGAGCCAAAAATCGATTCAGTCATGACGATATTGTGCCGTTACCTATGTGTCTACTTAGAGACCTTTGCGTGAAAAGGTCAATGTGGCGTTTGTACCGCCAAAACCGAAGCTGTTCGACAAAGCAGTCTGGATGTTGACATCGTCGATACGCTGGCGCACGATTGGCAAACCTTCGGCCGCAGGGTCAAGGTTGTCGATATTCGCAGAAGCTGCGATGAATTTGTTTTCCATCATCAGCAAGGTGTAAATCGCTTCGTTAACGCCTGCAGCGCCCAAAGCATGCCCCGTCAGCGATTTGGTTGACGCAATATGTGGAACAGCGTGAACCGTATCACTAAACACAGCACGAATCGCTTCAATTTCTTTCACATCGCCCACAGGCGTACTGGTGCCGTGGGTATTCACGTAGTCAACTTGCCCCACGTCTTTGCCATTGGCATCCAACAAAGCCATGCGCATGCAGCGCTGTGCGCCTTCGCCAGACGGGGCAACCATGTCGTAACCATCAGAAGTAGCACCGTAACCCACCAACTCAGCGTAAATCTTCGCACCACGTGCTTTGGCATGCTCGTATTCTTCCAGTACCAAAATGCCACCACCGCCTGAGATCACAAAACCATCACGATCAGTGTCATAAGTACGCGAGGCTTTGTCTGGCGTCTCGTTGTACTTGCTTGACAGGGCACCCATCGCGTCAAACATGAAGGACAGCGTCCAGTGCTCTTCTTCAGCACCGCCCGCAAAAACAATGTCTTGTTTGCCCAGTTGAATCTGTTCCGCACCTGCACCAATGCAGTGTGCGCTGGTCGCGCAGGCAGAGCTGATGCTGTAGTTTACACCTTTGATTTTTGCACCGGTGGCCAAACAAGCCGATACGCCGCTGGCCATGGCTTTAGTCACCATATATGGGCCTACACGGCGCACGCCCTTGTCGCGCAAGGTGTCAATACCTGCAGAAATACTCTCATGCGATGCGCCACCGGCACCGACAATCAAACCAGTGCGTAAGTTGGACACTTGATCTTCGGGCAAGCCTGCATCCGCAATCGCTTCTTGCATGGCAATCCAAGCGTAGGCATGACCCTTCGCCATGAAACGCATCAATTTGCGGTCAATGATTGCTTCAACATCCAAGTTTTTGACTGAGCCAGCAACGTGCGAGCGCAAACCCTGCGCTGCATACTCAGGCTGAAAGGTAATACCAGAACGGCCTTCTTTCAGGCTCTCTAAAACTTCTGCTTTGTTGTTGCCAATGCTGCAAACAATACCCATTCCGGTGACGACGACGCGACGCATGGTGTGATCCTAAAACTTTAAAATATAAGTATGAAGTGTTGAAATGACGGCTGTGCTAAAAAGCGTTTGTTTGGGTAAATAAACCCACTTTTAAATCATCAGCAGTGTAAATTTCTCGGCCATCAATTTCCATGCTGGCGTCCGCAATACCCATGACTAATTTGCGCATGATGACGCGCTTCAGGTCAATGCGGTAAGTCACTTTTTTACCCGTTGGCAGCACTTGACCTGTAAATTTAATCTCGCCAGCGCCCAAAGCACGGCCGTGGCCTGGGCCGCCTTTCCAACCTAGGTAAAAGCCAACCAATTGCCACATCGCATCTAAACCCAGGCAGCCAGGCATGACTGGATCGCCTTGGAAATGGCAAGCAAAGAACCATAGGTCGGGTTTGATATCCAACTCAGCCACGATTTGACCGGCACCATATTTGCCGCCATCTTCTGTGATGGAGATGATGCGGTCTAGCATCAGCATGGGAGGCATGGGTAGCTGGGCGTTGCCTTCACCAAACAGTTCGCCGCGTCCACAGGCGAGTAATTCTTCGTACGTATAACTATTTTGTTTTTGCATGGTATTTTTCTTATCGATCTGTAACTGCGTTTATTATCTAACGAAATGACCAGTGTTTTTTGCACTATTTAGCCTGCTTACCCTTAACCCTGCAATTTAGTAGGGCCCTTAACGGCAGAAAACCGCATAAACCACATAAACAGCATAACAAGAGAAAAAAGCGACCGTGACAACCTCTCATCTCCAATTTCCCCTGACCCTGCGTATGAAACTGATCGCGCTTGCACCACAGTTTTTCGTGGTGGATGCCAACCAAAAACCAGTCGCTTACATCAGGCAAAAGCTATTTAAGCTCAAAGAAGCCATCAATGTGTTTACCGATGAGACACAAAAAGACGTGCTGTACACCATTGCAGCCGACAGAATCATCGATTTTTCAGCCCGCTACAACTTCAAAAAATATGATGGATTGGCGTTGGGGTCGGTCAAACGTCACGGTATGCGCTCTTTGTGGCGAGCCCAATATGATGTTTACGTCGGCGAACGTGTTGCTTTCACGGTTTCTGAAGAAAGCGTCGCAACACGATTTTTTGACAATGTTTTCAGTCAAATACCTGTCCTGGGTGCAATATCAGGCTATTTGTTCCAACCCACGTATATTGTTAAACGCGACACTGGCGAAGAGGTGATGCGTTTAAGCAAGCAAGCTGCGCTGTGGGAAGGTATTTTTAAGATGGAGCTATTGGGCTCATTAACCCATGCCGAACAAGAATCGCTCATGCTGAGCTTGTTCATGACTGTTTTATTGGAACGCCAGCGAGGTTAATAGATAACAAAATAATCAAAATAACAGGCAAAAAAATAACCCACTGAAGTGGGTTATTTTAAAGTTTTAACGAATCTGACTCGCTTCGTGGATTCGTTGCAAGCCTATTGCACAGTCACTTCCAAGCGGCGGACTTCGGCCGCTGGGCCGTCGAACTTGGTGTGTTCAGGCTTCTTCAGTTCAACTTTGTCTTCCGCTACGCCAGCCGCCTGCGGCGACGTCAGACTTGCCAGTTGCAAAGTAAAACTTCACCACGCCATTTTCAACTTTGACCGAAGCTGCAGTAGCCGCAACGGCCACTGCAGCCACAGGTGCAGCAGGTGCGACAGGCATCTAACCACCATGGAATTTCATCATCAAAGGCACAATCAAAAGCGCCACAATGTTGATGATCTTAATCAGTGGGTTGATCGCTGGGCCAGCCGTGTCTTTGTACGGGTCACCCACAGTGTCGCCAGTCACAGCCGCTTTGTGCGCTTCAGAGCCTTTGCCGCCGTGGTTACCGTCTTCAATGTACTTTTTCGCATTGTCCCAAGCACCGCCGCCTGTACACATGGAAATCGCCACAAACAAGCCGGTCACAATCGTACCCATCAGCAGTCCACCCAAGGCTTTTGGCCCCAGCACCAGGCCCACCAAAATCGGCACCACCACGGGTAACAGCGATGGAATCATCATCTCTTTGATAGCGGCGGAGGTCAACATGTCAACCGCAGCGCTGTAGTCAGGCTTGCGTTTGCCAGCCATGATCGCGCCATCCGCAAACTGGCGACGCACTTCCACCACGACAGAACCTGCAGCACGTCCAACTGCTTCCATCGCCATCGCGCCGAAAAGGTAAGGAATCAAACCACCGATGAACAGGCCGATGATGACCAACGGGTCGCTCAAGTCAAAGCTGATCACCTTGCCGTAAGCTTCCAATTTATGGGTGTAATCCGCAAACAGCACCAGCGCCGCCAAGCCCGCAGAGCCAATAGCGTAGCCCTTGGTCACAGCTTTGGTTGTGTTGCCTACAGCGTCGAGTGGGTCAGTGATATCGCGCACGCTTTTTGGCATTTCGGCCATTTCGGCGATACCGCCAGCGTTGTCGGTGATAGGGCCGTAGGCGTCCAGTGCCACCACAATGCCTGCCATTGACAACATCGAAGTAGCCGCAATCGCGATACCGTACAAGCCAGCCAACGAATAAGCCGCCATGATGGCGATACACACAAAAATCACCGGCCAAGCGGTAGAGCGCATAGACACGCCCAAGCCGGCAATGATGTTGGTACCGTGTCCCGTTGTGGATGCCGCCGCGATGTGCTTCACAGGCGCGTATTGCGTGCCGGTGTAGTACTCGGTGATCCACACCAAGGCTGCTGTCAGCGCCAAGCCCACAAAACACGCACCAAACAGCGCCATTTGGCTGCCAGCTGCTTTGATAGAGTTATCAGGCATCAACCATGTGGTGACAAAGTAAAAAGCGATGAGTGACAAGCCGCCAGCGACAGCCAAGCCTTTGTACAGCGCTGGCATCACGTTTTTCATGCCTGGTGTGGCTTTGACGAAGAAGCAGCCAATAATGGAGGCAATGATGGACACCGCACCGAGTGCAAGCGGATAAACCACGGCTGCCGTACCGGAGTTGGTGACGAGCAAAGCGCCCAGCACCATGGTCGCAATCAGCGTGACAGCATAAGTTTCAAACAAATCGGCAGCCATGCCAGCGCAGTCACCCACGTTGTCGCCCACATTGTCGGCAATCACGGCTGGGTTGCGTGGGTCATCTTCGGGGATGCCCGCTTCCACTTTGCCCACCAAGTCTGCGCCTACGTCCGCACCTTTGGTAAAAATACCGCCGCCCAGACGCGCAAAAATCGAGATCAGCGACGAGCCGAAGGCAAAACCAATCAGCGGATTCAGCATTTTGGCCAAGTTTTTATCAGGTGTCATGTTGCCGTTGCCGACCAAGAACCAGTAAAACGCCGTCACGCCCAAAAGCCCTAGGCCAACCACCAGCATGCCAGTGATAGCGCCGCCGCGAAACGCGACATCCAGCGCGGGGCCAATGCCTTTGGTCGCCGCCTGAGCGGTGCGCACATTGGCTTTGACCGACACGTTCATGCCAATAAAGCCGCACAAGCCAGACAACAACGCGCCGACGACAAAGCCAAAGGCTGACATGCTGTCTAAGAAGAAGAAAATCAAAATGGCTAAAACAACACCGACCATGGTGATGGTTTTGTACTGGCGCGCTAAATACGCGGCAGCACCGGTTTGAATCGCGGCTGCAATCTCTTGCATACGCGCATTACCGGCATCTTGGGAAAGAATCCAACTGCGAGCCCAAAAGCCGTAACCCACGGCAATCAGTCCACAAATAAGCGCCAAAATCAGCGCGGAATTGCCTGTCATTTTTAATCTCCTCGTGTGTATAGTCGCATGATGAGAGCGGGCCAAGGCTTCAACGAATGCAAGTCATGCCTGCAAATTCAGAAGACAACGCCAACTCTCGCTGCGTTGCTTCCTCGCCCCTGTGACTGGGTTGTCGATTGGCCAACGGTTGCACTTTAACTCGAAAATGTGACAAATGGACGCATAGCAAGCTTGTTGAAAGTAAAATGCGGGTTAATACTTATGTCCTGAACCCCTTTTTTAACCTCGAGAAGCCATCAACCATGTCCTTAGACAAAGTCACCCCTGGTAAAAACGCCCCCCACGAATTCAACGTCATCATCGAAATCCCGATGAATGCCGACCCGATCAAGTACGAAGTGGATAAAGAATCTGGCGCGATTTTTGTGGATCGCTTCATGAGCACCTCCATGCATTACCCGACCAACTACGGTTACGTGCCAAAAACTCTGAGTGGCGACGGCGACCCAGTCGACGTCCTCGTCATCACCCCAGTCCCCTTGTTCCCAGGCGTCGTCGTCACCTGCCGCCCCATCGGCATTTTGAAAATGACCGACGAAGCCGGCGAAGACGGCAAAGTATTGGCCGTGCCTATCGACAAAAAATGCTCGCTTTACACACAGTGGCAAAAACCTGAAGATTTGAACGAGCTGCGCCTGAAAACCATCTCCCACTTCTTTGAGCACTACAAAGACCTGGAAAAAGGAAAATGGGTCAAAATCGACGGCTGGGAAGGCCCAGAAGCTGCATTCAAAGAGATTAATGACGGTATTGCCAACTACGAGAAAAGCCTTAAAGCGTAAATTGAGTGGTACCGGCTTCACTGGACGGGCAAGTGTCTCAATGATGCAGCCCATTGCTGCACAGTTGAATGGAACTGCGCCGCGTAAGTTGCAGGTGCAATATTGTTGATTTTGCTGTCTCGCCTGATGCGGTTGTAGAACACCTCAATGTACTCAAAGACGACGAGTTTTGCTTCTTCACGGGTTGTAAATCTGTAATGCTGCAGACTCTCCGTCTTGATCGTGCCAAAGAAACTCTCCACAGCGCATTGACGCTCCTATGTCAAGCAGAAGATGCAGAATCTGCCAGATCGGCCAAGATTAGTGGCTAAAGCCCCTTCAACGGACTCCTCCTCCCCAAATCCTCCATATAGTGCTCAATCCCTTGCCCCTCGCGGTCTAGGAAGCGGTGGACGGCGTCCGAAAAGGCGGGGTGGGCTAGCCAGTGAGCGCTGGTGGCTTTGATGGGGAGCAGGGCTCTGGCCATTTTGTGTTCACCTTGCGCGCCGCCTTCAAAGCGCTGGTAGCCGTGGTTGATGCACCATTCGATCGGCTGGTAGTAGCAAGCTTCAAAATGCAGGCAATCGACGCGTTCTAGCGCGCCCCAGTAGCGGCCGTAGGCGATTTTTTCGCTGGTTTTGTCTAAATCTGCCTCGGATGGCTCATTTATAGTGTTATTTTCGGCTATAGTCGGCGTATTTATTGATTGAACTGCTACTAAACTTGTAGCAATTGACACGCCTTCGCGCTCTGCGGTGAAAAGCAGCCAGTTCTCGGGCATGGTGGTTTGCATCTGTTTGAAGAAGTCGCGGCTTAAATACGGGGCGTTGCCGTGCTCCCAGTAGGTTCGTTCGTAGCAGCGGTAGAAGAAATCCCAGTCTGCAGCGCTGATATCCGCGCCTAAAGACCAGCGGAAGGTGATGCCGGCTTCGGCGACTTTGCGGCGTTCGGCACGGATTTTTTTGCGTTTGTCTTGCGCCATGGCGGCCAGGAAGGCGTCGAAATCCTTGAACCCTTCGACAAGCTCAGGGCGAACGGTTTGGGTGCGGTTCGTCCAGTGGAATTGAACCGTGTGTCGCAGCATCAAGGTTTCAGCTTTGCAGGTTTCCACGTCTTCATCGCTGCAAAACAGCAGGTGCAGGGACGATAGCCCGTGCTTTTCACACCAGGCAATCACCGCTTTTAAGAGAATTTGGCGCGAATCCGCATTCCGCGCCAGCAGCCGCGAGCCGGGCACGGGGGTGAAGGGCGGGGCGATGAGGGCTTTGGGGTAGTAGGGCAGGCCGTGCTGCTGGTAGGCGTTGGCCCAGGCGTGGTCGAAGACGAATTCGCCGTAGGAATGGTCTTTGAGGTAGAGCGGGCAGGCTCCTTGTAACGCATCACCGAGCCATAGGGTGATGAAGCGCGGCGTCCAACCGGTCTCAGGGCTGGCACTTCCGCTTTGGTGCATCGCGGCCAGATATTCGTGGCGCAGGAAGGGGCTGGGCTGGCTTTGTAGGGCGAGCAGGGCGTTCCAAACGGCGGCATTCACCTCTAGCGGCGAGGCGTGTTCACGAATGACATAATCGAGTGAATCTTTATTTGGCATGTTTAAAATTTCCGTTCGGACTGAGGTATCGAAGGCTCCTCACGCAAATGATCGGAGAACCCTTCGATACCTCAGGGCGAACGGTGATATTTTCTTTTATTTAATAGCTTGACTATGACACTCAAAATCTGCGTTGCTCAATTAAATCTCATCGTTGGCGATTTGCACGGTAATGCGCAAAAAATCATTGCCTCAGCCCAGGAAGCTTACGCGCAAGGCGCGCGCTTACTGCTCACGCCTGAATTATCCATCTGCGGTTACGCGGCGGAAGACTTGTTTTTGCGCCCCGCTTTTGTCTCTGCATGCCATGATGCAGTGAAAATGGTCGCCAACGCTTGCGCAGGGTTAAAAGGCATGGTCGTGGTCGTCGGCCACCCCACGGGCGGGGACGAGCGCAGCAAATCGGTGGCGATTCAGCGGCGGTTCAACGCGGCCAGTGTCATCAGCGAGGGGCGCATTTTAGAAACCTACGCCAAGCGAGAGCTGCCGAATTACCAAGTGTTTGACGAACGGCGCTATTTCACGCCGGGGCAGGGCGTGTGCGTGTTTCAAGTCGGCGAGCAGGGCAAACAAGTCAGCGTGGGGCTGCTGATCTGCGAAGACGCGTGGTTTGCCGAGCCCGCGCAGCTGGCTTTGGAGGCTGGCGCGCAGGTGCTGGCAGTCATCAACGCCTCCCCCTTCCACGTCGGCAAGGGCGGCGAGCGGGTGCAGCGTATGGCAGACCGCGTCAAAGCGACGGGGTTGCCGCTGATTTATGCGCATTTGGTCGGTGGGCAGGACGAGGTGGTGTTTGACGGCGGCTCGTTTGCGCTGAATGCGAATGGGGAGCTGGTGGCTAGGGCGGAGAATTTTAAAGAAAAATTGCTCTATATCGGTGTAAATACCCATGAAAAGACCCCTAAAAATGCATCAAAAATGGATGTATCCAGCGTATCTATTAAATATAGCGCTATTGATTTAATAGTAAATGAGGTGAATGGCAAGAAGGATGACATCGCCCCGTTACGCAGTGACGAGGCCGATTTGTGGGACGCTTTGGTGCTCGGCATTCGGGATTATTTGGGTAAAAACGGCTTTCCAGGCGCGATTTTGGGACTGTCGGGTGGTATTGACTCGGCGCTGGTGTTGGCGCTAGCGGTCGATGCGTTGGGCAAAGACAAGGTGCGTGCCGTGATGATGCCGTCGCCCTACACAGCAGATATCAGCTGGATAGACGCCCGCGAGATGGCGCAGCGAATGGGTGTGCGCTACGACGAAATTTCCATCGTGCCCGAGTTTAAGGCGTTCAAAAAGAGTTTAGCCATTGAGTTTGAGGGCTTGAAAGAGGACACGACCGAAGAAAACATCCAAGCGCGGATTCGCGGCACGCTGCTGATGGCGCTGTCCAACAAATTTGGCAGCATGGTGCTGACGACAGGGAATAAATCTGAAATGGCGACCGGCTACTGCACGCTGTATGGCGACATGGCTGGTGGCTTTGCAGCTATCAAAGACATCGCGAAGACGACCGTTTTTAAGCTTTGCCTGTGGCGCAACCAGAACGACCCGAACGGCACAGGTAGCAACCCGATACCCGAACGCATCATCACCCGACCGCCCAGCGCCGAGCTGCGCGCCGACCAAAAAGACCAAGACAGCCTGCCGCCCTACGAGGTGCTGGACGCGATTTTGGAGCGTTACATGGAAAACGACCAGAGCATTGCCGAAATTTTGGCGGCTGGTTTTGCACCGGCGGATGTGCAGCGCGTCACCCATCTGATCAAAATCAACGAACATAAACGCCGCCAAGCGCCGATTGGCATTCGCGTCACGCACCGCAGTTTCGGTAAGGATTGGCGGTATCCGATTACTAGCAAGTTCAGAGCTTAGAGCGTGTTTAGGGATTAGCGGCGAATAGCGCCTAAAATGTTACAGCTAGCCAACGATTTAGCCATTTTTCAGTCTTTAAGAAAGTACGCCATGAAACTCATCACCGCCATTCTCAAACCTTTCAAACTAGAAGAAGTCCGCGAAGCTTTGGCTGAATGCGGTGTGACGGGTTTAACAGTGACCGAAGTCAAAGGTTTTGGCCGTCAAAAAGGCCACACCGAGCTGTACCGTGGTGCGGAGTACGTGGTCGACTTTTTGCCGAAAGTCAAAGTCGAGGTGGTGGTGAAATCTGCCGATTTAGATTTGTGCGTTGACGCCATCGTCAAAGCCGCGCGTACTGGCAAAATCGGTGACGGTAAGATTTTTGTCACCAGCGTGGAGCGTGTGGTTCGCATCCGTACGGGTGAGCAGGACGAAGTTGCGGTTTAAGCCATTTTTAGTTTAGAAAAAAAAGCGCTGCAGCAAGGCAGCCGCCCAAACGCCGCAGCATAACAACAAGCTGAGCAGTACTGCAGCACTGCCCATGTCTTTGGCGCGTTTGGACAGGGCATGCCATTCAGGGCTGATGCGGTCTATGGCGGTTTCTATGCCGGTGTTGAGCAGTTCTACAACCATCACGATCAATACCGTGCCAGCCAACAAGGCAGTTTCCACCCAGTTGTCACCCAGCCAAAAAGCCAGTGGTACGAGAATGAATGCTGCAATGGTCTCTTGCCGAAAAGCGGTTTCTCCCCAGCCAGCGATCAAGCCTTGAATGGAATATCTGCCGGCGTGAATAATGCGGTTCAAGCCGGTACGTGACTTTTGCGGGTTAACTTTGGAGTTGTCGTTAGCGTTGAGGGTGTCGTTCGGGTTTTGCATGCCGCGATTATCAACTATCGGCTCAACGGCTTTGAGTCAATCAAACGCGTTCCCGCCCAAACATCGTGCCAAAACTGTTGCTGCGGTTGAAAACGGCTTAGCAAACCATAAACCAACACCCAGCCGATCATGAGCAAAGCGGTTTCACCACCGCTGAGCGAAAACGGAGCGAGTACGGCAAGTGGTGGCAAAAGCCAAATCCAACTCAACACATAACGCGCCAAAGCGCGTGTTTGCGTGATGGGCTGGCCTGTGACAGATACGACGCGGATATTCCAAGTTTTCATTGCCAGCGTTTGACCTTTGGCCCAAAACCACGTGAAGTAAATACCAAAAATCAGGAACAGGAAAGCCTGCAGGGCATGGCGGTTGTTCAGCGCATGGCGTGTTTGGCTGAGTGTGCCAAACAGGTAGCCAGCGATGAAAACGACACCAAACATCAGCAAACCTTCGTACAGCCAGCAGGCCATGCGGCGCTTTAAACTGGGCGCGGCCAATAGCTCAGTCGCGGCTACTGTCGAGTCAGCTAAAGATTCGCTCATCGAACCGTGGCTTTGTCAGCTTTCGGCGTGCTGTCGACCAATTTATTTTTGGCAACAGGTTTTACCGCAGTAGCCGCGCCTGTGGGTTTCGGCGCAACGTTGATGTTGGCCAGAGCTTGCTTGGTCTCAGGCGGCAGAGCCTGGTAGCTTTCCCACTTGGCTTGTTTGTCGCTAGATGTCAATGTTTTGGTTTGTGCAAAGTTGATACGGGCTTGCTCGCGTTGTTGCGTGCTCAAACTGGCCCAATCCGTCATGCGGCCGTGTAGTTTTGTTTTGTCCGCTGGGCTGAACTGCGCAAAATTAGCTGAAACAGCAAGCCATTTGCGCCTGTGGCCTTCTGTCAGGCTTGCCCAGTTGGCAGCCAAAGGTTGAAGCGCGGCTTTTTGCGCAGGCTTCAGTTTACCCCAGGTATCTGCTGGCGCTTTTACAATTTTTGCTACAGCAACTACAGGTTTTGCAGCTTGCGTTGCAATATCAGAAGATGTTGTTGTTGTTGTTGTTGCAGTGGTGGTGTTTTGTGCCGGCACCAAGCTCGCAAAGGCAACAAGCGCTGCAACAAGCGCGCTTGATAATCCTAATTTAACGAGTTTAACCTTATCCTGCATATCAATAAAACCAATAACTTTTATTGACCAGCATTTGCGCCCGGGTGGGTGGCGTTGTAGTCAGCGTGCAATTTTAAAAATTGTGCAAAACCAGCGTCAGCATAAGCGGCAGGCGGCAAGTCGTCAACCAACAAGGCGGAATCGACTTCAGCCAATTCGGTGGCACGCAGGTCGTTTTGAATCACGGCGATAGAGATCAAGCCTACAACCAAGGCGATCAACGGCAGAAAAGATGCCAAGCGGTTCCATAAATTCAGACCTTCGTCGTCAAAGCCCATGCTGGCAGAACCACCCGAACCGTAAACAGCCGTAGCAGCCTTGGTTGAAGAGGCAAGTTGGCTGCGTTTACGATTTGTGACGGCTTGTTGGCGGGCGACGCGCAGACGTTCGGAAATATCGTGTGGTAATTCAGTGTTGCCGCTAGACAGGCGAGCAGCGATACGTAATCCGAATCGGTCTTGGGCTAATTTTGCTGAATCAATCGATTCAATGCGAGATAAGTTGTAATTGATGCTGTTCATAGTTGTATTCCCCGAGCTTTCAAGGCTTTGGCTAATGCCGCTACGGCTCTGGAACAGTGCGTTTTCACGCTGCCCTCAGAGCATCCCATAGCAGCAGCAGTCTCGGCCACATCAAGCTCCTCCCAATAACGCATGAGGAAGGCTTCTCGTTGACGTGCTGGCAATTCTTCTATTTCTGCCTCTATTTCTCGAAAAGTTTGAGTCCGACTCGTCACAGACTCAGCACTTTCCGTGCCATCTGAGTCATTTTTCAACTCTAAAGTTTCCAAAATATCGAAATCACCGTCATCGCCGGCCGATTCAAAGTCACTAAAGTTGGAGAAAATCGCTCTTTGGAACTTTTGGCGCCTAAACCAGTCTAGGGTGCAGTTCGACAAAATGCGCTGAAAAAGCATCGGCAACTCGTTTGGCGGCTTGTCGCCATAGTGTTCCGCCAACTTCATCATGCTGTCTTGCACAATGTCTAGCGCAGATTCTTCGTTGCGAACATGGTAAAACGAGCGTTTGAAGGCTCGTTTTTCAACGCTTTTTAGAAAATCAGAGAGTTCTAGTTCAGTTGCCAAGTGTTTTAGGCCGTTTTTGGCCTTCGCTTCATGTCGGTTTGTCTTTATTTTTTAGTTGTCATCACTTAATTACGAGGCGGTTACAACGTCTTAAAACCGCGATTATGGCATTTCAAAGCTTTAAAAATGGCTCCAATCAAGATTTGTCAAGATTTTTACGTAAGGAAGTGCGATAATGACCCTTGCAAGTCAAACAGCAAACGGGTCACAACAGAGCGCTACAACAGTGCGTTTATGGTTGCCGGCCTCAAGTCCCGACGCGGTTCCACAAGAGCTCAGTGAAGGGGCACCCAAGGTATTTCGTTAGAGAAATTCGCAAAGGTTTACGTAAAGGATCCATCATGGAAATCAATAAAGCTGAGTTATCAGCAGCCACAGTTGCCTCCGTAGCAACTTCAAAATCTGACTCAAGTAAAGTGTCCGAGCTGTCTCCTGAGCTTAGAGGCGCTGAAATTTTGGTCAAATCTCTCCAAGCAGAAAACGTCAAATTCATCTGGGGCTACCCCGGCGGTGCGGTGTTGCATATTTATGACGCGCTCTACAAGCAAGACACCATGCAACACGTGCTGGTGCGCCACGAGCAAGCCGCTGTTCACGCGGCTGACGGCTATGCCCGCGCGACGGGCGATGTGGGTGTTGCCCTTGTGACCTCTGGTCCTGGTGCGACCAATGCCGTCACCGGTATCGCTACGGCGTATATGGACAGCATCCCGATGGTGATCATCACCGGTCAAGTGCCAACGCACGCTATCGGCTTAGACGCTTTCCAAGAGTGCGACACCATCGGCATCACACGTCCTATCGTCAAGCACAACTTTTTGGTCAAAGACGCACACGATTTGGCAGAGACCATGAAAAAGGCTTTTCACATCGCGCGCAGCGGCCGACCTGGCCCTGTGGTGGTGGACATTCCTAAAGACGTGTCTTTCAACAAGGTGCCGTACCACGGCTACCCGGAAACTGTTGAAATGCGTGCTTACAACCCTGTGCGCAAAGGCCACAGTGGACAAATTCGCAAAGCCTTGATGTTGCTGTTAAAGGCGAAACGCCCTTACATCTACACCGGTGGCGGTGTGTTGTTGGGCAACGCCAGCGCCGAATTGCGCATCTTGGCGGACATGCTGGGCTTCCCGTGCACCAATACCTTGATGGGTTTGGGTGCGATTGCCGCCAGCGACCCTAAGTTTTTAGGCATGCTGGGCATGCACGGCACGTTTGAAGCCAACAACGCGATGCAAAGTGCAGACGTGGTGCTGGCAGTTGGCGCACGTTTTGACGACCGCGTGATTGGCAACCCCAAACATTTCGCGCAAGTCGAGCGCAAGATCATTCATATCGACATCGACCCATCCAGCATTTCCAAGCGCGTCAAAGTTGATATCCCAATTGTGGGCGATGTCAAAGAAGTGCTGTTAGAGATGATCGCCATGATCAAAGAAGGCTCGTTGAAGCCCGATACCACCGCCTTGGGCGAGTGGTGGAGCACGATAGAGACGTGGCGCAAACGTGATTGCATGAAGTACGACCACGGCAAAGGTGATGTCATCAAGCCGCAATATGTGATCGAAACCTTGTGCAACATGACCAAAGGCGAAGAGACTTACATCACCTCTGATGTGGGTCAACACCAAATGTGGGCAGCGCAGTATTACAAGTTTGAAGAGCCGCGCCGTTGGATCAACTCTGGCGGCTTGGGTACCATGGGTGTGGGCATTCCTTACGCCATGGGCATCAAGCTGGCGAAGCCTGATAAGGAAGTGTTTTGCGTGACAGGCGAAGGCTCGGTGCAGATGTGTATTCAAGAGCTCTCGACGTGCTTGCAGTACAACACGCCGATCAAAATCGTGTCGCTGAACAACCGTTACCTGGGTATGGTGCGCCAGTGGCAAGAGATTGACTATGAAGGCCGCTATAGCCACAGCTACATGGATGCCTTGCCTAACTTTGTGAAGTTGGCTGAAGCCTATGGCCACGTTGGCATGTTGATTGAATCACCTGCAGATGTTGAGCCGGCATTGCGCGAAGCACGCAAGCTGAAAGATCGCACGGTCTTCATGGACTTCCGCACTGACCCAACCGAGAACGTGTTCCCGATGGTCAAAGCCGGTATGGGTATTGATCAGATGCTTTTGGGTTCTGAAGATCTGTAATTTTTACAATCATTCTTCACAACATTTTTTTTGAATCTATTGCCCGCCAAGCCTGCGCATTACCGTGTGCGGGGGAGGGCGGCGAAAAGAGGAAATTATTCACATGAAACACATCATTGCAGTATTACTTGAGAACGAACCCGGCGCTTTGTCGCGTGTGGTGGGCTTGTTTTCCGCTCGTGGCTACAACATTGAGTCACTCACCGTCGCACCGACGGAAGACCCTACTTTGTCGCGCATGACAATTCAAACCTCAGGTTCGGATGACGTGATTGAACAAATCACCAAGCATTTGAACCGTTTGATTGAAGTCGTTAAAGTGGTCGATTTGACCGAAGGCGCTTACACCGAGCGCGAGTTGATGATGGTCAAACTGCGCGCCGTCGGTAAAGAGCGTGAAGAAGTCAAACGCATGGCTGATATCTTCCGTGGTCGCATCATTGATGTGACCGACAAGAGCTACACCATTGAGTTGACCGGTGACCACGGTAAAAACGATGCTTTCTTGGAAGCCATCGACAAATCAGCCATTCTGGAAACCGTGCGCACCGGCCCGAGTGGCATTGGTCGTGGCGAGCGAATTCTAAGAGTCTAACTTCGCGTTTAAAATACGAAGTTGCCTAATTTTTTATAACAAAGTTAACCCCCCTTTTTTAACGGAGATTGAGATGAAAGTTTATTACGACAAAGACTGCGACCTGAGCCTGATCAAAGGTAAAACTGTTGCGATTATTGGCTACGGCAGCCAAGGCCACGCACACGCGCAAAATTTGAACGACAGCGGCGTTAAAGTTGTGGTCGGTTTGCGCAAAGGTGGCGCTTCCTGGCCTAAAGTCGCCAAAGCTGGCTTGCAAGTCGCTGAAGTGGCTGACGCTGTCAAAGCAGCTGACGTGGTCATGATTTTGCTCCCTGACGAGCAAATCGGCTCTGTCTACACCAATGACATCGAACCCAACATCAAGCAAGGCGCTTCGTTGGTATTTGCCCACGGTTTCAACGTGCATTATGGCTTGGTTAGCCCACGTGCTGACTTGGACGTGTGGATGGTTGCTCCTAAAGCGCCTGGCCACACTGTGCGCGGTACTTACGCCCAAGGCGGCGGCGTGCCTCACCTGATCGCTATCCACAAAGACAATTCTGGTAAAACCAAAGAATTGGCGATGAGCTACGCGATGGCCAACGGTGGCGGCAAAGCCGGCATCATTGAAACCAACTTTCGCGAAGAAACAGAAACCGACTTGTTCGGCGAACAAGCTGTGTTGTGCGGCGGTACGGTGGAACTCATCAAAGCTGGTTTTGAGACCTTGGTCGAAGCTGGCTACGCCCCTGAAATGGCGTATTTCGAATGTTTGCATGAGTTGAAATTGATTGTGGACATGATCTATGAAGGCGGCATCGCCAACATGAACTACTCCATCTCCAACAACGCTGAGTATGGCGAGTACGTGACCGGTCCAAACATTGTGACCGCAGCGACCAAAGAAGCCATGCGCAAGTGCTTGAAAGACATCCAGACGGGCGAATATGCCAAGAGCTTCATCCTGGAAAACAAAGCCGGTGCGCCAACGCTCATCAGCCGCCGTCGTTTGACCGCTGAGCACCAGATCGAGCAAGTGGGCGAGAAATTGCGCGCCATGATGCCTTGGATTGCCAAAAACAAGCTGGTTGACCAAACGCGTAACTAAGTTTGCATCAATAAGTTCAGATGGTATGAACTAATAAGTAAAAGGTCACTTCGGTGGCCTTTTTATTTTGCTATATATTTAATAGCAATAAAAACAATAAATACGCCGGCTACAGCCATATTTTGTATATATTTTGATAGTTATCGAGTAAACAATCATGCATGATGGTGTTGACACTGTAAAAGAAACCGCAGACGAGTTGCACGTAAATTTGCACATGCGCAAACGGCGCAAAGGCATTTATATTTTGCCGAATCTGTTCACTTTGGCCGCGCTATTTGGTGGTTTTTATGCCATTGTCATGGCGATCAATGGACGTTTTGATCAGGCTGCGATTGGCATCTTTTGCGCCATGATTTTAGACAGTTTGGATGGTAGAGTCGCCCGCATGACCAACACCCAAAGTGCCTTTGGCGAGCAGATGGACTCCTTGTCCGATATGGTGTCGTTTGGCGCTGCGCCAGCCTTGATTTCCTACGTCTGGGCGCTGAACGGCTTGGGGCGCTGGGGCTGGTTTGCTTCGTTTGTCTATTGCGCCTGTGCCGCCTTGCGCTTAGCGCGTTTCAATGTCAACACTGCAGTGGTCGACAAGCGCTACTTTCAAGGTTTGCCATCACCTGCAGCCGCAGCGCTGGTCGGCGGCTTTTTGTGGGTCGCCACAGAGCTCAATATCAAAGGTGCAGATGCGGCTTGGGCCATGTTTGGGTTGGTGCTCTTTGCGGGGTTGACGATGGTCACCAATGTGCCGTTTTACAGTTTTAAAGACGTGCAAATGAAGAAGAGTGTACCTTTTGCCGTCATTGTGGCCATTGCTTTGGGTATCGCTGTTGTCAATATCGACCCACCTATTGTGTTATTTGCCCTGTTTATTTGCTACGGTTTAAGCGGCTATGTGATCTACGCTTGGCGCAAAGGCAAAGGCATTCGCACCAGTGTCATCAGCACCTCAAAAGACGAGCCAGAAGAGCGTGGCTTGCATTGAGCGTGCAATGATAGTGAGACTTTAAACAACACTTTCGTTGATGGAAAATGCGGCGTTTAAAAACTATGGTATAGTTATTTTAATGAAAACATTGCTGCTAACACTACTGCTAAGCTTGAAAGGGCTGGTTAAGTAGCGCACGCACACTTTTCCATCAAAGCCCGTTAGCTAAAGAGCAACGGGCTTTTTTTTATTCTGCAACGTTTTAATTGATTGTTTACTTTTTAATTGTTTACCGAGGACTTCATCATGGCAACCGACAAACTCATTATTTTTGACACAACATTGCGTGATGGCGAGCAGTCGCCAGGTGCGTCTATGAACAAAGACGAGAAGCTTCGTATTGCGCGCCAGTTAGAGCGTTTGAAGGTTGACGTGATTGAAGCTGGCTTTGCGGCCAGTTCAAATGGTGATTTTGATGCGATTCAGTTGATCGCCAGCCACATCAAGGACGCGACCATTTGCTCGTTGTCCCGGGCCAATGACCGTGACATTTCCCGTGCTGCCGAGGCCTTAAAAGGCGCCAACAGCGCGCGGATTCACACCTTCATCGCCACTTCCGCCTTGCACATGGAGAAAAAACTCCGTATGACACCCGATGAGGTGTTTGAGCAAGCCAAGCAGTCGGTGCGCTTTGCCCGTAATTTGGTGGGTGACATTGAGTTCAGTCCAGAAGACGGCTACCGCAGCGACATGGACTTTTTGTGCCGTGTCTTGGAAGCCGTCATCAAAGAAGGTGCCACCACCATAAACGTGCCCGACACCGTGGGTTACGCGGTGCCAGAGCTTTACGGCAACTTCATCAAAACTTTGCGAGAACGCATTCCCAACAGTGACAAAGCCATTTGGTCGGTGCATTGCCACAACGACTTGGGCATGGCGGTGGCGAACTCATTAGCGGGTGTCAAAATTGGCGGAGCACGCCAAGTGGAATGCACCATCAATGGGCTGGGCGAACGTGCGGGTAACTGTTCACTCGAAGAAGTCGTGATGGCGGTGCGCACGCGCAAAGACTATTTCGGTTTGACGATGAATATCGACCCGATTCACATCGTAGCCGCCAGCCGCATGGTCAGCCAGACCACGGGTTTTGTGGTGCAGCCGAACAAGGCTGTCGTAGGTGCCAACGCCTTCGCACACGCCAGCGGCATTCACCAAGACGGCGTGCTCAAAGCGCGTGATACCTATGAAATCATGCGCGCAGAAGACGTGGGCTGGTCAGCCAACAAAATCGTACTTGGCAAACTCAGTGGTCGCAATGCGTTTAAACAACGCTTGCAAGACTTGGGTGTGCAATTGGAGTCGGAATCTGAAATCAACGCCGCCTTCGCCAGATTCAAAGAGTTGGCTGATCGCAAAAGCGATATTTTTGACGAAGACATTTTGGCTTTGGTCAGCGATGAAAGCGTCAGCGATGAAATTGAACAATACGCTTTTGTGTCGCTCTCGCAACACTCTGAAACGGGTGAACGCCCGCAGGCAAGCATTGTTTTTACAGCCAATGGCAAAGAATTCAAAGGTTCATCAGACGGCAACGGCCCCGTGGACGCTTCCCTTAAAGCCATCGAATCACACGTCAAAAGCGGTGCAGAGATGGTGCTTTATTCTGTCAACGCCATAAGCGGGTCTACAGAGAGCCAGGGCGAAGTGACAGTGCGCTTGCAAAACAGCGGTCGCGTGGTCAATGGCGTGGGTTCCGACCCTGATATTGTCGTTGCTTCTGCCAAAGCTTATTTGAGTGCTCTCAATAAGTTACAAAACAAAGCTGACAGGGTCGCTGCGCAAGGCTAGGGTTATTACTTATAACTTATTTTGTAAGTTAACAATACTTTGCAAGTGATTGATCTTGCGAAGTATTTTTATCTGTGTACACTCCATGCATAACAAACTTGCATGGAGACACCTGCAATGGCTTCTGCTCAGATTTTTGCTTCTGGAAATACTTTGAAACACCTCTTTCAACTGGTAGGTAAGCTTGCCTTGATCAGTTCACTTTTTTTGGCGTTCAGCTTTCCGCTGACCAGCGCGGCTAAAACCAACAAACCTCACGCCAAAAAAGCCATTGCAGCTAAGCATATCAAAGCTTCATCAAAAGCGTTCGCAAAATCTAAAAAAGCGGGTAAACATGCGGTGGCCATGTCTAGCCTCAGCAAAGCCAATGGCAAGATGGTGGTTCGCGTCAGAGGCAATGCTCAAGCTGTCGTCGTTAATTCGCGCTTGCTGAAAGACGCACGTGGTCGTCCCCTCAAAGGCAAAGCTTTGGTTGCTGCACATCGCCGTGCCATCGTGTTGGCTGCCATGCCTTTCGTGCCGCCTAAGCAATCGTTTGGGGAAATGGCAGGGCTACACACTGCACGCGATGAGCTAGATTTGAAGTCTGGCGTTGCTTTGGTGATTGACCAAGATACCAATGAGGTGCTGTTCAGTAAAAACGGTGCTACGGTGCTGCCCATTGCTTCGCTGACCAAACTGATGACTGGCGTTGTCTTGTCAGAAGCACGTTTACCCATGAACGAGCCCATCACCATCACCCAAGACGATGTGGATACTGAAAAAGGCAGCCGCTCGCGCCTAACCGTGGGTACAACCTTGACACGTGCAGAGTTGCTGCATTTGGCCTTGATGTCAAGTGAAAACCGCGCAGCCAATGCGTTGGGTCGCACCTACCCAGGCGGTTTAACAGAGTTTGTGCGGTTGATGAATGCGAAGGCCAAGTTATTGGGAATGACGGCTACGCGTTATGTTGAGCCAACGGGTTTGTCCAGTCATAACCAGTCAAGTGCCCAAGATTTGGCGATTCTGGTGAATGCCGCTTACAAAGACCAAGCCGTGCGCGAGTATTCCACTTCGCCAGGTTATGAAGTCGCCGTTGGTGCCCGCACCTTGCAGTACAACACGACCAACCGCTTGGTTAAAAACCCAGAGTGGGAGATTGGTTTGCAAAAAACAGGCTATATCTCCGAAGCAGGTCAGTGCTTGGTCATGCAAACCAAAATCGCTGGTCGCAAGTTGATTATGGTGTTTTTGGATTCAGCAGGTAAGCTCAGCCGTTTGGGTGATGCAGAGCGCGTACGCCGCTGGGTAGAGTCTAAACCCCATGCATTGCCTGTGGTTGCAAAGCAAGGTTGAAGACGATTCAAGTTTTTTAGGCTTGATTTTTACCCTTAAAACCCAAGGACGTAGAAATCTCGGCTGCCGTTGCTTGCAGTTTGGCCAACCAAGCTTCATCGATACGATCTGCTGGTGCTGAGATAGACAAGCCAGCAACCAGTTTGCCCTGGTCGTCATATATCCCCGCTGCCATGCAGCGTACACCCATTTCCAGTTCTTCGTTGTCACGCGCTGTGCCATATTGGCGCACACGTGACAGCTCACGCTCCAAAACCGTTAAATCGGTCAAACTGGTTTTGGTATGACCAGCTAAACCTGTGCGTCCTGCATAAGCGCGCACCTTGATGGCATCGTCCACCGCTAAAAACAGTTTGCCCACAGATGTCAAATGCAGCGGCGCGCGGCCACCAATGGCGCGCACCACTTGCATGCCAGAGCGCTCACTGTAGGCGCGCTCAATATAAACAATTTCATCACCTTGGCGCATCGACAGGTTCACCGGCTGCTGAATTAGCTTGTGCAGCTCGCGCATGGGCGCGAGTGCCGCCTCGCGCACGTCCAAACGGCTTTTAACAGCGTTTCCCAGCTCCAACAGACGCATCCCTAGGCGGTAGCTGCCAGCTTCGGGTCTATCCACGTAGCGGCCCAAGGTCAAATCATTCAAAATACGGTGCGTGGTGGAGGGGTGCAGCCCCGTTTTCTGGCTGATTTCTTTCAGCGACATCGCCTCGTCTCGGTCAGCCAAAACGTCAATCAGCATAAACATGCGTTCCAGCACCTGAATGGTAGGCGTTGCAGCAGGCAATTTTTTCGGCATTTTGTCTATTTTTGGCATGGTTGATTTTACCATGTGAAATAAAGCCGCTAGGGTTTAGCCTGGTTTCCAGGTGCCACGTTGCAAAATCTCATGCGGTTTAAAACGCATTTTGTAGCGCATCTTCGCGCTTTGCTCAATCCAATAGCCTAAGTAAACATGCGGCAAACCGAGTTTCTTGGCTTGTTCGATTTGCCACAGCACACAAAACGTGCCAAAGCTGGCGGCGGCATCTGGCTCGTAAAACGTGTAAACCGCCGAAATCCCATCGTTCAGAACATCTACAATGCTGACCATTTTCAGCGCACCGGCCGTGCCATCTGGCATGGATTCGTGAAACTCAATCAAGCGCGTATTCACACGACTTTGCAGCAAAAACTGCGTGTATTGGTCGATGCTGTCTTGGTCCATGCCACCACCCGCATGGCGCGATGCTTGGTAGCGCAAATACAGCGCATAATGTGCGGCGTCAAAACCCAGTTCCAGCACCCGTGCCTGCAGGTTGCCGTGCTGCTTTTGTGAGCGTTTTTGGCTGCGCGATGGCGTGAATTGGTCCACCAGCACCCGCAGCGGTACGCACGCTTGGCAGCCATCACACTGCGGGCGGTAGGTAAACATACCGCTTCGGCGGAACCCTTGCGTCACCAGCTCAGAATACGCGTCATTGCGAATCAAATAACTAGGCGTCGCCACCTGCGAACGCGCCTGTCGGTTGTCTAAATAGCTGCACGGGTACTCTGCCGTAGCGTAAAATTGCAGCGTTTGCGCGGGTAGGTCTTTGAGTTGCGACATGTTGACTGGGTTAGAGCTTATAGCAATTGTTGCCAAAGTTGCGGGCTAAATTGCCAAACGGGCATCAACTGGCTGACCCTTGCTTTTACCTCTGCCACAAATTCGCTTCTGGGCATTTCTTTCGCACCTAGCGACGCCAAATGTGACGTGTTCTGCTGGCAGTCAATCAATTCAACCCCATTCGTTCTGCAAAAGCACACCAAAGCGGCGAGGGCGATTTTGGATGCATCCGTCGCATGTGAAAACATAGATTCGCCAAACACCGCACTGCCAATATTCACGCAATACAGCCCACCCACCAGCTCGCCATTCACCCATGTTTCCGCGCTGTGCGCAAAACCCGCTTTGTGCAGTGCAATGTAGGCATCCACCATCTGCGGCACAATCCACGTACCGCGCTGACCATCGCGCGGGGTGGCTGAGCAGGCGTTGATCACCCGCTCAAAAGCTGTGTCAAACCGCACCTCGCAGTCAATCGCGCCCATAGACCCACATTTATAGCCACTTGCAAACTTCTTCAGCGTCTTTTTGAACGATGGTTGCACCTTAAAGTCGGCTACTTTTAGCACCATGCGCGGGTCGGTGCTCCACCACAAAATCGGCTGCCCGTCGCTAAACCATGGGAAAATGCCTTGCGAATACGCCCGTTTCAACGTCGCCACGCCCAAAGCCCCACCCACAGCCACCAAACCCGGCATCTCGTCGCTCAGCTCATGCTGAATGTTGACATCAGGAAACGCTTCCCCAGCGCCAAGTTGCGGCAAAGGTTTTAGGGGTGATTGTGAAACTGCACTAGTCATTTCGCCTATTATGGGAGGAATCCCATGCCACCATTGCCGATATGCCATATTCCACCATCCAAGCCATCACCCTAGACCTAGACGACACCCTCTGGCCCGTTTGGCCCACCATCCGCAAGGCCGAAGCGGTGCTGCATGATTGGCTGAAAACACACACCCCCAACACTGCCGCCCTGCTAGAAACCCCAGAAACCATGCGTGGTCGGCGCGAAACGCTGATCGCTGAATTTCCCCATATGGCGCACGATTACAACTTTTTGCGCCTTGAGGCCATTCGCCGCAGCTTGGTCAACGGCGGCGACGACCCCGCGCTCGCGGTGGTTGCCTACGAAGTCTTCACCGAAGCTCGCAACAGCGTCGAACTCTACGACGACGCCTTGCCCGCCCTGCAATACCTGGCCGCCCGCTACCCCATAGTCGCCATTTCAAACGGCACGGCAGACGTGCAGCGCGTCGGCTTGTCCAAATACTTCAAAGGCGCGATCAGCGCCGCCGAATTCGGCATCGCCAAGCCTGATCCCCGCATTTTCAAAGCCGCAGCGGCTGCCGTGGGTGTCTCAGTCGCCAATGTCTTGCACGTGGGGGACGATAGCGCTTTGGATGCAGTGGGGGCGTTGCAATCCGGCATGCACGCCGCCTGGCTGAATCGCGATGGCAAAGACTGGCCGCACGAGCAACCCGAGCCGCATCACAAGACGTTGCGGCATGTGAAGAGTTTGGCGGAGTTGTGTGAATTGCTTTGAAGGCAGATTTCTAAGGACTTGACACGGGTAAGCTGTTTTAACTCAAAAATAATAGCAGTTTAGGCAATCAATACGCCGGCTATAGCCAAAAATAGCAATTGAATCATTGCTGCTTGACGAAAGTAGCCCGTTGGCTACAATTCCACCTTTGTACACCATCAAACCACTGCCGGAATTTGACGACTGGTTGAATGGGCTGAAAGACAAAGCGACTCAGCAATCGGCTATTGAAGTATCTAAAAAACTTGCCGTTCAACTGTTTTTGCCTAACGAAGCTAAGGAGTAAATGATGACTAAAAGTATCACAAAAATCGCAGTGAAGAAAATCAATATTGCAGATTTGTTCACTTTTGAAGTTTCCAACTATTTGCGTGATGATGAAGAAATGGCGCTGTACTTGAGCGCCATGCTTGAGGACGGCACACCTGCTGAGATAGCTGGCGCTTTGGGCGATATTGCCAAGGCGCGTGGCATGGCTAAGTTGGCAGAAGATACTGGGCTGTCCCGCGAAAGTTTGTACAAAGGGCTGTCGGGCGAGCGAGTGCCTAGTGCGGATACATTGCTTCGCGTGATACGCGGGCTTGGGCTGAAATTAACCGTGCAAACGACAGCGCATGCGTGATTCTCAAAGAAACCCCCACCGATGATCACCCGCTACGCCCTGTTTGAAGGACGCATCCACACCGGCCAGACCGAAGCCTTCCGCGCTGCCATCTTGGCCGAAGTGCTCCCGCATTGGCAATCCTTCCCAGACGTCCTCGCCGTGCGCGTCTGCTTTGAAAACGAACGCGACGAAGGCGCCCCTGAGATGCCCCTCATCCTCGCCATCAGCTACCCCAACCGCGCAGCCGTAGACACAGCCCTAGCCAGCCCCCAGCGTGTCGCAGCCAAAGCCGCCACCGAAGCCGTGCTAGAGCGCTACTTTACGGGGCGGATTCATCATCACATCACGCAGGCGGTGGAGCGTGTTGGTTAGTGGGATATTTTACTATGAATAAAATAGCACCTTAAGCAATAAATACGCAGTAGATAGATAAATTAGCCTCTAAATCGAGGGATTCTCCGCCTTCCTACCCTGCGCAAACGCCACATACCAATCCAAACACCCCGGATTCGCCATCGCGTCTTTGTTGACCACTTTCTCTATCGGTTGGCCGAGTAGTAGTTTTTTGATGGGCAACTCCTGCTTTTTGCCCGACAGGGTGCGCGGAATCTCGGCGACTTGGAAGATGTCGTTGGGAACGAAGCGGGGGGAGAGGGCTGTTTTGATGGCGTTGACTAATTTGGTGCGCAGGGCGTCGTCTAGGGTCAGGCCGGTTTGCAGGACAACGAAGAGGGGCATGTAGCTTTCGCGGCCCAGGTATTCGAGGTCGACAACCATGGAATCCATCACTTCAGGCAGGGCTTCGACGGCGCTGTACAGCTCGCTGGTGCCCATGCGCAGGCCGTGGCGGTTGATGGTGGCGTCACTGCGGCCGTAGATGATGCAGCTGCCGTCCAGCCCGACTTTGAGCCAGTCGCCATGCCGCCAGACGTTGGGGTAGGTGTCGAAGTAGCTTGATATATAACGTTTTTTCTCTGCATCACCCCAAAAATACAGCGGCATGGACGGGATGGGCTGGGTGCACACCAGCTCGCCCACTTCGTTGATGAACGGCTCGCCTTGCTCGTTCCACGCCTCCACCGCGCAGCCCAGCTCGCGGCATTGCATCTCACCGGCTTTGAGGGGCAATTCGCGGTTGCCGCCTATGAAAGCGCCGGCAAAGTCAGTGCCACCAGAGATATTTGCCCAGAACATATTTGGCGTGCCCAGCTTTTCAAACTGCGCCGTGCCCCAGTTCTGCGTATCGGCTGAGAGTGGCGAACCGGTTGTGCCCAGTGCTCTGATTTTGGACAAATTGCCCGCTGGGCCGTCAATTTTGGATAAATCTATACCCGCTTTTTGGCAATTCGCAAAAAATGCCGCACCTGCGCCAAAGTAGGTCACGCCCAGCTCTGCTGCAAAGCGCCACAGGGTGGTGTAGTCGGGGGCGATTTTGTTGCCCGCTGCGTCTACCGAGCTGCCGCCCGGACTGCCGTCAAAAATGCAGCAGGTCGTACCGTTTAACAGGCCGCTCATCTGCGCGTTCCACATCACCCAGCCGGTGGAGCTGTACCAGTGGAAGCGCTCGCCCAAGTTGTTGGGCGCGTAGCTGCAACCCACGTCGTTGTGCAGCACTTTGCTGGCCAGCGCGACGATAACGATGCCGCCGTGGCTATGGACAATCGGTTTAGGCAGCCCCGTTGTGCCGCTGGAATAGACGATCCACAGCGGATGGTCAAACGGCAGCCAAAGCGGTTCAAAAGTGGCTGTAACGGCATCATTGTTAGCTGTAATCACCGTAAATATTGCCTGAGTAGCTATCGTATTAATAACGTTCTTAGATGCTTGAATGTAAGATTGCAGCGTTCCTAAGTTGTCTTGCAAAATCACGTGCTGTACACTTGGCAACGCGGCACACAGCTCGGCGACGACGGCCAGGCGGTCAAAGTCTTTGCCGCCAAAGGTCACGCCGTCACAGGCTATCAGCACCTTGGGTTCGATCTGTTTGAAGCGGTCCAAAACGGCGTTTGTCCCCATGTCGGGCGCGCAAATGCTCCATACGCCACCAATGCTCACCGTTGCCAAAAACGCCACCATCGCCTCTGGAATGTTAGGTAGATACGCCGCCACCCTGTCCCCCGGCTGCACGCCCTGCGCTTGTAGGTGCAGGGCGAGGGAGGCGACTTGCTGCTTCAGCTGCGGCCAAGACATCTCTTTGGCAGTTTGTTTGCCCAGGGTTTTCTCGTTATGGCTGATGATGGCGGGAAAGCCGGCTTTATCGGCAGCTTCCACGTGCCTCAACACCTGCTGAGCATAGTTAAACGTCGCGCCTGTGAACCATGTCACATCAATCATGCGGTCAGAGGCACTGCGGTCACACACGGCAGAGTAGGGTTTGGAAGACCGCAGGTCAAAATAATCCCAAATACTTTGCCAAAACACGTCTAAATCTGTCGTGGACCAGCGCCAGAGTGCATCGTACGAGTCGAACGACAAACCACGTTTGTCGCGCAACCAGCGCTGGTAGAGGGTGATTTGGGGGATGAATGATGATTTTGAAGGTGCGGTTTTTGATTCTTGCATAGGCATATGTTGCCACAAAGTTGGCAAGGGCTTTTTTGCAAGGCTGACAGAGTTATTCGGCTTTATTTACAATTTTGACATGTCAAAATCTGAACCCCTCTTCGCCGCCGGTGACGTCTCTAGAATCATAGAAATGGCATGGGAAGACCGCACGCCGTTTGAAGCCATACAACGCACTTATGGTTTAAACGAGTCTGCGGTGATCAATTTCATGCGCTCCAACATGAAAGCCAGCTCCTTCAGAATGTGGCGCAAACGGGTGACAAGTCGCACCACCAAGCACGCAGCGCTGCGGCCAGAAGGCGTTAAGCGAGCTTATTGCCCGACGCAATATAAGCGGATGTGATGAGAGCATCGCTTTTTGAAGTCACCTCAGACTTCGGTTCAGACGTTGCTATAGACGTCGATTCAGGCTGGCACATCTTTTCGCCATCCCATTGTTGGCCACACCAGCACTGCCCGTCGGTATTGATCATGCAGTGACCTGTGCCACAGCAGCGCTCGTCTTCTTCACCCATTGCTGACCTCCAATTTTGGAAAAATAATTTAATTTATATTTTTAAATGACTAAATTATCTAATCCAGTCGATTCTTTCAAAACAATTATCCCGCCAATCGTGTCATGCTTGGGTTATGGGGGCTTGTTGCCGTTTGTCGCTTTGGCTGCTGCCACGTGGTTTGATAGTAACCACAGCAGCTTGTGGCGCGACGCACTATTGGCGTATGGTGCGGTGATCCTTAGTTTTGTAGGTGCATTGCACTGGGGCTTTGCGATGAGTCAGAGCGTTATGACGACGAATCGACGCACGCGCAGCTTTGTATGGAGCGTTGTGCCGTCTTTGCTGGCTTGGATTGCGCTGTTGGTGGCGTCTAAATATGCGGTCGTGCTGTTGGTCGCCGGGTTTTTGATTCACTTTTGGCAAGACAGGCGTTTGGTTCAGCTGGTGAATCTGCCTGCTTGGTATTTGCCGCTGCGCTTGAAGTTGACGCTTGTAGCTTGTGTTTCGCTGTTTTTTAGCTACTTGTCCTAATTGCTGCCCCTAGCTGTTTTTCGTAACGCGAAGCTTGGGGAAACATCATTTGCAATACTTCTTGCACCATCGCCAAGCGTGGGTCTAAGTTGTTTGCGTCGTCGGTGGTGTCGTTGATGCAAAAGAAATCGAGTTGGCCGTTTGCTGCTACGAAACTTTCTAATTCTGCGGTGGTTTTTAAGTCACCCGTGGACAGATAGATATGCGAGTAGTCGCGCAAGGTGGCTTGGCCGTTCGCTAGCGCCCAGCGCAGCACAAAATCAGAGACGATGGTGGGTTTGTCCCAAGCGCGGAAAACGGTTGAGCGGACGGATTTAAAAAGGTCAGCCGCTTCGGTTTCTAACGCAAACAGCATCGATTTCAGCATCGGCCTGGGGGAGTGGGCGAAGGTGCGGTAGGTGTGTTTGAACGGGCTTAGATTTGAATATTGGTTTCGATCTTGGTCTAGTTGTTTATCCGAGTTTTCATGCGTTTTTAGCCATTGAATCGACAAACGGCAGGCGTTTTCTAGCGCAGTGGCTTCGGGCTGCAAGCCTTCGTTACTCACCGGTAAATCGTCTGACCAGCCCACGCAAATGCCGTCCTGGCTGAACCAGTGGCTCAAATCGACGCGTGAGCCGAAGAAAACATCGTCGTTGAGGTAAAAATACCGCTCTGACAAGTTTGGGATGCGGTGAATGTAGGACTCAATATTGGCGGAATCAAAGGTGGGCAGTTTGCTGGATGGGATCAAGTCTTTGTGGTCAATGATGGAAATTTGTGCTGAATTGTCCAGCCAAGCAGGGGTTTGCGCGTCGGTGACGATGTAAACATGGCCACAATCGGGGAAATAGCGCTCCAGGGCGCGTAGACTGTAGCGCAGTTCGTCGTTGTCACGAAATCGCCCTTCCACATTGCCGTATTTGGCGATGCTGTTTCGGTTGTTCGCAGTCAATTGGCTGAGCGACTTTTGCCGTTTTTGCCTCCAAACGGGGTCGTTGCCGTCTACCCACAAGTAAACAATGTCTATTTTTTCAGGCTGAGTGGCTTGCGCAGTTGGCATTGATTGAATTTTTCTTAAATTTGGCGTGTAAGCTTAAATATGACTATAGCCGTTGTATTTGTTTATTTGTGTGCTATAAAAAATATAGCATTTTGGCATTCTATGATATCCGAAACATGACATCTTGTCAGTTAGCTCTGTGATGACCTTTTTTAAGGCGATAAAGCACTGCAAATCCTCGTTGCGATAACTTTTTTGCGTGTAGCCATACCGAAACTAGCGTTTCCCCTAATACTTTCGCGAAAAAAAAAGTGGATACTTCGTTTTCTTGCTGAACTAAATAGCTTTAGTTGTTGAAGGCAGCAGGTTTTAGCTAAAACTTAACGCCCTTAGGGGTTTAATAACTGGAGATAAAAGAATGCAATTTAAACGTACTCTGACCGCTTTGGCTTTGGCCATGGCTGCTGGCTCATCTTTCGCACAATTGGTCGTCGGCGTGAGTTACGACGCGTTCCAAGAAGAGCGTTGGAAGACTGACGAAGCTGCGATCAAGGCGGAGTTGGCTAAATCTGGTGCTAAATACATCATGTCAGATGCTGGCGCTTCTGCAGAGAAGCAATTGGCTGACATCGACGGTTTGATCGCCAAGGGCGCAAAAGTGTTGATCATCTTGGGTAAAGACAAGTCTGCCATTTTGCCTGCTGTGAACAAAGCAGCTCAATTGAAGATTCCAGTCATCGCTTACGACCGTTTGTTCGAAGCTCCAGGCGTGACATACATCACGTTTGACAACAAAGAAGTGGGCCGTATGACTGCTCGCGCTATATTGGCTGTCAAACCAAAAGGCAATTTCGCCATCATCAAGGGTGACCCAGGTGATGCAAATGCCAATTTCTTGCGCGAAGGCCAAGGCGAAGTGTTGGCTGACGCTATCAAAAAGGGTGACGTGAAGATTGTGGGCGAAGAGTTCACATCTGGCTGGAACCCACAAAACGCACAGAAAAACATGGAGCAGATCTTGACGAAGAACGCCAACAAGGTTGACGCTGTTATCGCACAAAACGACGGCATGGCCGGCGGTGTGGTGGCTGCTTTGACTGCTAAAGGCTTGCAAGGTATTCCAGTGTCTGGTCAAGACGGCGACCACGCTGCTTTGAACCGTGTGGCTGCTGGTACGCAAACTGTGTCAGTCTGGAAAAACTCTGCTGACCTCGGCACCGCTGCTGCCAAAGCTGCCGTCGAGCTGGGCGCTGGCAAGCCTGTAACTGGCGCTGCTGACTGGGCTGGCGGCGAGAAAAAAATGACTTTGAAAGCCATCTTCTTGAAGCCAATTCCTGTGACCAAAGACAACTTGGATGTTGTCTTGAAAGCTGGCTACATCAAGAAAGACGTTTTGTGCAAAGGTATTGATGGCGCGAAAGTTGCTGTCTGCAAATAAGCCAAACAATGCTTGCATAACTGCTGAATCTGAATTGACAGATTAAGTAGCAACTTAAAAAGCAGCTTAGAAGTTACACCGCGGGCTTAGCGCCCGCGGTGTCGTTTGCGACCCCTGAATTTGGTCGTAAAAATCGGTCTAGTCATTGGTTCTATTGGTTCGGTAGAGGTAGGAGTGAGTATCATGAATCTTGTCATTCAATCAATCAAACGTGCTCAGGTGGACTGGCGCATGGTTTTGATGTCCGGTGTGCTGGTGGTTATCGCACTCGTATTTAATATTCTTTCGGACGGTATCTTTTTATCGGCTGAAAACTTGTACAACATCGCCCAGCAGACGGCTGTGGTGGGTATTCTGGCAACCATCATGGTGCTGATCATCGTGGCGCGCCATATTGATTTGTCGGTGGGTTCTGTGATGGGTTTTGTGGGTGTGTTGATCGCCTTTTTGATGTACACCGCAAATTGGTCTTGGCAGGCGGCATCGCTTGCTGGCCTGGCTGCAGCGATTGCTGTGTCCATGTACCAAGGCGCTTTAACTGCATTTATAGGTGTGCCGTCTTTCGTGGTGACCTTGGGCGGTTTGATGTCATTTCGCGGCGCTGCGTATTTGGTGGCGGATGGAAAGACACAGCCTTTAGCTGATGAATTTTTTCTCAAGCTTGGCGGTGGCTATAACGGCGGTATCGGCGTTACGGCGAGCTGGGTTATTGGCGGGCTGATCTGTGCAGGTCTCGTTTTATCCATGCTGAGCAAGCGCAAAGCCAAAAAAGCGTATGGCGTACCCACAAACTCAGCTTTGATGGATGCAGCGATTGTGTTGATTCCCATCATCATCATTTTGTCATTTGTGGCAGTCATGAACGCATACCAGCTTCCCAACAAAGCGGAAGCGCAGGGCATACCTATTCCTGTGCTGATCTGGGGTGCTGTGGCTTTACTCATTTCGTTTTTGGTACACCGCACGCGGTTCGGACGTTATGTTTACGCCATCGGAGGCAATCCAGATGCGGCAGCGCTCGTTGGTATTCCGGTCAAAAAAGTAACGATGCTGTTGTTTCTGCTGTTAGCCGTACTGACCACGATTGCAGCCATCGTAGCAATATCTAGGCTAAACGCTGGAACCAACTCGCTTGGTAATAACTTGGAGTTGTTGGTTATTGCTGCTACGGTTATTGGCGGCACGGCTTTAGCTGGCGGCAGCGGAACGATTATTGGCTCAGTGCTTGGCGCATTGATCATGCAATGTATCGACAGCGGCATGCTGCTGCTGGATATTTCAATTGGTACCCGTTACATCATCATTGGACAAGTTTTGATTGCTGCGGTCGTTTTTGACGTGGCTTACCGTAAGTGGACAGGAGACACAGTATGAGTAGCCTAAATACTTCAGTTACTACCTCAGTAAATACATCTGTAGATACTTCAAAATGCTTGGTTGAACTGCGCAACATCAAAAAATCATTCGGTGGTGTGCATGCGGTTGACGATGTCAGCATGACCTTATACCCCGGCGAAGTGGTCGCTGTGCTCGGGCACAACGGTGCTGGTAAATCAACACTCATGAAAATGCTTGCGGGTGCGTATCCTATTGACAGCGGCGATGTGATTATTTCGGGTGAAAAAGTTCATGTGCGCTCACCAGCTGATGCGCAAAATTTGGGTATCGAATCCATCTACCAAACCTTGGCATTGGCGGATAACCTTGACTCAGTCGCCAATTTGTTTTTAGGCCGTGAGTTGTTGACCAAATGGCGCACGCTGGATGATCACCGTATGGATGCGGATGCTCGCAAAGTGTTCCATCGTTTGAATAAAAACTTCACCAACGTACGCATTCCCGTTCGCCGTTTGTCGGGTGGACAACGTCAAGTGGTGGCGATTTCACGCGCCATTTACTTCAATGCGCGTATTTTGATCATGGACGAGCCTACAGCTGCGCTTGGCCCAGAAGAAACCGCCATGGTCGGTAACTTGGTGCGCCAGCTCAAAGCCGAAGGCGTTGGAATTTTCTTGATCAGCCACGATATGCACGACGTGTTTGCGCTCAGTGACCGCTTGGCCGTCATGAAAAATGGTAAATCACTTGGCATGTACAAGACGGCGGACGTGACTGAGGACGAGGTGCTGGGCATGATTATTTCAGGCAAACAGCCCGTGGGTAAACCACAAACAGATCGCCCCCAGAGTATTAGTTGAACGGAAAAATGGCTGAAATGTGATGAAAACTACGGGTGATCAACAACTGCTCAAACGCATTAATCGCAGTGTCTTGCTGCGGTTGATGCGTGCAGAGTCAGGCTTGTCTCGTGCGGACTTATCACGCAAAAGTGGGTTGACCAAATCAACCGTCAGTGCGCTGGTGCGTGAGTTGGTCGCAGAAAAGTGGATGGCTGAAGCGCATGCACCTGTCGCCGTGGAAGGCATGGGTCGGCCATCTACACCGTTGCAGCTAGATGCAGAAACTCGGGTGTTGATGGGGGTTGAAATTGCGGTGGAATGCCTGCGTGTGGTGTGCGTGACGTTGACTGGCGTTGTCGTATCACATGCCCAAGTGCCCTTGGTTTCAAACTTGGCTGCGCGTGCATGCCAGCAAACCGCGCAGGTGGTGTTTGAACAATGCCAGCAACTGGCTGCAAAAAAATTATTGCTGTCTGGCGTGGGTGTGTGTTTGCCTGGTGCCATCAATGAAGAAGCTGGTATGGTTCGCTTCGCCCCTAATTTAGGTTGGCGCGAAGTGCCTTTTTTGAGTATGATTTCAACCGCGTTCATAGATATTGGCGTGCCTCAGGTTCCTATCCATCTTCAAAATGACGCTGATGCGGCAGCGCTGAGTGAATATGAGTTTTCAACCTACGAAGGCGAAGACCCTTTGATCTTTGTCAGTTGTGACGTGGGTGTAGGCGCTGGTATTATTTTGAATGACAGGTTGTTTGTGGGCGCCATTGGTATGGCGGGAGAGATTGGGCATACCATTTTGCAAATTGATGGACCCCTTTGTTCCTGTGGCCGGCTGGGGTGTGCCGAAACTTTCATTGGCTCGCGGGCATTGAAGACGGCAAAAAACACGGATTTAGCTGGCAAGTATCTAGGCGTTTTGATTCAAAACTTAGATGTCATGTTTAACCCACGCACGATAGTTTTGGGTGGTCAATCTTGTGTGAACAACCCAGAAGTGATCGATAAAGCAATTGCAACATTGACTAACTACTCAAAATTGGCAGACATGCCGTTGACGACTGTACGGGCGGCACGCTATGGCTTGTTGGCTGCAGCCGTGGGCTCTGCCGCATTGGTCTGGCATCGTTTTTTGCGACCTATGCCAGTTGGAAAATCTGCGCCACTGCAGCAAATGGTAAAAAACGCAGTGGCTGCGGCAGCAGAAGTGGAAACAAAAGAAACGGCCAAAGTTGTCCCTTCACTGAAGCCACAAGCTGCTGAATATGTGGTGCCAATAAAGCCAGTCAAACGTCGTGGTTCACCCGCGAAAATTCAGGAGCATTGAATGTTTTTAGGTATTGACCTCGGTACGTCGGAAGTTAAAGTTTTATTGCTTGATGCTGAGCACCATGTCATAGGCATTACGGGTTCGTCATTAGAAGTATCCAGACCCCATATTGGTCATAGCGAGCAAGATCCAGCCGCATGGTGGAAGGCAACGCAATTGGCATTAGCGCAGTTGAAAAGCAAATTCGCCACTGAATATGCGGCTATCCAAGCGATTGGTTTGTCGGGTCAAATGCACGGTGCAGTCTTGCTAGATGCAAACAACCAAGTGTTACGCCCAGCTATTTTGTGGAACGACACCCGTTCTGCAAAAGAATGCGAAGAAATGATGACGGAGTTACCAACGTTGCCGCAAATTGCAGGTAGTTTGGCCATGCCAGGCTTTACCGCACCCAAGCTGCGTTGGCTTGCTAAACATGAGCCAGCTGTGTTTTCAAAGATTGCCAAAGTCATCCTGCCTAAAGATTACATTCGCTTCATGCTCACGGGCGAGCATGTGTCCGATATGTCTGATACCAGTGGCAGCATGTGGCTAGATGTTGAAAAACGCACCTGGTCGGCAGACTTGCTCAAGCTCACGGGGTTGACCGAAGCGCACATGCCGCGTTTGGTCGAGGGCAGTACAGCAAGTGGTAATTTGACGCTGCAAGCCGCTGAAACATTGGGTTTGCAAGCTGGTATGGTTGTAGCTGGTGGTGCGGGCGACAATGCTTCTAGCGCGATAGGTATGGGCGCTGTCAATGCGGGTGAAGGCTTTTTGTCTCTGGGTACCAGCGGCGTGTTGTTTGTGGTGACACCTAAATACCAGCCCAATGCGGCCAGTGCGACACATGCTTTTTGCCATGCGGTGCCAAACCGTTGGCATCAAATGAGTGTGATGCTGTCGGCAGCCAGCTGTTTGCAGTGGGTGACCAAGCTTTTGGGCGCAAGTTCAGAGGCTGTTCTAGAAGCGCAAGCCAGTGGGTTAAGCGCTACGCAACGCGCCAATGCACCCCTCTTTTTGCCGTATTTAAGTGGCGAACGTACACCGCACAACGATGCGGTCACGCGCGGTAGTTTTCATGAGCTCAGCAACGATACGGATGCCGCAGCGCTTGCATATGCCGTGATTGAAGGTGTGAGTTTCGGACTCGCCGACGGTATGCTTGCCTTGCAGGCTGCAGGTTGCGATGTGAAGCAGCTTTCATTGGTGGGTGGCGGTGCGCGCAGTGCCTTGTGGGCGCAGCAATTGGCTACTTTGTTGAATATCAACATCGTGACGCATGAAGAGTCTGCCGCTGGCGGCGCTCTGGGTGCTGCACGGCTAGCTTGGCTAGCAACGGGTGCTGCTGTGGCTGATGTCTGTTTGACGCCAAAAATATCAAAAACGTACAAACCAGATGCTGAAGAATTGAAAATTTTAGCGCCTAGGTACGAACGTTTCCGTGCCATCTATCCCGCTTTGAAAGCTATTCAAAAATAAGAAAACAGACAAACTGTTCTCCGAGACTGGCAAACTTTTACTTAACAACAACTGCTTCATCAAGGACTAGACATGAGCTCGTATTTCAACGCTGTCGCCCCAATCAAATTTGAGGGCGCCGAATCTAAAAATCCATTGGCCTTCAAATGGTACGACAAAGACCGCATGGTTATGGGCAAACGCATGGAAGACCATTTGCGTTTCGCTGTCTGCTACTGGCACAGCTACTGCTGGAATGGTTTTGACCCGTTTGGCTACGACGGCACATTTGAGCGTCCTTGGCAACACATTGCTGACCCCATGTCGGCTGCGAAAGCCAAGGCAGATGCCGCATTTGAGTTTTTTCAAAAACTAGGTGCACCTTACTATTGCTTCCACGACCGTGACGTTGCACCCGAAGGCGCAACACCCCGTGACAGTGTCAATAATCTGCACGCGATGGTTGATGTGTTGGCCGCTAAGCAGCAAGAAACTGGTATGAAGCTTTTGTGGGGAACAGCTAATTTGTTCAGCCACCGCCGCTTTATGTCTGGTGCTTCGACCAATCCTGATCCGGAAATCTTTGCACTAGCTGCCTTGCAAGTCAAAGAAGCCATGGATGCAACACTCAAGCTTGGTGGCGAAAACTATGTTTTATGGGGTGGCCGTGAAGGTTACGAAACTCTGCTGAACACGCAGATGGGGCAAGAGCTGGATCAGATGGGGCGATTCTTGAACATGGTGGTGGACTACAAACACAAAATCGGCTTCAAAGGCGCGATTTTGCTAGAACCAAAACCCCGTGAACCGACCAAGCACCAGTACGATTTTGACGTGGCTACCGTGCATGGCTTCTTGCTCAAGCATGGTTTGGAAAAAGAAGTCAAAGTCAACATTGAAGCCAACCACGCCACGCTGGCTGGCCACAGCTTTGAGCATGAAATCGCCACCGCGATTGATACTGGCATTTTCGGTTCCATTGACATGAACCGTGGCGACATGCAGTGCCAGTGGGATACCGACCAGTTCCCGAACAGTATTCCCGAAACCGCTTTGGTGATGTACCAAATCATGCAAGCGGGAGGTTTCACAACGGGTGGCGTGAATTTTGACAGCAAAGTGCGCCGTCAATCGATTGACCCTGAAGACATGTTCTACGGCCATATTGGTGGTATGGACGTGACAGCACGGGCATTGTTGATCGCCGAAAAAATGATCGCTGATGGTCGCTTTGAAACAGCACGGCAAGATCGCTATGCGGGTTGGAAGTCAAGCTTTGGTGGCGATGTGATGGCTGGCAAGTTGAGCTTGGATGCTGTGGCGGCACGTGTGCTGCAAAGTAATACCGATACTCGCCCCGTGTCTGGTCGTCAAGAAAACTTGGAAAACTTGTTGAATTCGTTTATTTAACCATATTGATTTCTTAAATTGGCATTCAACCATTGTATTGATTGGAGTGTTAGCTATGAAAAAAGTAGTATGGGGTATTTTGAGTACCGCCAAAATAGGTTGGGAAAAAGTCATCCCAGCGATGCAGCAAAGCGAGTTTTGCGATGTTCGAGCCATCGCCTCGCGAGCGCCAGGTAAAGCGGATGAGTGGGCGGCCAAGCTGGGTATTCCCAAGGCTTATGGCTCATACGAGGCGCTGCTGGCTGACCCTGAAATTGAAGCCATCTACAACCCCTTGCCGAATGATCTGCATGTGCCGCTGACACTGCAGGCCGCGCGCGCAGGCAAGCACGTACTCTGCGAAAAGCCCTTTGCCATCAATGCCAACGAAGCCGCGCAACTGCGTGAGGTGGCAGATAAAGTCCACATCATGGAGGCCTTCATGGTGCGCTTTCACCCGCAGTGGCTGCAAGTGCGTGAACGCGTGCGCAGCGGTGAATTGGGAGATGTGCGCACTGTGCAAGCGTTCTTTTCGTACTTCAACCGCGATACCAACAACATACGCAACAAGTATGAAATTGGCGGTGGCGCGTTGTACGACATCGGTTGCTACCCGGTTGTGATGGGGCGGTTTTTGTTTGATGCCGAACCCAAGCGCGTGATCGCCTTGGTTGACCGCGATCCTGACTTCAAAGTCGATCGCACCGTCAGCGCTTTGCTTGATTTTGGCGATGGCAGAAGGCTAGATTTCACTGTTTCAACGCAGTCTGTGTCGCACCAGCGCGTGCAGGTGGTGGGAACTAAAAAGCGTATCGAGGTACAAATTCCGTTTAACGCTCCGTTGGGTGGTGAAACCGATTATTTTGTGGACGATGGCAGCGCACTGAACGGCACCTCTATGCAAAAACACACCTTGCCGGCTTGCAATATGTATGGTTTGCAGGGCGATGCGTTTTCAAAAGTGGTGCGTGGAGAAATGGCTTTGCCGTATGGCGTTGAGGACGCAATTTTGAATATGAAAGTTATTGATGCCTTGTTTGCTTCTGAGAAAACGGGCGCTTGGGTAGATGTTTAAATCGCTTTTAAAGGATGTCTAAATTTATAAAAACCATTCTGATAAGTTCTATAGCTTTTCAAACGGCCATGGCTCCTGTTTCAGCGCAAGTTGCAGCAGCCGTACCCTCAATTCCCAAGTTTGTTGAAGAAACCGACAGCGCAGGATTACAAAGCCGCTTTGAGGGCGACGACGAATTCATGGTGGGCGGTGGTGTCGCGACGTTTGACTGCGATGGCAGCGGCTTACCTGCAATTTACGTCACCGCTGGCGTCAACAAAGCCAAGTTTTACCGCAATAAAAGCACCCGTGGTGGCGCTATCAAATTACAAGAAGAGCGCACAGGTTTAGAGTTGACCAATGCGATTGGTGCGTATCCGCTAGATATTGACGGCGATGGCAATACCGATTTGGTGGTGCTGCGCGTGGGTGAAGTCGAGGTTTTTCGTGGTTTAGGCGCTTGCAAGTTTGAGCGTGCCACCGAAAAATGGGGTGTTAAAACTGACAACGAGTGGCACACAGCTTTTTCTGCAACCTGGGAGCGGGGACAAAAATGGCCTACCCTGGCGATTGGTACGTACATTGACCGCACCAAACCCGAATTTCCATGGGGCAGCTGTACGCCGGGTGTGTTGTTGCGTCCCAATAGCGCTGGCAACGGCTTTGCCGCGCCTGTGAAGTTGGAGCCGTCGTATTGCGCTTTGTCCATGCTGTTTTCAGATTGGGGACGAAAAGGCACGCCCGATTTGCGCGTCAGCAATGACCGCGAATTTTACAAAGGCGGGCAAGAGCAGCTGTGGAAAATTGCCACAGGCCAGCCGCCAACTTTGTACACAGAAGCGCAGGGCTGGAAGCCCATGCAGATTTGGGGCATGGGCATTGCCAGCCAAGACATTGACGGCGATGGCTACCCAGAGCTGTATTTGACCAGCATGGCCGACAACAAATTACAAAAGCTGCAACTCAGCGCCGCTGGTAAGGCTGATAAGCCCGAGTATGTCGATATCGCCTACAAACGTGGTGTCACGGCGCATCGGCCGTATGTCGGTGGCGACATTCACCCATCCACCGCTTGGCATTCGCAGTTTGCAGATGTGAACCATGACGGGCTCGCCGATATTTTCATCGTCAAAGGCAATATCTCCACCATGCCTGATTTTGCAGCGCTAGACCCAAATAATTTGTTACTGCAACAAGCTGATGGTCGCTTTTTTGAGGCAGGGCAGCTGGCCGGTGTTTCCAGCGTACGGCGTGGACGTGGTGGCATGTTGGCTGACCTCAACGGCGATGGCCTGTTAGACATGGTCGTGGTCAACCGTTGGGACAAAGCGCAACTGTGGCGCAATGTGGGAACGGGCACGGCAGACAAACCTTTGCCCATGGGCGCAGCAGGGCACTGGCTGCAATTGCGGTTGAAGCAGGCGGGCGGCAACCGTGATGCGGTCGGCGCATGGGTTGAAGTTGATTTGGGCGATGCGATGCAGCACTTAGGCAAACAACGCATCATCCGCCAAGAGCTCACGGTGGGCGGCGGTCATGCCAGCGGACACCTGGGCTGGATGCACTTCGGCTTGGGCGCAGCAACCACCGTCAAAGTCCGCGTGCAATGGCCCTTCTCAGACTTTGGACCGTGGCAAACCGTCGCTGCAGATGGTTTTTATGTGATTGATAAAGCGGCTGGCAAAGTAGAAGCAGTGAATGTGGGCAAAGCACCATGAACTTGCCTAAATTTTCACTAAGCGCGCTCGTTCTCGTTCTCGGTCTGACTACATCGGGTGTTGTCGCGCATGCCCAAACCATGCCGCAAGCCTCGTCTACACCCGTTGCCGTTGCCGTTGCACGGACGGCTGAAACTTACAGTTCTGCCGTCGCAACAGAATGGATGTCTTTGGCGCTGTTGCTCACCCAACAAACACCTGGTTTCAGCCCACCGGTTGCTTCACGCGCACTGGCGTATTTAAGCTTGGCGTTGTACGAGTCAACGGTGCCAGGCATGCCGGGTTACGCCTCGCTGGCAGGGCAGTTGAACGAGCTCAGTTCGCTCCCGTTGACGCAACCCGACGAGCCCTTGCACTGGCCCACCGTGGCCAACGCATCCATGGCGATGATGACGCGCATGATGTATAGCAACGCAACACCTGAAAACAAAGGCCGCATTGACCAGCTAGAGCGCAGCTTACCCCTCAAATACGGGCAGGATTTTGACCCCAACACCTACACGCCAGAGGTCATCAACCGTTCAGAATCCTTCGGCAAGCTCATGGCCATGGCGATCATGACCTGGGCGCGCACCGACGGTGGCCACGAAGCCTGGGGCCCGTTGCGCCGCAACCGCGCCAACTACGTGCCACCTAGCGGCGCAGGTCGTTGGGCGGCTACAGCACCCGCCTTTGCCAAGCCACTGTTGCCCTACTGGGGTGAAAATCGCCCTTTTGTCTTGAAATCAGTGCAAGATTGCCCAGCACCACCGCCGCCTGAGTATTCGGAAGAGCCAAGTTCTGCCTTCTACAAAAGCGCACAGGAGGTCTACCGTATCAGCCAAGCTGCCACACAAGAACAGCGCCAATTTGCCCTGTATTGGGCGGATGACCCGGGTAAAACCCCCACACCGGCCGGCCACTGGGCGTTTATCGCCAATGACTTGCTGACAACCCGCAAAGCCAACCTGGCAGATGCGGCTGTGACCCATGCTCGGTTGAACATCGCCATGGCAGACGCCTTCACCGCTGGCTGGGCGACCAAATACGCCCTCAACGTGCTGCGCCCCGTCACCTATGTGCAAGGCTCGTTTGACAGCAACTGGGTGCCCAGCTTGATGACGACACCGCCGTTCCCGGAATACCCGTCTGGCCACTCCGTGCAGTCCAGCGCAGCAGCCGGTGTTTTAAACCAAATCTTCGGCGCAAACACCACATTTACCGACAACACCCACAACGACAGAGGCTGGGGCCCGCGTACCTTCCCCAGCTTCAACGCCGCCGCCAACGAAGCTGCGTTGTCGCGTTTGTACGCTGGCATTCACTTCCGATTCGGCGTTGAAGGTGGGCAGGTGCAAGGCAGGTGTGTTGCGGCGAAAGCATTGGCTTTGAAGTTCAAAACCAATTGATGCGTTGAAATGCCTACCAACAGGCAATAAATACGACTCTATCCGACGTATTTATTGCCTATACTGCTATAAAATTTATAGCGTATATTTAATGCCCGTGAGTTTCTCTTGCGCCTTCACCAGCGACGGCACATACTCTTTGCCAAAGCCCAGATTCGACGCAGTAGATAAACTCTGGTGCACCGCTTCGCCCACAAACGACGGCACATTCACCATTTCTGCCAAGTGCGTGTAATAGCGCAAATCTTTACGCGCGTTGTCTAATTCAAACTTCAAACCCGCAAAATCACCACCCAGCGTTTTCGCCATCGCCTGAAACAAGCCATTGTTCACCGGCCCCGCGCTGATTACTTTGACCAATTCCGCAGGGTCTATACCCGCCTTCGCACCCACCGTAAATGCCTCGGCCGTCGCGGTGCAAATGGCTTGGGCGATGAAGTTGTTCAGTAATTTAACTATATGCCCCGTGGATCTAGTCAAAAAAGTAGACATTGATTTCCCCTAAAGG
>CANKRG010000004.1 GCA_947485165.1 Comamonadaceae bacterium
AAGTTGCACCGTATTTTGTATGATGCCGTGGTCAAGCGCTTGGGCGCTGATCGTGTTCATACCAACCACCGCTGTGTTGGCGTGTCGCAAGACAGCGCTGGCGCTACGGTGAATTTTGTGCAAGGATCCGATGGCGCAGCTTTACCATCCGCGCAAGCCGATATCGTGATTGCTTGTGATGGCATCCATTCCGCCATCCGTAAGCAGTTTTACCCGAATGACAAACTCGCGTTTGCAGGTATCAACACTTGGCGCGGTGTGACGCGACACAAGCCGATATTGACGGGCAAAAGCTACATGCGCGTGGGTTCCATCAAAACCGGCAAGATGGTGATTTACCCGATTGTTGACAGTATTGATGGTGAGGGCAACCAGCTCATCAACTGGATGGCAGAAATCGAAGGTGATAGTCGCGATATGAACGACTGGAATACAGGCGGCAAGATTGAAGACTTCATGCCGATTTTTAAAGATTGGAAATTTGATTGGTTGGATGTGCCGGCATTGATCCGCAATGCCGACCAAGTGCTGCAATACCCCATGGTGGACAAAGACCCGATTCCACAGTGGACTTTCGGCCGCGTCACACTGATGGGCGACGCCGCGCACCCCATGTACCCGCGCGGCTCCAACGGCTCGGCTCAGGCCTTGATCGATGCACGCACGCTGGCCGCCGAGCTAGCCAGCCAAGACGACCCGTTGGCTGCGCTTCAGAGCTATGAAGCCAAACGCCGCGAAACAACCTCGCGCATCGTGCAAACCAACCGCAGTTTGCCACCAGACTTCATCAACATCAAGGTTGACGAGCTTGCGGGTGACAAACCGTTTCGGCATATCGATGATGTGATCAGTCAGCACGAGTTAGGCGCTATTTCTGAGCACTACAAAAAAATCGCTGGATTTTCATTGTTGTCATCGGAAATCTAAAAAGCACTGTGATAAGTATATTTGGATGTGTTCGTCCTACACATGATCTAAGTCAAAAGCGCTAATCTTGAATTTTTTCTGTTTATCCCAAATTAGGAGGTAATTCAGAAAATATTCAGGAGTAAACAGATGCGTGCTGACAAACTAACCACCAAATTTCAAGAAGCGCTTAGTGAGGCGCAAAGTTTGGCTGTTGGGCAGGACCATCCCTATATCGAACCCGCCCATCTACTGCTCGCCATGCTGCGCCAAGACGAAGGGCCAAAAGCGCTGTTGCAGCGTGCGGGCGTCAATGTGAGCGGTTTGCTGAGCGGCACTGAGGAGCAGATTAAAAAACTGCCGCAAGTGCAAGGCCAGGAACTGGTGCAACCCGGGCGTGATTTGCTCAGCTTGCTGCAAAGCACTGAAAAAGAAGCCATGAAGCGCGGCGACCAGTTTGTCGCCAGCGAGTTGTTCTTGCTCGCCTTGTGCGACTTCAAGGGTGATCTGGGTAAACTCGCCAAAACCAATGGTTTGAACCGCAAGTCGCTGGAGTCTGCCATTGACGCGGTGCGTGGCGGCCAAAACATGGACAGCGCTGACGCTGAAGACCAGCGCGAATCGCTCAAAAAATACTGTGTTGACCTGACAGAGCGGGCTCGCCTGGGCAAGCTAGACCCGGTGATCGGCCGCGACGATGAAATCCGCCGCGCCATCCAGGTGCTACAGCGCCGCACCAAAAACAACCCGGTGCTGATCGGCGAGCCCGGTGTGGGTAAAACCGCGATTGTGGAAGGCTTGGCGCAGCGCATTGTGGCGGGTGAAGTGCCTGAATCGCTCAAAGGCAAGCGGGTGCTGAGCTTGGACATGGCTGCGCTGCTGGCCGGGGCCAAGTTTCGCGGTGAGTTTGAAGAGCGTCTAAAAACGGTGCTGAAAGACCTGGCCAAAGACGAAGGCCAAACGATAGTCTTCATCGACGAGCTGCATACCATGGTCGGTGCCGGCAAGGCCGAAGGCGCGATGGATGCCGGCAATATGCTCAAACCCGCCTTGGCTCGCGGTGAACTGCACTGCGTGGGTGCGACCACACTTGACGAGTACCGCAAATACATCGAAAAAGATGCAGCCCTGGAGCGTCGTTTCCAGAAAATCTTGGTGGGAGAGCCGACCGTTGAAGCGACGATTGCTATTTTGCGTGGCTTGCAAGAAAAATACGAAGTGCATCACGGCGTTCAAATCACCGACCCGGCGATTGTCGCCGCCGCTGAACTCAGCCACCGTTACATCACCGATCGGTTTTTACCGGACAAGGCGATTGATTTGATCGACGAAGCCGCTAGTAAGATTGCCATCGAGCGTGACTCCAAACCAGAAGTTATCGATAAACTCGACCGTCGGCTGATTCAGCTAAAGATTGAGCGCGAAGCAGTACACCGCAACAAAGACGAGTCGTCGTTGAAACGTTTTAGCTTGATTGAAGAAGAAATTTTGACCTTGCAAAAGGAAATTTCTGACCTGGACGAAATCTGGCAAGCTGAAAAAGCGCAAGCACAGGGTTCCAAAACGGTCATGGAAGACATAGAAAAGGTCAAATTTCAGATAGAAGATTTCACTCGTAAAGGTGATTTAGCTAAAGTCTCAGAGCTTACATATGGCACACTCCCGGAGCTTCAGAAGCGCTTGAAAGAAGCACAATCGATTGAAGAAAAAGGCGGAGGCTCTGCTCCGCGGTTGTTGCGCACCCAAGTCGGCGCTGAAGAAATCGCCGAAGTCGTCGCGCGTGCGACGGGCATCCCTGTGAGCAAGCTCATGCAAGGCGAGCGTGACAAGTTGTTGGTGATGGAGGACAAATTGCATGACCGCGTGGTGGGGCAAGAAGAAGCCATCACGGCGGTTGCCAATGCGATTCGCCGTTCGCGTGCTGGCTTGTCTGACCCCAATCGCCCAACCGGCTCGTTCTTGTTCCTTGGCCCAACGGGTGTGGGTAAAACCGAGCTGTGCAAAGCTCTGGCTGGCTTTTTGTTTGACTCTGAAGACCATTTGATCCGCATAGACATGAGTGAATTCATGGAAAAGCACAGCGTTGCACGCTTGATAGGCGCACCGCCGGGCTATGTGGGTTACGAGGAGGGCGGCTACTTGACCGAGGCCGTGCGCCGTAAACCCTACAGCGTGATTTTGCTGGATGAGGTTGAAAAAGCGCACCCCGATGTGTTCAATGTGCTCTTGCAGGTGCTAGACGATGGCCGTTTGACCGATGGGCAAGGTCGCACCGTGGACTTCAAAAATGTCGTGATCGTGATGACCAGCAACATTGGTTCGCACAAAATACAGGCGATGGTTGGTAAACCTTATGATGACATCAAAGACGCCGTGTGGGATGAGTTGAAAGACCATTTCCGCCCTGAGTTTTTGAACCGCATTGACGAAACCGTGGTGTTCCATGCGTTGGGCGTGAAAGAGATCGAGTCGATTGCGGGCATCCAGCTCAAAATCTTGCAAGCGCGCCTGGCTAAGATGGAGCTGACCTTGGATGTGTCAGCGGCTGCCTTGGCTGAACTGGCCAAAGTTGGTTTTGACCCGGTGTTTGGTGCGCGACCTTTGAAGCGGGCGATACAGCAACGCATTGAAAACCCGTTGTCCAAGCTGATTTTGGAAGGCAAGTTTTTGCCTAAGAGCAGTATTGCGGTGAGCGTAGACCCCATTCACGCGCCAGGACAGTTTGTCTTCAAGTGAACCGAAGCGTAACCTAAGCTTATTTAGGCGACAGCATAGCCTAGGCAGTCTTGTTATCATGAAGGCATGAGTACTGACACATTTTCTGCCTCGATAGATAGCAAGCCGGTTCCCCTGTCGCAAGACGCCAAAATCATCGGCTTGGTGAGCATGGCGCATGCCATCTCGCACTTCTCGCACATGCTGCTGGTGCCTTTGTTTCCGGTGTTTCAACAAGAGTTTGCCCTGAGTTTCTCGCAGTTGGGATTCTTGGTCACCGTCTTTTTTGTCGTGTCCGGGGTTGGGCAAGCCCTGTCGGGGTTTTGGGTAGATCGCGTGGGCGCACGACCTGTGCTGTTTTCTGCCATTGGCGTGTTTATGTTGGCGGCGCTTGTGGCTGCGTCTGCCCAAAGTTACGCTTGGTTGATAGCAGCGGCCGCTTTGGCAGGTTTGGGTAATTCGCCGTTTCATCCTTGCGATTTCACGATATTGAATCAGCGCGTGTCACAACCTCGCTTGGGGCATGCGTTCAGCACCCATGGTATTTCAGGGAGCCTGGGTTGGGCGCTTGCACCATTGTTTTACGCGGGTTTGACGTCGTGGGTGGGCTGGCGTAATGCCTATTTAGCCGCAGCCATGCTGTATGCCGTGGTACTGATGATTTTGTGGTTGAACCGGGAGTGTTTTTTGACAGAAGTGGTTCGCCAGAATCCAAAAACCGTACCGCTTCACGCTGAAAAAGAAAGCGATTTTGCGTTTCTAAAGCTCCCCGTCGTGTGGTGGTGCTTCGGGTTTTTCATGCTGTCCACGGTGACATTGGCGATGGTACAAAGCTTCTCAGTGCCTATCCTCAAAGCCCTGCATGGCGTCAGCTTTGAAATGGCGACGCTGACCTTGACCGCTTATTTGTTGTGCGGCGCATTGGGTATTTTGGTCGGTGGCTTTATTGCCTCCAGCCAAGCCAAGCGTGGCATCAGTAGCGACAAAGCCATCATGATTTGCTATGCGGTCGGTTCATTTTTACTGGTGCTTTGCGCAACTGGAATTCTAGGTGCAGTCGGCACCATGGTTGCCTTGGCTGCTACTGGTTTTGTCGTAGGTATTGGCAACCCCAGCCGTGACATGATGGTTAAAAACGCAACCCCCAAGGGCGCATCGGGCCGCATGTATGGCACGGTTTACTCGGGTTTTGATGTGGGTTTTGCAGTGGCACCTTTGATTTTTGGCGCATTGATGGACAGGCAACTTTACAGCGCTTGTCTGTACGCCGTGGCTTTCGTGCTGTTGGTCAGCATTGGTTTTGCCAGAAGCGTAGAGCATCAAAAAAAGCCGCAAACAAAACAAGCATAAAAATAAAAAACTTATAAGTAGACAGAACAGCATGAGAACACAATTAGCCGGTCACTTGTTGGTCGAATGCCTCGTTGCCCAAGGTGTGACACACGCTTTTGGCGTTCCCGGCGAGAGTTTTTTAGCCGTCCTGGACGGCTTTCATGCCTACAAAGATGACATCGAATTCGTCATCAACCGGCAAGAGGGCGGCGCCGCGTTCATGGCCGAGGCCGCTGGCAAGCTCACTGGCCGGCCAGGTGTGTGTTTTGTGACACGCGGCCCTGGTGCTACGAACGCCTCTATTGGCGTGCACACCGCCTTTCAAGATTCCACGCCCATGGTGCTTTTTGTCGGTGACGTGGCCAGCGACACCCGCGACCGCGAAGCCTTTCAAGAAGTTAACTATCTGAGTTTTTTCGGCCCTTCCACGGGTGGCATGGCCAAACGGGTCGAGCGTATTGACGATGCTAAACGCATCCCCGAATACGTCGCCCGCGCCTTTGCCACCGCCATGAATGGCCGTCCTGGTCCTGTCGTCATCGTCTTGCCTGAAGATATGCTGACGCAGATGGTAGACGTTGTACCATTGCCTAAAGCCATGCCGGTAGAGGCATGGATTACACCTGAGTCGGCGAATTTATTGCGTGATATGCTATTAAAATCAGAGCGACCTTTGGTTATCTCAGGTGGCAGCGGTTGGACAGTGCAGTCCGCGCAAGCGCTGCAACGATTTGCCGAAAACTGGTCGCTGCCGGTCGGTAATGCCTTTCGCTTTCAAGACACGTTTGACAATTTTCACCCGTTGTATGCGGGCGATGTGGGCATCGGCATCAACCCCAAGCTGGCGGCGCGCATCAAGCAAAGTGATCTGATCATCGCCATCGGCCCACGTTTGGGCGAGATGACCACCGGTGGCTACACCCTGTTGCAAGCGCCCAAATCTGCGCAAAAGCTGGTGCACATCCACGCCAGTGCGGAAGAGCTTGGCCGCGTTTACCAAGCAGATTTAGCCATTCATGCCAGCATGCGTGCCGCTACACGCTCGCTGGAGGCGTTGTCTGCGCCGCCAACTTTGCCGTGGCAGGCTTGGGTGAAAGAGGCAAATAACGATTATTTGGCAAATATTGATCCCGCCAATGGTGGCCTCAAACTCCCAGGCACCATCGATATGCCAGCTATCATCGCCACTCTCCAAAAGCATCTGCCTGCAGATGCGGTGCTGACCAATGGCGCTGGCAACTTTGCCAGCTGGTTGCACCGTTTTTATCAATACCACGGCTTGGCTAAAGGCTTCAAAACCCAGCTCGCCCCGACCAATGGCGCGATGGGCTACGGCGTGCCAGCAGGCATTGCAGCGAATATCTTGACCAAAAACGCAGCCACAGGTCCACGCGTCGCCTTCACCATCGCGGGCGATGGCGATTTCATGATGAATGGTCAAGAACTGGCCACCGCAGCGCAAGTCGGTGCAAAAAGCATTGTTTTGCTGCTCAACAACGGCATGTTTGGCACGATACGCATGCACCAAGAGCGTGAGTACCCACGCAATGTCAGCGGCACTAAGCTGGCCAACCCCGACTTTGCTGGCCTCGCACGCGCCTATGGCTACGCGGGTGTGCGCATCACCCATACGCACGAGTTTGAAGCCGAGTTGTTGGCTGCACTCGCGCGTCCACAAGGCACTTTGATCGAGGTTACTTTGGATCCCGAAGTAATATCTACCCGTGGCAGTTTGGCTCAAATCACACAAAATGCTTTGGCAAGTGTTGCAAAGTCTGCTTAATATAAATTCGGTTTCATATGCTTAAAAAATTCTTTACGCGCCTGGGCTTGGCTTTGCTTGCGTTGCTTGTTTCATTGGCTTTGGCAATTCAGCTCACCGGGCATGGTTATTTTTGGAAAGCCCTGTCAGCCACCTATTTGCAAGGGCATTCAACCGCGCATATTGACGATGCAGGTAATTTTGCACAGCGCACAATCGCCACCGCTAAACCACTTCCTTGGGAAAAAGACGCTGCGTTTAACAAATCTTCCTTAAACAGTGTCATGTTGAGCTACCTGCAACAATACAAATCAGCCGCTTTTGTGGTCGTCAAAAATGGCAAATTGCTGCATGAAACGTATTTTTCGCCGTACACCGAAAGCAGCCGTACCAATTCATTCTCAATCGCCAAAACCATCACGACGATGCAGGTGGGCTTGGCGGTGCAGCAAGGGCTGATTCCAAGTTTTGACACGCCGATTACCCAGTTTTTACCCGAATTCGCTGGCAACGCCAGAGCTTCAAAAGCCACGATTTCGCAAGTCTCAGCCATGAAAGCCGGCCACGACTGGACCGAAAACTACAAGCTGCCGTTCAATGTGACGACCGATCTTTACTACGGCAAAGATGCTGAAAATCTGGTGTTGAAGCAAGACTTTGAGCGTGAGCCAGGCACAGAATACGAATACAGCAGCGGCTCGACCCAGTTGTTGGGTGTGATTTTGAAGCGGGCGATTCAGAAAAAGAACCCGCAATCCAACATCAGCGAACACTTGTCGCAATCACTGTGGCAACCGTTGGGCATGGAGAAAGACGCTATTTATACGCTGGACAGAGCCGGTGAAGATGGTGGCATGGAGCGCACTTATTGCTGCATTTTTGCGACCGCCAGAGACTTTGCTAAATTGGGGCAACTGCTGCTACAAGACGGTCAGTGGGGCGGCAAACAGCTGCTGGACAAAGCCTTTGTAGATCGCATGCGAAAGCCCGATTTGCAACCCTACTATGGCCATTCGCTGTGGATGGATTGGACGTACAAACACCCGTTTTACGCCTTGCAAGGGCACCAAGGGCAGTATGTGGTTGTGGTTCCCTCGTTGCAACTGGTTGTGGTGCGCGTGGGCCAATATCGCAACAAAGTCGTGTTGGGGCCCAATGGTCGGATACCGCTTGAGGTTTACAGCTTTGTCGATGAAGCGGTTCGTATAGCACAGGCGACAACGCCATCTAAGTAAAAGTATGAACGAGATTGCCGAAAAAAACATTGCTGAACTGTTGACACAGGTGTTCCATCACACCAACCAACACAAGGCCGTGGTGGTGTTTGATACGAACTGCGAACTCGCCAGCATCCTGACAGACGCCTACAGGCACTGCCTGCCCGATGCGCAATTCATCGACTTTGCGGCCCACACACCCGAAGCCGTACTGGACATATTTGCGGCTTTGGCGGCGTCAGACTTGGTTGTCTTGGTTCAATCGACCAATTTCAGGCTAGAGGCCTTTCGTATCCGTGTGGAGCTGTTCAAACGCGGGCTCAAAGTGATCGAGCATCTGCATTTGGTGCGCATGCAAGGGCTTGAGCTAGGGTATTACATCGATGCGTTGGCTTACGATGCTGCGTATTTTCGCGGTGTGGGTCATGGCCTAAAAACCGCCATAGACAATGCTAAAAGCGGCTGGCTGGACAGTGGTGGCGCACAGTTTCCAGATGCTAAACTGGTCTTTGGCTCGTCGTTTGAATCAGCCAAACTCAATGTGGGCGACTACAGAGACATGCCTAACGTAGGCGGGCAGTTCCCGATTGGTGAGGTGTTTACCGAGGCGAAAGTCCTAGAGGCTGTGCAGGGGCGCGTACGCATCCATGCCTTTGGCGACACCGCGTTCAAAGTCAACCGCCCCGCCAAGCCCATCACCTTGATTGTTGACAAAGGCCAAGTCGTCGCCACCGAAGACAGCACGCCAGAATTTGACACCGTGCTGGCCAATATCCGCGCTGAGGAGCAGGTCGTCTGGTTGCGCGAAATCGGCATGGGCCTCAACCGCGCGTTCACCCAAACCCGTACCGTCAGCGACATTGGCAGCTACGAACGCATGTGCGGCATGCACCTATCCTTGGGCGCGAAACACGGCATCTACGGTAAACCCAACTTCAAACGCGGTGACGGCACCTACCACATCGATGTTTTTGCCGTGACCGAAGAAGTCGCGTTGGATGAGCAAGTGATTTATCGGGATGGTGCTTGGGTGGTGTAATTTAATTTGTTTGATGCCATTCATTATGCTATGAATAATATAGCAATATAAATAATAAATACAACGGCTAGAGGTTAAAATGGCATGTTTTCAGGGCTAATCTAGCTTCGCGCCTGATTCTTTCACCACTTTTGCCCATTTGACGGTTTCGACTTGAATCAAGCTGGCGAGTGACTCAGGGCTGGCTGGGGCGGCGTCTAGCCCCAAGGTTGAAAGTTTTTCTTTCACGTCTGGCAAGGTCATAACGCGGATCGTTTCAGCGTTGATGCGGGCTAAAACGTCTTTGGGCATGCCAGCCGGTGCCATCAAGGCAAACCACGAGGTCGCTTCAAAGCCGGGCAAACCAGCTTCAGCAATCGTCGGAATATTCGGTGCGGCGGGTGAACGCGTAGCGCTGGTGATGGCGATGGCGCGGATATCGCCAGATTTGACCAATGGCAGTGCCGAAGGCATATTGTCAAAAATCATCGAAATACGGCCACCCAACAAATCCGGAATCGCCTGCGCACGGCCTTTGTAAGGGATGTGCTGCATTTTGACGCCAGCCAAGGTGTTAAACAGCTCGCCAGACAGGTGAATGGATGTGCCGCTACCAGAAGATCCAAATGTCAATGGCGTCTTGCCTGCTAGCGCAATCAGCTCTTTGACGGTTTTGGCGGGGACGTTGTTGTTGACGACCAGCAAGTTAGGCGTGCTGGCCAAAAAGCTCACCGGTGTGAAGTCCTTGATGTTGTCATAAGGCATTTTGGCGTACAAGGCGGGGTTGATCGCGTGGGTGCCAACGGTGGCGATCAGCAGCGTGGTGCCGTCAGCTGCGCTTTTCGCCACAAAATCAGCACCTATGTTGCCGCCTGCGCCGGGTTTGTTGTCTACGGTAAATGTCAGCCCCGTCGCCTGCCCCCATTTGTCCGCCAGAATGCGCGCCAAAGTATCAGGTGCGCCACCAGGCGGGAAGGTAACGACGATTTTTACGGGTTTGGTCGGCCAAACGGCGGTAGCTGCGGTTTGTGCTTGAGCTGATTGCATCACAAGCCCCATGAATAAACTTGATACGGTCAGTACTTGTTTGAATAAAGTGCGAGTCATAAAAAAAGCCTCCAAATTTAAGTCATCAAAACTAACCGAACTACGCTCAATCCAGTGTCACACCCGCGTCTTTCACCACTTTGCCCAAACGCACGGTGTCGCGTTTGATCAACTCACCAAACTGCGCAGCCGTGCCGCCCACCACGGGTGTGCCAATCGCTTCCCATTTTTTATGAAACTCTACATCGCTGGTTGCTGCCGATTTGGTGGTGACCTTCCAAGTCAACACGTCTTGCACCTTGTTTGCGCTTAACAACGCAGCTTTCGTTGCCGCGCTTGTCGAATTAGGTATGACCAAAGACCAGCTTTTTGCCAACAAACCTTTGCTTACAGCGGTTCTGACGTATCACCTGCTTCCCGGTAAGATCAGTTTTGGTGATATTTTGTTGAACACTCCGCTAAAAACCGTTCAAGGCGCGACGCTGACAGTTGACAGTTGACAATCTTGGTGGCGTTTTAACCATCACTGATAGCCGAAGCCGCACATCGCGGATTATTCAGAACAACTTAGACGCTAGAAACGGCGTGGTTCATATCGTTGACAAAGTACTCTTGCCACCGGTCTAAAGTATGCTATAAAAATAGCAGCATCTTAGGCAATAAATACGCCGTCTAGATGCTTATTTTAAGGGGAATCAAGTGGTTTCATAACTTTCAGCGGCTTTGCTGCTTTGATTGCATTGGGTTTGCGCCTGCGCGATCAGCGTCAGCACCTGAGCTGCGCTTGGGCTGTGCGCCATGAGTGAGAGGGCGAACATCGCTAAAAACGACTGCGCTTGCGCCTCGCCCACGCCGGCGAGTGCATTGCACAGAGCGGTGTAGGTTTGGTCTAATTCGCTATCAGTCATGACATCACTCCCGTTTGCTTCATCGCCGTCAACACAGGCGCAATATCCGAGCCTTTCCAGCGTCCCATCACATAGCCGTCGGGTCGCACCAGTATCAGCGCTGACTCGGTCTGATTTGACAGACCAAACTGGCTGTAGCCGGCGTATTTATTGCCTGAGAAGCTATGAATTTTGATGCTATTGTGCGCTAATTCTGTTTGTTTTGGCTTGTCTAATGAATCGCCAAAGACGATGCACACAAAGCCTTTGCCAAACTGTTGCGTTAAATGAGAGCCATTGTCGAGCAAAACCTCAGGTGCCGGCATGCCCGGCGCGGCCAAGTCGCTGCTCCAAATGTCACTATCTGGCAAGTTCAAGGACGAACCGACGTAATGAATCGGCATCGATTGCCGCGGGTTAATCAGCGAACGCACTTTCTCGTCTGCCAGTGCCAGCTTCAAAGTCGCCTCTCGCATCAGTTTGAACGCAAAGTTGGGCGGTGCCATGAACTCCGTGCTTTTTGCGCCGAAAACCATGTTTTCATGCGCGGCGTGGACGCGCTCTGTTGAATACGTGTCCAGCAAGCTGTCTGGCGACGTGCCGTTGATGACGCGCGCCAGCTTCCAAGCCAAGTTTCCCGCATCGTCCAGCCCAGAATTCAACCCGCGCACGCCAAAAATCGGCACCAAATGCGCCGCATCGCCCGCAAACAGCACGCGGTTGTGTCGGTATTTCTCCAAACTCAGGCATTTGGCGTTGTAGATCGAAATCCACAGCGGCTCCCATGGCTCGTTTTCACCAATCATGGACAAATGGCTTTGCACGCGGGGCAGCACGTTCTCGGGCTTGATGGCCTCCACCGGGTCTTCATCGTCCCGAATCTGGTAATCAATCCGCCACACGTCCTCAGGCTGGCGGTGCATCAAAATGGTGGAGCCGGGGTTGCTGGGCGGGTCAAACCAAGCCAGCCGCTCGACGTCACGCTTGGTTTTTTGGCGGATATCGACGATGACGTACTTGCCGTCGTACTGCATACCCTGCAGTTGCAGCCCCAGCTGCTCACGCACCGTGCTGCGGCCACCATCGCAGGCGACCAGCCAATCGGCTCGTATGGTCTGCGTTTTGCCGTCAGCATCAACCACATCCACTTCATTGAAGTCTGCTTGTTGGCGCACCGCTTCGACTTTGCAATTCCACCGCACATCCACCAAATCACCGTAGTTGTCTTGGTATTTTTGAGCCGCTTCATGCGCAAATTGCTCCGCAAAATACTGCTGAATGTTGACCATGGGCGCAAAGCGCTGCGTGGGGTCGCTGGGCATTTGAAAGTGCAGCACCTCGGTATCGCGGTAATAACTGCGCCCACCCACCCACGACAACCCTGTTTCGACCAACGGCTTGTCCGCACCCACCCAGCCCAAAATCTCCTGCGAGCGCCGCGACATGCAAATCGCCCGGCTGCCGGTGCAGTAAGACGGGTCGTTTTCAATCACCACGCTGCGAATGCCAAAACTGGCCAGCAGCGCGGCAAGCGTCAACCCCACTGGACCGCCGCCGGCGATAAGTACGGGCGTATTTACGGGGAACGGTGAGTTGGTTGGCTTATTCATTTAATTAGGGGCAAATTTGCTATAAATTAAGTAGCAAATTAGGGAATAAATACGCCGGCCGCAGCCTTATTTCAATGAATTTTTAGGCTTCACAGACTTAAACGGCTTGGAGCCATTATCCCGAGGCGGCAGGCCTGTATGCTGGGTCAATATCCGTCCCGGTTTGGCTTGCACATTCAACGCCGCTGACGTTCCCGAATCTGACGTCGAGTTCTTTTTACGGGCGCTGGTGTAGCCGGTGCTGTTGAGCGGCTGGAAGGTGGGGATGAGGTGGTGTTTGCCGTTGCCTATGAGGTCTGAGCGGCCCATGGTTTTCAGGGCTTCGCGCAGGAGTGGCCAGTTGTTGGCGTCGTGGTAGCGGAGGAAGGCTTTGTGTAGGCGGCGGCGTTTGTCGCCGCGGACGATGTCTACTGTTTCACTGTCGCGGGTGATTTTGCGCAGCGGGTTTTTGTTGGTGTGGTACATCGTCGTGGCGGTGGCCATGGGCGATGGGTAGAAGGTTTGCACTTGGTCGGCGCGGAAGCCGTTTTTCTTCAGCCAGATGGCCAGATGCATCATGTCCTCATCGCTCGTGCCGGGGTGGGCGGCGATGAAGTAGGGGATGAGGTACTGCTTTTTACCGGCTTCGGCGCTGTACTTTTCAAACAAGGTTTTGAACTTGTCGTAGCTGCCGATGCCGGGTTTCATCATCTTTGTGAGCGGCCCTTGCTCGGTGTGCTCGGGCGCGATTTTCAGGTAGCCGCCGACATGGTGCGTCACCAGTTCTTTGACGTACTCAGGGCTTTGCACGGCCAGGTCGTAGCGCAGGCCGGAGCTGATCAGGATCTTTTTAACGCCTTTGAGCGCACGGGCGCGGCGGTACATGTTGATCAGCGGGGTGTGGCTGGTGTTCAGGTTCGGGCAAATGCCGGGATAAACGCAGCTCGGTTTGCGGCAGGCAGCTTCAATCTCGGGCGTTTTGCAGCCGATGCGGTACATATTGGCGGTCGGGCCGCCCAGGTCTGAAATCGTGCCGGTGAAGCCTTTGACAGAATCACGAATGGCTTCGACTTCTTTGATAACCGAGTCTTCACTGCGGCTTTGGATGATGCGGCCTTCATGCTCGGTGATCGAGCAAAAGGTGCAGCCGCCAAAGCAGCCGCGCATGATGTTGACGCTGAAGCGAATCATCTCCCACGCAGGGATTTTGGTGCTGTGGTCATGGCTGCCATTGGCGTCGGCATAAGAAGGATGCGGGCTGCGTGCATAGCCGAGGTCGAATACCAAATCCATCTCAGCGGTGGTCAGTGGAATTGGCGGCGGGTTGATCCACACGTCTTTCGCTGTCGTTCCCTCGCCGTGGGCTTGCACCAGGGCGCGGGCGTTGCCTGGGTTGGTCTCCAGATGCAGCACGCGGTTGGCATGGGCGTAGAGCACAGCGTCAGATTTGACTTTTTCGTAAGAGGGCAGGCGGATGACAGTTTTGTCGCGCGCCGTTTTGACCATGTTGTTTTTGTGCGTCAATGACGGATTAACGACGAATTTGATGGGCTTGATGTTGCCATCCAGCAAGCCGATTTTCGCATCAGGCGCAGCTGGGTCTTGCACACACGTGCCGCCCTGTTCACGCGCCACGTCGGCGCTCATCATGTAGGGGTTCACCAACTGGTCCACGCGGCCCACTTCGTCCACGCTGGTGGAATCAATCTCAAACCAGCCTTCCACGCTGCTGCGCTGCACAAACGCCGTGCCGCGTACGTCGGTGATGGACGTGATCGGCTCTTTGGCAGCCAAACGATGCGCAATTTCTACAATCGCGCGTTCGGCATTGCCGTACAGCAGCAGGTCAGACTTGGCGTCCACCACCACCGAGCGGCGTACTTTGTCCGACCAGTAATCGTAATGCGCGATGCGGCGCAGCGAGCCTTCAATGCCGCCCAGAATGATCGGCACGTCGTTCCAGGCCTCGCGGCAGCGCTGGCTGTAGACAATCGCCGCGCGGTCGGGGCGCTTGCCGCCTATGTCGCCGGGGGTGTAGGCGTCGTCGCTGCGGATTTTGCGGTCCGCCGTGTAGCGGTTGATCATGGAGTCCATGTTGCCCGCCGTCACGCCAAAGAACAAATTGGGTTTGCCCAGCGCCTTAAATGGCTCGGCGCTTTGCCAGTCGGGCTGCGCGATGATGCCGACACGGAAACCCTGGTTTTCCAGCATGCGGCCAATCACGGCCATGCCAAAGCTGGGGTGGTCGACGTAGGCGTCGCCCGTCACCAAAATGATGTCGCAGCTGTCCCAGCCTAAAGCGGTCATCTCTTGGCGGCTCATCGGTAAAAATTTGGCCGTGCCAAAGCGGGCCGCCCAGTGCTTTTTGTAACTGGCGAGCGGCTTGGCAGCGCGAGCGAAGAGGGAGACGTCAACAGGGGCGTTCATATAGGGGGGTGGTTCTAACTGACTTGGGGTAACCCCCTAGTGTAAGGTTTAACGCTGTTTTCTGCTAATTTGTCTCTGAAATCCGTTGCTTGAAGGGCATTTGAAGACTTTGCAAGGTTAAGATTGAAGTATGTCTGCTGTGTCTGAACCATCCCCCCGCACCGTCCCACGCCCCCAACCCACCTCGCTATCCGACCTGTTTTGGTCAATGACCTGGCTGGCTTTGCAGGGTTTTGGTGGCGTTTTGGCGGTAGTACAGCGCGTGTTGGTCGATGAAAAAGGCTGGTTGACCAACGAAGAATTCATCGAGGATTGGGCGGTTGCGCAAATTCTGCCCGGTCCGAATGTGGTGAATCTGGCCCTGATGATTGGCGACCGCTACTTTGGCCTGCGCGGTGGTTTGGCGGCATTGGCGGGGATTCTGACTTTTCCGCTGCTGGTTGTTTTGGTGGTTGCCGCCTTGTTTGCCAGTGTTGCCGATATGCCCATGGCGCAGGGCGCGCTCAAAGGCATGGGCGCTGTGTCGGCGGGGTTGATTGCAGCAGTCGGGCTACGATTGGTCACCGCTTTGAAGGCAAATGTGATGTCAGCCGGCGTATGTATTGCCTTAGCCACTATGACATTTATAGCCATTGCGATACTGCGGATTCCGCTGGCGTGGGTTTTGCTGGGCTTGGGGGCGCTTGCAACGCTCTGGGCTTACCGACAGATCGGTGCGATAGAACAATCTAACAAAGGAGGCAAGTCATGATTTTGAACTTAACTGCCGCCGATTGGTTGAGCCTGTTTACCCATTTCGCCACCTTGTCGCTGTTGGCCGTGGGCGGCGCTATCACGACAGCGCCAGACATGCAGCGCTACTTGGTGACTGAGCAACATTGGTTGACCGACGCCCAGTTCACTTCCAGCGTCGCCCTGGCGCAAGCCGCACCGGGGCCGAATGTGTTGTTTGTCGCGCTGATGGGTTGGAACGTGGGTTTGAACGCTGGCGGCGGCTTGGCCGCGGGGTGGATGGGCTTGGGCTATGCGCTGTTTGGCGTATTTGTCACCATGTTTGGCATCATGCTGCCCAGCACCACGCTGACTTTCATGGCTGCGCGCTGGGGCCACCAAAACCGCGAGCTGCGCATCGTTCGTGCTTTCAAGCAGGGCATGGCACCTATTGTGATTGCTTTGTTGATAGCGACAGGCTGGCTGCTGATTGCCGGCCACAGCCAGCCAGCGAAAGATTGGCCGCTGTGGCTGTTAGCGGTAACTTGTATGCTTTTGGTGTGGAAAACCAAGATTCACCTGCTCTGGCTGCTGGGTGCAGGGGCGCTGCTGGGGGCGTTTGGCTTGGTTTGATGCCTATTTTTAGGGCTTATCCTTTAAACTTACGCTGAGATTTTTGTCGGCACGGCAAACTTGGCGATCGGGTCTTCTTGACCCGCTGCTGCTAACTTTTCTTTCTGATTGACGTCATAAAAAGCCGTGAAAACTTGGTCGATCGAGCGTGTTTCAGGCAAAACGTAAACCATGCCATCCGACTTTTTGAACGAGGCATGCAACGCCATTTTTAAGCTAAAAATTTCAAAAAACTGTAAAAAATGGTATCACCGTGGATTCTCAAAAAACACGTAATTCGTCGCGTAGTCACTGATTTCAAAATAGACTTTTTTCTCGCCCGCATCAGCGATCATGTTCAGGTTTTCGTCCAAGATACCGTAGCCGTAGCGGTAGGTGCGCGCTTTGCCGTCATCGGTGCCTAGGGCGGTGCTGATTTTGTCGATTTTTAGGAAGCGGCGGACGACTTTGTCGCCAGCGTAGATTTCTAAAACGCCGTTGGTTCCGGTGTAGTTTTGAATGTCTCGGCTGATTTTGTTTTGTTGCTCTTGCGTACAACTAGCCAGCGTAAATACTACCAAAACTGCTATTAAAAGTGTAGCTATTATCTTCATGGATCAATTTTTTGTTATGTTGATGACCTCGACAAGCTCAGTCCGAACGGGGTTGGTAAATTTAGGTCAAGTTTGTTTAAAATGATTATGCCGAAATACGCTGCCGCATCGCTTCGTACAGGCAAACACCACTGGCAACCGACACGTTCAAGCTCTCGACCGCACCCATCATAGGGATACTGATCAGCTCGTCGCAGGTCTTGGCTGTCAGCTGGCGGATGCCGTCGCCTTCTGCGCCTAAAACCAAGGCAACTGGGCCTTTGAAGTCGGTTTGGTAGAGCGTTTTGGTGGCTTGGTCGCTGGTGCCGATGATCCAGATATTGCGTTCTTTCAGCTCATTCAGCGTACGCGCCAAGTTGGTGACCATGAAGTAGGGCACGGTTTCGGCCGCGCCGCTGGCAACTTTGGCGACCGTGGCGTTGATGCCGGCGGCGTTGTCTTTGGGGGCGATCACCGCGTGCACGCCAGCGCCGTCGGCCACGCGTAGGCAAGCGCCCAGGTTGTGCGGGTCGGTCACGCCGTCCAGCACCAAAATCAACGGGTTGACGCGTTCAGCCAGTGGCACGTCTGCATTAGCCGCTTCCAAATTTTCGAGCAATTCATCAAGCGAATGCACTAGGGTGACGGCTTCAACCTTGGCAACAACGCCTTGGTGACCGTGGCCGCCCGCCAGTTTGACGAGGCGTTCGCCATCGGATTCGATCAATTTCATGCCCATATCGGACGCTTTGGCGATGAATTGGCGCATGCGCGCATCGCGGCGGCTGGCGTCGTGGTAGATCTCGATGACGGATTTAGGGGCGGTTTTGAGGCGCACATTGATGGCATGGAAGCCGAAGAGTACTTTTGAGGATGACATGGGGCTAATTATCGGGCTTTAGAAGTCAGCTTTTGGCCACGGCGTTTTGAATTGGTTAGAATTCAGGCTGTCAGGAGAGCGTTTTAGACAATATCGTCAAGATTAAACATCACGATGTGTCGTAAAACCGCCGAAGGCGCAGGAGATTTCCAGATGGGAAACTCTGAACGCTCAGGCACCAAGGACTGACAAGACGCTTGAAATCATTTTTTGAGCGTTCCTTGCTGGAGAGAGGTGACCCCTTGAGGTCATCCACCGAAGGAGCAACCAAGTTACCTATTTAACTTGCGAATCTCTCAGGTAAAGAGGACAGCCGGGGCATTGATCGACCGATTTTCATGCCCTAGGAGTCTGTTTTGTCTACTGAATTTGCCACTTCCGCATTGCCAATGCCGCTTTTAAAGACGCCTTTGTACGACTTGCACGTCGCACTTGGCGCTCGGATGGTGCCATTTGCGGGCTACACCATGCCTGTGCAGTACCCCAGCGGCTTGGTCGCCGAGCACCACCACACCCGCAACCACGCCGGTTTGTTTGACGTCTCCCACATGGGCCAGTTGCGCCTGGTCGGCCTGGACGCCGCCGCCGCCTTTGAAACCCTGATGCCGGTGGATGTGATCGACCTGGCGGTGGGCAAGCAGCGCTATGGGCTGCTGACCAACGAGGCGGGTGGCATTATTGACGATTTGATGTTCTTCAAGGTCGCGGATGACGAGATTTTTGTCATCGTCAACGGTGCTTGCAAGGTGGGTGATATTGCGCACATTCAGCAACATATCGGTAATCGCTGCCAAATCATCACCATGCCAACCCACGGTTTGCTGGCCTTGCAAGGGCCGCAGGCGGTGACGGTGATGGCCAGATTGACGCCCGGAATTGAGAAGCTGGTGTTCATGACCGGCGGACGTTTCAACATCGCCGGTGCAGATTGCTTTGTCACGCGCAGTGGCTACACGGGTGAAGATGGCTTTGAAATCTCGGTATCTGCCGAGCAAACCGAGATGCTTGCCAACGCGCTGCTGGCAGAGCCTGAGGTCAAACCGATTGGTCTGGGCGCGCGCAACTCGCTGCGCTTGGAGGCCGGGCTGTGTTTGTACGGCCAAGACATAGACGCGACGACCAACCCCGTCGAGGCCGGGCTGGGCTGGGCCATGCAAAAGGTACGTCGCGTGGAGGGTGCAAGAGCGGGTGGCTACATAGGTGCTACAAATATAATAGCTTCACAGGCAATAAATACGCCGGCTAGTGTCCAAAATGAGCCTAGAAATAGGCAATTATTAGCCAAATCACTGAAAAAACGCGTCGGTTTGATCGCTTTAGACCGTGTCCCTGTGCGCGAACACACCGAATTGCAAGACTTGAATGGCAAATGCATCGGTGAAGTCACCAGCGGCTTGTTAGCGCCGACTATCGATAAACCGATTGCGATGGGCTACGTTAGCGCTGAATTCTCTGCGGTAGGCACCCGAATCAACGCCATTGTTCGCGGTAAAGTCGTGGCTATGGAAGTTGCGTCTATGCCGTTTGTACCAAACCGTTATTTCCGTGGCTAATTTTTCAAAGCAGAATAATTAGAATCTGACCCCAATTAATTTTTTAGGAGAAATCACATGACATTGAAATACACCGAAGACCACGAATGGCTGAAGATTGATGGCGATACCGCCACGACCGAAGGGGTTGTTGTTACCGTGGGCATCACCCACCACGCGCAAGATGCCTTGGGTGATGTGGTGTTTGTGGACTTGCCCGAAGTAGGCGCTCTGTTTGCCCAAAAAGAAGTGGCTGGCGTGGTGGAGTCTGTCAAAGCCGCAGCGGATGTGTACATGCCTGTGGCTGGCGAAATCACCGAGGTGAACGAAGCCTTGCGTGCTGACCCGGCATTGGCAAACTCCGACCCACTGGGTGCGGGCTGGTTCTTCAAGGTCAAACTGTCCGATGCATCGCAACTGGCTGCGTTGATGGATGAGACCGGTTACACCAAGTTTTCAGCCTGACTGTACAAGTATCCCGTTCGGGCTGAGCCTGTCGAAGCCTTCTGTTTTTTACGTATCGCCAGCCCTTCGACAGGCTCAGGGCGAACGGTGTAGTTTGAGATTTTTGCCATGCTCTTGAAGTCTGCTCCCACTTTGCTTGAATTAGAAAACACGTCCGAGTTCATCGCTCGCCACATCGGCATTGATGCTGAGGATGAAATTCACATGCTGAAAGTTGTCGGTGCAGCGTCGCGTCAAGCTTTGATTGAGGCCATCGTGCCGCGCAGCATTGCCCGCAAAACGACTATGGATTTGCCACATCCGGCGACGGAAGCACAGGCGCTGGCAGAGTTGAAAGCCATGGCTGGCAAAAACAAGGTGTTCAAAAGCTTCATCGGCCAAGGCTATTACGGCACCCACACGCCGGGTGTGATTTTGCGCAATATTTTGGAAAACCCGGCCTGGTACACCGCCTACACGCCGTACCAGGCCGAGATCAGCCAAGGGCGGCTGGAAGCGCTGGTGAATTTTCAAACCATGGTGTGCGACTTGACGGGTTTGCCCATGGCCAATGCATCGATGCTGGACGAAGCGACGGCGGCGGCAGAGGCGATGACGCTGGCCAAGCGCAGTGTTAAATCCAAAAGCAATACTTTCATCGTCGCGGGGGATTGCCATCCGCAGACGATTGAGGTGATCCAGACCCGCGCCAAACCGCTGGGCATCACCGTCCAATTGGCCAACTCTCACAGTGAGTGGGTAGCCGCTTTGAAGGGTGATTATTTCGCCGTGCTGGCGCAATATCCGTCCACCCGCGGGCGTATTGATGACTTGCGTGCCGACGTTGTTGCCGTACATGCCAAGCAGGCTGCTTTCGTCGTGGCGGCTGATTTGCTGGCGTTGACGCTGTTGACGCCGCCGGGTGAGTGGGGCGCTGATATTGTTTTAGGTACGACGCAGCGTTTTGGTATGCCCATGGGCAACGGTGGCCCGCATGCAGCCTTTTTAGCGTGTCGAGACGAGTACAAGCGTTCCATGCCGGGCCGTTTGGTGGGTGTTAGCGTGGACGTGCACGGCAACCCGGCGTATCGCCTCGCCCTGCAAACCCGTGAGCAGCACATCCGCCGAGATAAAGCGACGTCCAACATCTGTACCGCGCAGGTACTGCCAGCGGTGATCGCCAGCATGTACGCCGTCTACCACGGCCCGCAGGGTTTGACCCGCATTGCGCAGCGCGTTGCAGCCTACACGGCCATTTTGGCGCGTGGTTTGCAGGCCTTGGGCTTTACAACGATGAGTGCATCGGCGTTTGACACCCTCGCCATCAAAACCGATGATGCTACACAATCCATAGCTTCCAAGGCAATCAATGCTTCGGCTAACGTGCGGGTTGCGTGGGAAAACTACATCTGTATTTCGCTCGATGAAACCACCACACGGGATGATGTCGCACTGCTTTGGTCGTTCTTTGCTGAACCGGGTCAGGCTTTACCGCAAGTGGGTGATTTTGAAGCGGGTGTGACATCGTTGATCCCCGCCGATCTACGCCGCACCAGCCCGTTCTTGACGCATCCCGTCTTCAACACGCACCATTCAGAGACCGCCATGCTGCGCTACATCCGCGCACTGAGCGACAAGGATCTGGCGCTGGACCGCAGCATGATCCCGCTGGGCAGCTGCACCATGAAGCTCAACGCCACCAGCGAGATGATTCCCATCACCTGGCCCGAGTTTGCCAATATCCATCCGTTTGCGCCGCAGGATCAACTGCAAGGCTATGCCGAGCTGGACGAGCAATTGCGCGCCTGGTTGTGCCAAGCCACGGGCTATGCGGGTATCAGCCTGCAACCCAACGCGGGCTCACAGGGTGAATATGCCGGTTTGCTGGTTATCAAGGCCTATTTTGAAGCCAATGGCCAAGGCCACCGCAACATTTGCCTGATTCCCAGCAGCGCCCACGGCACCAACCCCGCCAGTGCGCAGATGGCGGGCATGACCGTGCTGGTGACCGCCTGCGACGTCAAAGGCAATGTCGATATGGCGGATTTGAAAGCCAAGTGCGAGCAACATGCCGCCCATCTGGCCTGCGTGATGATCACCTACCCCAGCACCCACGGCGTGTTTGAGACCAGCGTCAAAGAACTTTGCGCCATGGTGCACAGCTATGGTGGCCGCGTCTATGTGGACGGTGCGAACATGAACGCGCTGGTCGGTACAGCCTCACCGGGCGAGTTTGGCGGCGATGTTAGCCACTTGAACCTGCACAAAACCTTCTGCATCCCTCACGGCGGCGGCGGCCCGGGAGTCGGCCCGGTGTGTGTGGTGGCTGATTTGGTGCCGTATTTGCCCGGTCACGCGACTTACGAAGCTATGGCCGCCGCGCCGGGCCGCCCCAAGCAAGGCACGGCCCCCTCGGGGGGCAGCGCAGTACGCGAAGCGACAAGCGTGGGGGCTATTTCAGCCGCACCACTGGGCAATGCCGCAGTCTTACCCATCAGCTGGATGTACTGCCGCATGATGGGTGCTGAGGGTTTGAAAGACGCGACTGAAATTGCGATCTTGAGCGCCAACTACATCAGCACCAGATTGAAAGACCATTACCCCACGCTGTATGCCAGCGATCAGGGCTATGTCGCGCATGAGTGCATTTTGGACTTGCGCCCGTTGAAAGAATCCACTGGCGGTGCGAGTGGCATCTCGGCCGAAGACGTCGCCAAGCGTTTGATCGACTACGGTTTTCATGCACCGACCTTGAGCTTCCCCGTCGCAGGCACGCTCATGGTCGAACCGACCGAGAGCGAAACCTTGTACGAACTGGACCGCTTCATCAACGCCATGATCGCCATACGTGGTGAAATTGCAAAAGTTGAAAATGGTGTTTGGCCGCAAGACAACAACCCGCTGAAACACGCGCCGCACACGGCGGATAGCTTGTTGGGTGCAGAGTGGAGTCGCCCCTACAGCCGCGAAGTGGCTGCGTATCCCCTGGCTAAATTGAAGCAGAACAAATACTGGGCACCCGTGGGGCGTATAGATAACGTCTACGGAGATCGGAATCTGTTTTGCAGCTGTGTGCCGGTGAGTGAATATGAAGAATAGGGCAAAAAATGGCTACAGGCGGGTAGTTATTTCTTATGCACTTGTCAAATACGGCTTCAACCATCCCAGCCCGCTAGACGTGCCATTCGTCTGACCACCCAGCTTGGGTTTATATTCGCAGCCAATCCAGCCAGCATAACCCAAACTGTCAATCAGATCGAACAAATACGGGTAGTTCATTTCCCCAATATCTGGCTCTTGCCGCTCGGGCACGCCGGCGATTTGGAAGTGGCCTACGTTGCCCGTTGGCAGGTATTGCCGGATTTTCGTGGCGACGTCGCCTTCTACGATTTGGCAGTGGTACAAATCCATTTGCACTTTGACGTTGGGTTGTCCGATTTCGGCAATCAGCGCATGCGCCTCGTCTTGGCGGTTTAAGAAAAAACGGGGGATGTCGCGGGTGTTGATGGGTTCTAGGAGCAGGTTGATACCTTGTTTTGCTACCAATTGACTAGCAGCTTTGGCATTATTGATATAGGTTTCACGCACATTTTCTTTGTTTTCACCGAAGGGAACCAAACCCGCCATCATGTGCAATCTGGGGCAATGTAAGGCTTCGGCGTAGCGCAGTGCCAAGTCAGCACCGGCTGCAAATTCCGCCTCGCGCCCAGCTATGCAGGCGATGCCGCGCGTGCCACTGTTCCAAGCGGCGTCTATGGAGGCTGGATCCACACCGCCGGGTGGCAGGTTGAACAAAACTTGCTGCAGACCGTTGTTTTTCAGCCTTGCTGCCAGTTCTTTGGTCTCAAAAGCGTAGGGAAACAAGTATTCCACCGCTTTAAAACCATCTTTAGCCGCTGCTTCGAAGCGGTCTAAAAACGGCAGTTCGGGGTACATCATCGTCAAATTGGCGGCGAATTTTGGCATGTTGTGTTTACTGTAATAGTTTGAACACTTTGACAAAGAAATCAGAACTTCCGAAATTTCCTGATTTGAGTGTGAGGTGGATGTTGACACCGGCTGTCTCTCGCGCCTTAGAACTCAGCCCGTAGCACCATGGCACGCCGGGGTCGATTTGAGGGCCGATTTGCATCTGCTCAACACCCAGTGCCAGCACGCAAGCACCCGATGTTTCACCACCGGCAAGCACCAGTTGTTGCACGCCGAGTTCAACCAAGCCCTTGGCAATCGCGCTCAGCGCCTGCTCAACCCGAGCACCTGTGGCGTCGCTGCCCAGCAAGGTTTGGGTGGTTTTGACGGATTCAACATCTGCCGTTGAGTAGATCAGCACCGGTCCACGCGTCAGAAACGGTTTCGCCCACGACAACACGCTTTGCACTTCTGCTTGGCTTTGAGCATCACTACCCAGCACGGCAGCTAAGTTCAATGCTTTGTGTGGTTGACCGCTGGCCTGCCATGCCGCAACCTGTGCATTGGTTGCTTGCGAACAGCTGCCAGACACGACCGCTTGCCAACCTTTGGCAGCAGGTAGGGCGGCGGCCTGTGCTGCTGACTCGCCAGTGGCTTGAATGCCAAAATTCTGTGGCAAACCAATCGCCACGCCTGAACCTGCCGTTACCAGTGGCAGGTCTGCCAGCGCAGGGCCAAGCCGCATCAAATCATCGTTTGAAATAGCATCAACAATGGCGATGCCAACGCCTTGGGCTCGTAGCTCGGCGATGCGGGCAGTCACAGCATCGAAGCCCGCCGCAACGCTGCGGTAGTCAATCAGCCCAACTTTGCGCTGGCACTGCGCTTGCATCACGTTGACCAGATTGGCATCCAACATTGGCGTGAGCGGGTGGTTTTTCATGCTGGACTCGGACAGCAACACATCACCCACAAACAAGTGGCCTTTGAAAACGGTGCGTCCATTATCTGGAAAGGCTGGCGTGGCGATGGTGAAATCTACGTCCATGGCATCCATCAGCGCTTCCGTTACAGGGCCAATGTTGCCACGTTTCGCGTCATCATTAGCACCGTACCAGCTATCAAATGTGGAGCAATACTTGAAGTATATTTGCCGACTACCTGCTTGTTTTAACCAATTCAGAGCAGTAAGAGACTGGGCAATGGCATCTGTTGGCGCGATAGTTCGTGTCTTTAACGCAATGACAACCGCATCGACCTCAGCCGTCAGCGCTTGGGCTGGTATGCCGTTGGTTTGCACCACCCGCATACCTGCGCGTACGAGGTTGTTGGCCAGGTCGGTTGCGCCCGTGAAATCGTCCGCAATGCAGCCCAGCAGAATCTTGCTCATGTTGTTCCTAAAACCGAGTTATGCAGTGATTTTGAGTTTGATCGCTTCTGGATTTTCGCGGATGTAGTCGCGAATGATTTTTTCGTAATCGGTGTCCGCCTGCAGCCCGAGCTTGTTAGCGCGGCTGGACGAGACAACGCCTGGCCAGGTTTCTACCAATTTCAAAATGGCGGGGTCGGGTGTCCAATCGATCAAATCAGTCGCGGCTTTGCCGGCAACACGTTCAAGCGCGGCCGCCATCTCGCCCACGCTGGTGCACAACGCAGGTAAATTCACAGCTTTTAAAGGTCCCCACGCTTCGCTGGTGACTTCTGCAGCGCGGATGATGCCTTCCACCGTACGCGCGGGGGAGGACAGGGCGATCAAGGTGTCCGCCGGCACAGGGCAGGCGGCTTTGAGGCCAGCCAGTGGCTCGCGAACCATGCCACTTAAAAAGCCTGAAGCTGCACCATTAGGCCTGCCAGCACGCACGCTGACGGTCATCAAACGCACACAGCGAGCAGTGATGAAGCCTTTGCGGCCAAAATCTGCCACCAAATTTTCGCCGATGAGTTTTTGTGTACCGTAACTGCTTTGCGGCGTGGGCAGCGAGTCGTCTTCAATCAGTTCAGGCATGGGGAAGCCCGGCACTTTGCCAAACACGGCCAGTGAGCTGGCGAATACAAACCTTGGTTTGGTTTTTAAGGCGCGACACGCTTCCAGCAAAGAACGCGTCGCTTCGTAATTGCTGCGCATGCCCAAGTCAAAATCAGCTTCGCATTCGCCACTGACTGCGGCAGCTAGGTGGAAAACGAGGCTGGTGTTTGCTGACGGTAATTTATTTTGCTGCAGTAAATCATTCAAATCACCCACTTGAGACACAATTCTTGCATCTGCCAGCAAATCTGCTGGTGGCGCAACTCTATCGGCCAAAGTGATGGTTTGAATGCTTTGCGCTGCAGCACCATTCAAGGCTAAAGTGCCCTGCGCCAATAGCGTGCGTGCAAGACGAACGCCTAAAAAACCTGCACCGCCTGTGATCAAAATATGCATATTTAGTCCTTTTGCTGTAACTACTTTTCGCTGTTATTTTTTCTTGGGTAATTCAATACCGGGGAAGATTTTGATAACCGCGCTGTCGTCTTCTTTGGCAAAGCCCGCTGTCGATGCTTGCATGAACATCTGATGTGCTGTGCTGGACAGCGGCAGTGGGAATTTGGTGGCGCGCGCCATGTCCAAAACAATACCCAAATCTTTGACGAAAATATCGACCGCAGACAACGGCGTGTAGTCTGCCGCCAAAACATGTGCCATGCGGTTCTCAAACATCCAGCTGTTACCCGCGCTGTTGGTGATCACTTCGTACAAAGCGTCAGGATCAACCCCTTCGCGTAAACCCAAAGCCATGGCTTCTGCTGCGGCTGCGATGTGCACGCCCGCGAGTAGTTGGTTGATGATTTTGACTTTGCTGCCTGCGCCCGCAGAATCACCGAGTTTGTAAACTTTGGCAGCCATGGCGTTCAAAAAAAGCTCGGCAATGGCGTAGGCTTCAGGTTTGCCGGCCGTCATCATGGTCATTTGACCTGAAGCTGCTTTGGCAGCGCCACCTGAGATGGGGGCATCTAGGTACAAAATACCCAATGCGGCCAATCGGGCTTCGACTACAACCGACCAATTGGGGTCAACCGTGGAGCACATCACAAACACGCTGCCCGGTTTCATCGTGGCTGCGCAGCCATCTGCACCGAACAAAACGGATTCTGTTTGCGCTGCATTCACCACGACTGAAACGATGACGTCACAGCAGTTGCCGAGTTCAGCTGGTGTTTTGCAGGCTATTCCGCCGTCTTTGGCAAAAGCTGCAGAAACGTCTGCGCGAATATCAAAGACGGATGGCGAATGGCCAGCACGGCGCAGCGATTGCGCCATACCGTTGCCCATGGCGCCTAGGCCGATCAAACCAACTGTGCAGTTTGATTCCGCAGAATTTTGAGGATGTATTGTCGTCATCCAATCATCATACCTTTAGTTGATGATTGGATAAAGCGCTTGCAAAAATTATTTCAATCCAAGTAAGCGAACTGCGTTGTCTTTCAAAATGCCGGGCATGACTTCGGGCTTAAAACCCGCTTCTTCAAAGTCTTTCATCCAGCGGTCTGGCGTGATGAGTGGGTAGTCAGATCCAAACAAAATGCGGTCTTTCAAGAGCGTGTTGGCGTATTGCACCAGCTGTTTGGGGAAGTATTTAGGGCTCCAGCCAGACAGGTCAATCCAGACGTTGGGCTTGTGCGTCGCCACGCTCAGCGCTTCGTCTTGCCATGGGAAGCTAGGGTGCGCCATGACAATTTGCATGTCGGGGAAGTCAATTGCCACATCGTCCAAATGCATGGGGTTGCTGTACTCCAGACGCAGACCACCACCACAGCGCATGCCACTGCCAATGCCGCTGTGGCCGGTGTGGAAGATGGCGGGCAGTTTGTATTCTGCTATCACTTCATAAATCGGCCAGGCCATCTTGTCGTAAGGGTGGTAGCCCTGCACGGTGGGGTGGAATTTGAAACCTTTGATGCCAAATTCTTCAATCAAACGCCGTGCCTCGCGCGCACCCATCTTGCCTTTATGTGGGTCTATGCTGCCAAAGGCCATCATCATGTCGGAATTATTCTTCGCAGCTTCGGCGATTTCCTCGTTGGGGATGCGCCTACGTCCCATTTTTGACTCTGCATCGACGGTGAACATGACAAGTCCAATTTTGCGTTCTCGGTAGTAGGCAATGGTTTCGGCAATGGTAGGCCGCTTGCCGTTTTTGAAGTATTTGTCAGCAGCTTTGTCGTACTCCTCACCATAGTTGTCAAACGGGTTCCAGCAGCTGACTTCAGCGTGGGTGTGGATGTCAATAGCGATGAGGTTTTTATGATCCATGAAATACTCCGGTGAAAGCTTTGTCTAGGGTAAATACTAATAAATTGGCTGGAAATTGGCTTGAAATAGTTATCAAATATAACCATAATTCAATTATGCAAGAAATTAAAGACAAACACAACAGCAAGTTAAACCATGACAAAGAATAAAGCAAATTCAAATTTAATCTCTTTAGAGTTCACCGGAGATGCACAAGAAGTTGCGGTGATTCGCCTGACGCGTCCCACCAAACGCAATGCGATCAACGATGCTTTGATGGCCGCCATCCGGACTGTATTTGAAACAATGCCAAGCCATGTTCGCGCAGCTGTAATAGCAGGCGATGGCGATCATTTTTGCGCGGGTTTAGATTTGAGTGAGCTGCAAGACCGCGATGCAGGGCAGGGCTTGATGCATTCGCGCTCTTGGACAGTGGCGTTGGATCGTGTGGAATCTGGTCCTGTGCCAGTCGTTGCCGCCTTGCATGGCGCTGTCGTGGGTGGTGGCTTAGAGTTGGCCAGCAGTTGCCATATTCGTGTGGCAGATGAATCCACTTTTTACGCATTGCCAGAAGGAAGTCGCGGTATTTTTGTAGGCGGCGGCGGCTCAGTGCGTATTCCAAAACTGATAGGTGCATCGCGCATGGCGGACATGATGTTCACGGGTCGCGTTTACAACGCGGTCGATGGCGAAAAAATTGGCTTGGCGCAATACTTGGTGCCGAAAGGCCAAGCTTTTGAAAAAGCTTTAGAACTTGCCAAACGCATCGCTCAAAACGCACCACTGACCAACTACGCATTGATGCATGCCTTGCCCCGTATTGCCGAGCAAAATGCAGACCACGGCTTTTTTACCGAATCCATGATGGCTGCCATCGCGCAAAGCGCACCGGAAGCGAAAGCGCGCGTGAAAGCGTTTTTAGATGGCAAAGCTGCCAAAGTTCAAGCTAAATAAACCTAGACTGTTCACACTGATTTTTATGACGATCGCCACTGCCAATGCCAATGCCAATGCCAATGCCAATGCTACAGCCGCAGCATCACCCAAATACCGCGAATTCAAATACGGCGTCACGCGTGCCATCGTTTCTACATCCGGCGATGCGACTTATCTGCAAGCTGAAAATGACTTAGATCCGTATGGCGTCAGACTCACGGATAGACTAGAACACTGGGCAAAACACCGCCCTGACCGCACCTGGATGGCGCGTCGAGACGCTGTCACCAAAGAGTGGGTACACGTGAGCTATGCACAAGCCTGGGAAAAAGCGCAGCGCATTGGTCAGTCTTTTTTAGACATGGGTTTGAGTGTTGACCGACCTGTGGCAATTTTGAGTGAAAACAGCTTAGAGCATGCTTTGATTGCAATCGGTGCGATGACAGTGGGCATTCCGTATTGCAGTGTATCTACCGCTTACAGCTTGTTGAGCCAAGACTTTGAAAAACTCAAGCATATATTTGCAACCATCACGCCAGGTTTTGTTTACGCCAGTGACTGGGAGAAATACAGCAAGGCGATCAACACTGTCGTTCAAACAGACACGATAATTGCTACAAATAATATATCTACACAGACAATAAATACGCCGACTACAGCCAAAAATTACGTTAAATTTGATGATTTATTTGCAAATACGGCAAATGATCGCGTTGGCCATGCCATGCAAGCCACAGGGCCAGATACGATCGTTAAATTCCTTTTCACCAGCGGCTCAACCAAATTACCCAAAGGCGTGATCAATACGCAAAAAATGATTTGCGCGAATGTCCAGCAAATCAGCCAATCCATCCCTGCAATGGCGGAAGATCCCCTGGTGTTGGTCGATTGGACACCTTGGAACCACACTTTTGGCGGCAACCATGATTTCAATTTGATTTTGCACCATGGCGGCACCATGTACATTGATGATGGCAAGCCCGTGCCCGCGTTGATTGGCGAGACCTTAAGAAATCTACGTGAAATTTCACCGACGATGTACTTGAATGTACCCACTGGATTTGAGTGTGTGGCCGCCGCCATGAAAGCCGATGATGAAGACGGCAGACAGTTGCGAAAATCATTGCTGTCACGCTGCAGAATGTTTTTTTACGCTGGGGCATCGTTGGCGCAACCGATTTGGGACAGTTTGTTTGAAAGCGCTGAAAAGGAAATTGGCGAGCGCATCGTGATGACCACCGGTTTAGGCATGACTGAAAGCGCACCTTTTGCTATTTTTGTGACCAGTCCGAACGTGAAGGCCGGTGATCTTGGTTTGCCGGCCCCAGGTATCAGTTTGAAACTCGTACCTAGTGGCGACAAAGTGGAAGTACGTTACAAGGGCCCCAACATCACATCGGGCTACTGGCGCAACGACGAAGCTACCAAAGAGAGTTTCGACGAAGATGGCTACTTTTGCACGGGCGATGCCGTGAAATGGATCGACGAATCCGACCATCACAAAGGTTTGAAGTTTGATGGTCGCATTGCCGAAGATTTTAAATTATCAACAGGAACATTTGTGAGCGTAGGCCCCATGCGCGCAAAAATCATTGCCGCTGGCGCGCCTTTTATTCAAGACGTTGTCATCACAGGTTTGAATGAAAAAGAGGTGGGGGCTATGATTATTCCCGCGCTGATTCCGTGCAGGAAAGCTTTTGGTTTGGCTGATAGCGCGTCTATGGCTGATATTGCTATGCATCCGCCCATGCAGCAATCCATGGCAAAAGTCATCACAGAATTAGCAAAAACAGCTACAGGTTCAGCCAGCAGAGTTGCGCGAGCCATCGTGCTGACAGAGCCGCCGAGTATCGACAAAGGTGAGATCACCGACAAAGGCAGTATCAACCAACGTGCGGTGTTGAAAGAGAGGGCTGCATTGGTTGCTGCACTTTATGACGATACCGCTTTGAATATTCTTAAATCTTGATTGCAAGTTATTTATCAGTTAAATTTTGTTCGTTTTTCGTTAACTTAAAGGAGACTCGTGATGGATAGGCGTTTATTTACCCAAGCTAGTATTGGTGCAGCTATTGCAGCAGCACTCAACCCAAGCGCATTTGCGCAATCTGCCATGCCGTTTGAGCAGGTCAAAGTGTTCTATGGCTTTCCGCCAGGTAGCGCTGGCGATATTTGTGCGCGTCGCGTGGCAGATAAATTTGGCGGTTCAAATTACACCAAAAATGCAGGCGTGATCGACAGCAAGCCAGGTGCGGGTGGTCAAATTGCCTTGAATTTGCTCAAGTCCGCGCCTACTGATGGTTCAGTGATTGCCATGACACCTTTCTCGGCGATTTCACTGTATCCACATATTTTCAAGAATTTGCAATACAAACCGTTTGAAGATTTTCAACCCATCAGCACAGCTTCGATGATTCATCATGGTTTGGCCGTTGGGCCAATGGTTCCCGCAACCGTTAAAACAGTGAAAGACTTTTTGGCATGGGCAAAAGCCAACCCTGCACAAGCCAGCTATGGCTCGCCTGCAGCGGGTTCTACGCCTCATTTTATTGGTGCACTTTTGGGTTTGAATTACAACGTTGAGTTAAAACATGTGCCTTATCGCGGCTCTGTGCCAGGCGTGACCGACGTGGTGGGCGGCCAAATTGCTGCGATGGTGACCCCGCATGGTGACTTTATTGCCAACCACAAAGCAGGCAAGATGCGTATTTTGGCAACGTCTGGCAAAACACGTTCACCTTTTGTACCGGAAGTGGCTACCTTTGCAGAACAAGGCTTTCCAGAGTTGACAGTGGAAGAGTGGTTTGGTTTTTACGCGCCTGCTAAAACACCAGCCAACGTGGTTGCTGCAGCCAATGCCGCTATCAATGCTGCTGTTAAAGACAAGGCTGTTCAAGATTCTTTCACAGTCGTCGGCTTGATTCCCTTTGCAGGAACGGTAGCAGAGCAATTGAAGAGCTCACAAGTGGAATTCGAACGCTGGGGTCCGCTGATCAAGCGTATTGGTTTTACAGTTGACTCCTGATAATTAAAGAAAATACATTAAAGAAAGTTCATTACCAGCGTGGAAAAAATAGATACAAGCTACCTTGAAACCCTACTCGGGTACAACGCCCGTCGAGCCGCGCTGGTCATCATTGAGCAGTTTTTAAAGAGAATGGCTGTGTACGATTTAAGACCGGTCGATTTTTCGGTTTTGTCATTGATCACGCACAACCCTGGCATCAGTTCACGTCAGCTATGTTCTGCGTTAAATATCATGCCGCCCAATTTGGTCGGCATGATCAACACCTTAGAAAAACGCGAATTGATCCTGCGCAAACCTCATCCCAGCGATCGGCGTATCCTCGGGCTGCATTTGTCGGACGCAGGTGGTAAGTTGATGAAAAATGCGGAGCAAACTGCGAAAGAGCTTGAAAACGATGCGGCTTCGAAATTATCAGCCAGTGAACGCAAAACTTTGACGCGCTTGTTGCAGAAAATCTATACTTAAACAGCGCAATTTCAGCACTGTAAGCATTTATTAGACGCCAAGATGCTGTTGCAATATTTCAGGTTGCGCCAATAGCTGTTCAGAGCTTCCTGTAAAAACGACTTGGCCTTTCACCAAAATCACATTGCGATCGGTGATTTGTGTGACATGCTTCCAGTTTTTATCAACAATGATGCTGCTGATGCCTGATTCGCGAATCACCCCGCAAATGCGCCAAATTTCTTTCGCAATCAAAGGCGCCAAGCCTTCGGTGGCTTCGTCCAAAATCAGCACATCCGGGTTGGTCATCAGCGCTCTGCCAATGGTCAGCATTTGCTGTTCACCGCCTGACAGCTGCTGCCCACCATGATTCAGGCGTTCTTTCAAACGTGGAAACGTGTCTAAAACTCTGTCGTAATGCCAATCTTGCTGCTTGTCTGCACGCAGCTTGGCCGCTGCAGATTTACCTGCTCGCGCTGTCATTTTCAGGTTTTCAGTGACACTCAAATTGCCGAAAATACCGCGACCTTCTGGCACATAAGCCACACCTAGTTGTGCAATTTTGTACGGTGGCGCTCCTGTCATGTCTTGACCCATGATGCTCACATCGCCAGCGCTGGGTTTGACCAGGCCCATGATGCTTTTCAGCAAAGTGCTTTTGCCCATGCCATTGCGTCCCATCAGCCCAATCGTCTCACCCCTAGCTACTGAAAAATCTATCCCCTGCAAAATATGGCTCGCACCATAATGCGTGTTCAAACCTTGAACGTCTATGAGGAGATCGGGCATGTTTTTGTCAGACATGTTCTTCACCCAAATAGGCGGCTTGCACGTTGGCATCGGCACGCACTGCGGCCGGTTTGTCGCTTGCGATGACTTGACCGTTGACCATCACGGTGAGTTTGTCTGCCAAGGCGAAAACGGCATCCATATCATGTTCTACGAGCAGCATGGCATGGTCTTTTTTCAGGGTGTGCAGCAATTCAATCATGCGTTCAGCCTCGGCCACTCCCATGCCAGCCAGGGGTTCATCTAACAATAGAACTTGTGGTTGGGTGGCCAAAGTCATCGCAATCTCTAGTTGCCGCTGCTCGCCATGGCTGATGGTTCCGGCTACAGTGTGCATGCGATTTTCTAGCTTGCACAAGGCTATAGACAACGCAGTTATCTCTTGAGCTGCTATTGATTGTGTAGCAGTTTGGGTATTTTGAAGCCATAGTATCGGGTTCCAAGGCTGCTGCACGTCACGCGACTGGGCAGCCAAGCGCACATTGTCCCAAACGCTGAGAGGTAGAAACACATTGGTTTTTTGGAAGCTGCGCCCCAGGCCTTGTCTTGAAATTTTCTCGGCCGACCAACCCGTGACGTCGTGCCCGTTTAGTTGAATGCTGCCTGATGTCAACGTCAAATCGCCAGAAACCAAGTTGGTAAGGGTTGATTTTCCCGCACCATTGGGGCCGATCACGGCATGGATTTGACCTCGGTACAAATCAATCGACACATCGTTCACAGCAGCCAAGCCACCAAAATGCTTGGTTAGGTTTTTGGCGGACAAAAGTAATTCAGTCATCTTGCACTCCAGCTTTGGCACGCTTGCGCTGCAAAAAGCGCTCAGCCAAACCCATCAAGCCACGCGGTGCAAACATCACCACCAGCACGATGAAGGTTCCCATCCACAGTTGCCAGTGCTTGCCTAGGCTGATGTCTTTGCCGAACAGTTGAACGGTTGGCAAGTCCTTCAGCGCATGAAGCACATATTCAAACGTAAATGCACCTAAAAACGCACCAGCAAAGTTGCCCATGCCACCCAAAATAACCATCATGATGGCGTGCGCGCTCATGTGAAAACCCATCAGCTCTGGGTTGATATAGCCACTTTGTGCCCCCCACAAGTAGCCCGCTAATCCCGCCAAACCACCGGCAATGGTGAATGCAGTCAGTTTGTAGCCGAAGGTGCCAAAACCCATAGCACGCATACGGTGTTCATTGATGCGAATGCCTGACAAGGCACGACCCAGCGGACTCCACAACAAGCGGCGTAAAAACACATAAACCAGCAAAGCAAAAGCCAAAGTGACGTAGTAAAAAGTGATCTTGTTATCCAAATCAAACAGGGTCACCCCAAAAACCTGTGCGCTGGGTTTGAAGTTGATATACAAGCCGTCCGACCCGCCCAAGGCTTTGTTGTCAAAAAACAAGAAAAACACCATCTGCGCAAAGGCCATGGTCACCATGATGAAGTAAATACCATGCGTGCGAACGACAAAAAAGCCGATGATCAAAGCGGCAAGGGCAGATGCCAACACGGCTACCGGTAGTGTCCACCACAGGCTAACGGCGGCATCTTGCGGCATTAAAAAAGCCAAGGCATAACCCGCCAAGCCAAAATATGCTGCGTGACCTAGCGATACCAAACCCGTCACACCTTGCAGCAAATCCAAGCTCATCGCAAATATCGCCATGATGAGCATACGTGTCACCATTTGCGTGTAAAAGTCCGTTCCTACCCACGGGAAGGCGAGCAGAGCGACCAAGCCCAGCCCCAACGCGATCTGCACACCGCGTGGCAGTATTTCTAAGTTTGCTTTTGGTGAACTCATAGTTTCAATAGGTTCATCATGCTTTAAACAAGCCTTCTGGCTTCCACAACAACACTGCCGCCATCAGGATATAAACCAACATGCCAGACATGGATGGCAGCAAAACCTTGCCAAAGGTATCTACCAAGCCGACCAGCAGCGCTGCAATCAAGGCCCCGCGGACCGAGCCAATACCACCAATAACCACAACCACAAAGCACATGATGAGCACTTGTGAGCCCATGTTTGGGTAAACGCTAGAAATAGGCGCTGAAAGTATGCCGGCAACTGCTGCAAGACCCACGCCCAGCGCGAACACCACGGCGTGAATCAGTTTGATGTTGATGCCTAGCGCCTCCGTCATGTCGCGGTTGAATGCGCCTGCGCGAATTTTCATACCCAAACGTGTTTTTGCAATGAGCCAGTACAAACCCAAGGCCAAGGCAACACAAACGGCCGACATAAAAAGCCGGTAAACGGGGTAAGACAAGTTATCAGTCAACGGAATTGACGCGCTCAACGCTTCAGGAATGGTGACGCCATGTACGTCATCGCCCCACAAAATCGACCGCAGTTCTTCAAAAATGTAGATCAACCCGAAGGTCAGCAGCACTTGGTCTAAATGGTCGCGTTCATAAAAATGCCTGAACAGCAACCATTCCAGTGCCAAACCAAATAGCACTGCAAGCGCGATACCCACGACGATGGCCAGCGTCAAGCTACCCAGCAGCGTACTTAACCAATAAGCCAGATACGCGCCCAGCATATAAAAGCTGCCATGCGCCAAATTCACCACGCCCATGATGCCGAAAATCAGCGTCAACCCAGCCGCCAGCATGAACAGCAGCAGGCCGTATTGCACGCTGTTCAGCAGCTGAATAAGAAAAGTAGGGAAGTCCATGAATGCGCTGGAGAATTGACGAAGCTATGGTAATAGGGAGGAAAACTCCCTATTTTTTAGACTAGACGGTAAGCTTTTTTTTCGATCAGATTAAGACATCTTGCAACCCGCGCCAGAGTCGGCTAAGGCTTTAGCCGCAACACCCAAGACTTTGTTTTCTTTGTTTTCAACAACGCGCAAGTAAATATCTTGCACTGGGTTGTGTGATTTGCTCATAGTCCATTTGCCGCGCGGGCTGTCAATCTTGGCGGATTCCATGGCTTTGTACAACTCAACCTTTTTAGTCATATCGCCTTTGACAGCATTCATGCCTTGAATCAACAACAAACCTGTGTCGTAGCCTTGCACCGCGTAAACGTCTGGCTGCAGCTTGAAGGTTTTGGCGTAATTCAGACGGAATTCTTTGTTGCGCGGTGTGTCGAGTGAATCGCTGTAATGAAGCGTCGTCATCACGCCATTGGCGGCTGGGCCTGCGGCATCGAGCACGCCTTCAGTCAAAAAGCCTGAGCCATAAAGTGGAATCTTGCCTTGAAGACCCGCTGCAGCGTAGTCTTTCATAAATTTAGCTGCTCCACCACCTGCGAAGAAGCAAGCCACGGCGTCAGGCTTCAAGGCTGCAATTTCTGTCAACAGCGCTTGAAATTCCACATTGGGGAAGGGCAAGCCGAGCTCTTTGATAATCGTGCCGCCAGCCGCCGTGTAGCCTTCTTTGAAACCCTCAAAAGCTTCGTCACCAGCGGCGTATTTCCAAGTGATCCACACGGCTTTTTTGTGGCCTTTGGCGATCATCGCAGGGCCAAGCGCGCGCGTTGGTTGCGAGTTGCTGAACGATGTGCGAAACACGTTGGGCGCGCATTGCGCACGTGTCGCAGCGTGTACGCCTGCGTTAGGAATCAAGCTCAACACACCGCTATCACGCGCCACTTTGTGAATGCCCATTTGCACGCCTGAGTGCACCGTGCCTACCAGCACGTCCACCTTGTCGCGCTGTACCAGTTTGTTGGCGTTTTCAATGCCTTTGGATGGATCAGATTCGTCATCCACCTTGAAAAACTCAATCTCGCGGCCACCCAGTTTGCCACCTTGTTCATTGATAGCCAAGCGAAAACCGTTTTCAATCGCCACGCCTAGTTGTGCAAACGTACCGGTGTACGGCAGCATCAAGCCGACGCGTAATTTGCCGGTTTGCGCTTTGGCTTGCTCAGTAACAAGCAGACCCGTTGAAGCCGCGCCAATGAGGGCAGCGCTGCGCGATAAAACTTGACGACGAGAAGTAGAACTTGTTTTCATGGAGTCTCCTGGTGGAATGGATGAAATTAATTCAAATATGAATTATTGTGCATGCATGTTAAACGTATCAGTCATTTTTTTTCCTAGGATAAACCCTAGGTGAATGAGTCTTCCATACAAGCAATTATTGTCCACAGAGTAAGAATGTTAAGTACTTTTTAAAAAAAATGAATACTGTCATACCCGATGCGTTTGTCAAAACATTTTTGGAGATTTAATTGTCAAGAGAAGTTTGACAAAATATAGTTTATGTTTAAAATATTTAACCATGAATATACTATGTCTAGGCGGTGGCCCCGCTGGTCTTTACTTTGCGGTGCTCATAAAGCAGCAAAACCCAGCCAACGTTGTCACCGTGGTGGAACGCAACCGCCCATTTGACACCTTCGGCTGGGGCGTTGTGTTGTCAGACCAGACCTTGGCCAATCTGCAAGTGGCAGATCCCGCAAGTGCGCAACTGATTGGCGAGTCCTTTCACCACTGGGACGACATTGAAGTTTTTTTCAAAGGGCGCGATGTTCGCTCAGGTGGACATGGCTTTTGCGGTATCGGACGTAAAAAGCTGCTCAATATCCTGCAAGACCGTTGCTTGGCGCTGGGCGTGAACCTGGTGTTTGAGGCCGATGTGCAAGACGACCAGGCCATCGCCACAGAGTACAACGCGGACTTGGTCATCGCCTGCGACGGCTTGAACAGCCGCATCCGTACTCGGTATGCAGATACCTTCCAGCCCGATATCGATAACCGCCAGTGTCGCTTCGTCTGGCTGGGCACCAAGAAAAAATTCGATGCTTTTACCTTCGCTTTCGAGCAAACCGAGCATGGCTGGTTTGCTGGCCATGCCTACCAATACGACAGCGAGATGTCGACGTTCATCGTCGAAACCCCCGAAGCTGTGTGGCGGGCGCATGGTTTGGACACGATGGAGCAGGTTGATGCCATCGCCTTTTGCGAAAGCTTGTTTACCAAGCATTTAGATGGAAATGCCTTGATCAGCAACGCCACGCACTTGCGCGGCTCGGCGATCTGGATTCGTTTTCTACGCGTGATTTGCAAAAAATGGGTGCATAACGTGTCGATTGAAGGCCGAAGCGTACCCGTCGTTTTGATGGGCGATGCCGCCCACACCGCGCACTTCTCCATCGGCAGCGGCACCAAGCTGGCGCTTGAGGATGCGATCGACCTGGCGGATGAATTTAAAAAAGCAGCAGGCAATGGCGAAGACATGACGCAGGTGCTGCAAGGTTACGAAGCCCGCCGCAGCGTGGAGGTGTTGAAAATCCAGAACGCCGCCCGCAACTCGACCGAGTGGTTTGAAAACGTGCAACGCTACAGCGGCATGGAGATCGAGCAGTTTGCCTACTCGCTGTTGACCCGTTCCCAGCGCATCAGCCATGAAAACCTGCGCCTGCGGGATGCAAACTGGTTGGGTGGTTATGAAAACTGGCTGCAACACGCCGTTCCGGCTGAGCCCTTCGACGGGCTCAGGACAGGCTCTGTCGATGCCTTCATCGACAATTCCACGCAAACCCTTAGCCAAGCTCAGGGCGAACGGATGAATTTGCCACCGATGCTGCTGCCCTTCAACGTGCGCGACATCATCCTCAAAAACCGCATCATCGTCTCCCCGATGGCGACCTACAGCGCGGTGGACGGCGTGGTGCAGGACTTTCACCTCGTCCACTTGGGCGCCAGAGCTTTGGGCGGCGCGGCCTTGGTGATGGTGGAAATGACCAGCCCGACGCCCGAAGGCCGCATCACCCCCGGCTGCACCGGCTTGTGGAACCATACGCAAACGCTGGCTTTCAAACGCATCACCGATTTCGTCCACACCAGTAGCAGCGCCAAAATCGGCTTGCAACTCGGACACAGCGGCTCCAAAGGCTCTACACAATCAGGTTGGGAGGCGACGGACGAGCCGTTACCGAGCGGAAATTGGCCTTTGCTCTCAGCCAGTGCGGTGGCTTACGGCGAACAAAACCAAACGCCCAAAGCGATGACACGTGCTGATATGGACCTGATGACGCAGCAGTTTGTCGATGCCGCAAAACGGGCTATCGAAGCGAATTTTGACTGGCTGGAGCTGCATTGCGCCCATGGTTACCTGCTCGCTAGTTTCCTGTCACCCCTGACGAATATCCGCACAGACGAGTACGGCGGTGCTATAGAAAACCGCTGCCGCTACCCGCTGGAAGTCTTCGCCGCCATCCGCGCCGTTTGGCCCGCACATCTGCCGATGAGTGTGCGCCTGTCTGCGCACGACTGGGCGGAAGGCGGCAACACGGCGGATGATGGCGTGGCGATGGCCAGGCTCTTCAAAGCCGCCGGCTGCGACATGGTAGACGTGTCCTCTGGCCAAACCACGCGTACCGCCAAACCCACCTACGGCCGCATGTACCAAACCCCGTTTGCCGACCGCATCCGCAACGAAGTGGGCATCCGCACCATCGCCGTGGGCGCGATCACCGAGGCAGACCAGGTCAACAGCATCATCGCCGCTGGCCGCGCCGACCTGTGCGCCATCGCGAGGCCACACTTGGCCGACCCCGCTTGGACGCTGCATGAAGCCGCCAAGCTGCAAAAGCAGGTCGATTGGCCCCAACAATACTGGAGTGGTCGCGACCAGCTCTACCGCGAGCTGGCCAAGCAAAATACAGTATCAAATACAGGTGTAGGCAGCGTATTTATTGCCCCATTAGCTATGAAAAATACAGCAAATGAAGAATGACCTAATCATCGCCAATGTGGAGAACAACTTGGATCTAGAAGCCCGCTTGAACGACAGCAGCAGCAATGGCACCGCCCACAGCGAACACCCGCAGGAACTGCGGCTGTGGCTGCGCCTGTTGACCTGCACGCAGCTGATTGAAAAACGCATCCGCACGGCGTTGCGCGTCCAGTTTGACACCACCTTGCCGCGGTTTGACCTGCTGTCGCAACTGGAGCGCTCACCCGACGGCCTGAAAATGAACGAACTGAGCCGTCGCATGATGGTCACCAGCGGCAACATCACCGGCATCACCGACCAGCTGGTGACCGAGGGTCTGGTCGAGCGCATCACCGTCGACGGCGACCGCCGCGCCTACCGCGTGCGGCTCACTGCCGAAGGCCGTGCGTTGTTTGCCGAGATGGCGCATCAGCATGAATTGTGGATTGTGGCGGCCTTTGCCACCTTGAAAGACATCGACATCGCCACGCTTTACAAGCTGTTGGGTAACGTGAAACAACATTCTTTGAAAGACATCACATGAAGCAATTTGTCAGCCACACGAACCCGATGCGTGCGCAATTTGACGCCAAAGCCGCCTACACAGCCACCCATTTCGCTTGGAGCTACGAACAAGTCGACGAGAAGGGCGGCGTCGGAACGATCACCCTGAACCGCCCGGAGCGCAAAAACCCGCTGACCTTTGGCTCTTACGCCGAGCTGCGCGACCTGTTTCGCAACCTGAGCTACGCCACCGATGTGAAAACCATCGTCATCACCGGCGCGGGCGGCAACTTTTGCAGCGGCGGGGACGTGTTTGAGATCATCGGCCCACTGACCCAAATGAGCATGCCCGAAATGCTGGAATTCACCCGCATGACCGGTGATTTGATCAAAACCATGCGCAACTGCCCACAACCCATCATAGGCGCGATAGACGGCATCTGCGCTGGCGCGGGCGCGATGATGGCGCTGGCCTGCGACCTGCGTTACGGCACCGAGAAGACCAAAACCGCCTTTTTGTTCACCCGCGTCGGCTTGGCGGGGGCAGACATGGGCGCTTGTGCGTTGCTGCCGCGTGTGATCGGGCAGGGCCGCGCCTCTGAATTGCTGTTCACAGGCAGAGCCATGACGGCGCAGGAAGGTCTGGCGTGGGGCTTTTTCAACGGTTTGGTTGATAGCGCAGACTTGCTCGCCAAAGCGCAAGCCATGGCCAAAGATCTGGCGATGGGCCCAACCTTTGCCCACAGCATGACCAAAACCATGCTGCAGCAAGAATGGGCGATGACGATAGAGCAAGCCGTCGAAGCCGAAGCCCAGGCGCAGGCCATTTGTATGCAAACGCAGGACTTCAAACGCGCGTTTGAGGCATTTTCAACTAAACAAACCCCTGTCTTTGGAGGTGATTGAATGTCCAATACTTTGAAATCAAACGTCATTTTCTCTACGGCGCAGTATGACCTGCCGTTCTTCGACACCGCCCATGCCGATTTAGCACGCGGTCTGGCAGACTGGGCAGCGCAACAGCAGGTTGACGAGTCTGACGACCGCCGCGCCTGCAAAGACTGGGTCAAGCGCCTGGGGCAGGGCGGCTGGTTGCGCTACTGCGTCCCCGCCGAACATGGCGGCGCGTTGCCGCAACTCGATTCCCGCGCGCTGGTGATTTTGCGTGAAACGCTGGCTTTTCATTCCCCGCTGGCGGATTTTGCCTTTGCCATGCAGGGCCTGGGCAGTGGCGCGATCACCCTGGCAGGCACGCCGGCGCAGCAAGCCGCCTACCTGCCAGCGGTGGCGCGGGGCGAGAAAATCGCCGCGTTTGCCTTGAGCGAGCCTGATGCCGGCTCTGACGTGGCGGCGATGCAAACCAGAGCAGTCAAGGTGACTGGAAATGACGCTATAAATAATAGTGCACCTCAGGCAATAAATACGTCGGCTAGAGGTAAATTTGACGGTGAAAATGACTTAAATGACGAGTTTTATGCCCTCAACGGCGTCAAAACCTGGATCAGCAACGGCGGTTTGGCTGATTTTTACCTCACCTTCGTTAAGACAGACTCCGCTGTCGGAACCAAAGGCATCAGCGCCTTCATTGTTGATGCCAGTTCAAAAGGCTTGGATACCTCAGAGCACATTCAAGTCATGGCACCGCATCCGCTGGCAACGCTGCGGTTTACCGATTGCCAGATTCCTGCCAGTGCCTTGCTGGGTGAGGAGGGCGAAGGTTTCAAGCTGGCGATGCGGACCTTGGACATTTTCCGTGCCTCCGTCGCCGCCGCCGCGCTGGGCATGGCGCGCCGCGCGATGGCCGAGGCGCTGCATTTTGCCAAAACCCGTCGTATGTTTGGCGGCACTCTGGCCGACATGCAGCTCACGCAGGCCAAGTTTGGCGACATGGCAGCGTTGATCGACAGCGCCGCGCTGCTGACCTACCGCGCCGCGTGGATGCGCGACAAATTGGGTACGGCAAACAAAGAATCTGCAGCCACCTACAGCCGTGCCTCCGCCATGGCCAAGCTGGTCGCCACCGAAAACGCGCAAAAAGTCATAGACATGGCGCTGCAAATGCATGGCGGGCAGGGCGTTCAGGTGGGCAGCATCGTCGAGCACTTGTACCGCGACATCCGCTCCTTGCGCATCTACGAGGGCGCAACCGAGGTGCAGCAGCTCATCATTGGTAAATCGGTGCTCAAGGATGTCGTTATTTAAAAGAGATCGTCATTCCCGCGGAGGCGGGAATCCACACACACGGCGATGGATTCCCGCCTTCGCGGGAATGACGTGGTTGGTTTTATAAAATTATTGAGGAAGAACTCAGCCATGAATTCAGCCCAGTCCGACAGTTTCATCCGCGACAAACTGCCCTCCGCCGAGCAGTGGCCGCAACACATGTACGACTTCCCGCCGGCTGTTCTGGATGATATCCTGCAGCCGCAGCTCAATCTGGTGACCGAGCTGCTCGACAAAGCCAGCATCAAAGGCTTTTCTGAGCGCCCGCTGCTGCGCAGCCCGCGCATCACCCTGACGTACCACGACGTCGGCGACCGGGTGAATCGCATCGCCCAGGTGCTGACCGAAGATTACGGCTTGGTTCCCGGCAACCGCATTTTGCTGCGTGGCGGCAACTCGGTCGGCATGGCGCTGGCCTGGCTGGCCGTGGTCAAAGCTGGTTTGATAGTGGTTGCCACCATGCCGCTGTTGCGCGCCAGTGAGCTGGGCGACATCATTGAGAAAGCCCAGCCCACGCTGGCACTGTGCGACATCAAGCTGCTGGACGAACTGGTCACAGCGCAAGGCCAGCACCCGGTGTTGAAGACCATTCTGCCCTTCAACGTCATGGTCCACCCGCAGGGGCTGGCCACGCTGTCGTCGCAAAAAGACGGTCATTTCAGCGCCTGCCCGACGCTGGCCACCGACATTGCACTGCTGGCCTTCACCTCGGGCACCACCGGCAAACCCAAAGCCGCCGTCCACACCCATCGCGATATTCTGGCCGCCTGCGAGGCCTGGCCGCGCCATGTGCTGCAAGCCACGCCGGACGATATCGTGGTCGGCTCGCCGCCGCTGGCCTTCACTTTCGGCTTGGGTGGTTTGTTGATCTTCCCGATGTGGGTGGGCGCCTCGGTCTACTTCCCAGACGCAGCCTATACGCCCGAGGTCATGGTCAATTTCATGAGCGAGGTCGGCGCGACCATCTGCTATACCGCCCCCACGTTTTACCGTCAGATGGCCCCGTTTGCCCAAGCGGTCGGTTTGCCCAAACTGCGCATCTCGGTCAGCGCTGGTGAAGCCTTGCCCGACGCGACGCGCCAGCTCTGGAAGCAAGCCACCGGCCTGGAGATGCTAGACGGCATAGGCGCGACCGAGATGTTCCACATCTTCATCTCGTCCGCCGGCAAAGACGTCAAAGCCGGTGCGATCGGTAAAATCGTGCCGGGCTACAGCGCCAAAGTGGTGGACGATGCAGGCAACGAAGTACCACGCGGCACAGTCGGCAAACTGGCCGTCATCGGCCCCACAGGCTGCACGTATTTTGACGATGTGCGCCAGTTGAACTACGTCAAAAACGGCTGGAACTACCCCGGCGATGCCTTCATTCAAGACGCGGACGGCTACTTTTGCTTCCAAGCGCGCGACGATGACATGATCATCACCGCCGGCTACAACGTGGGCGCACCTGAGGTGGAAGACGCGCTGCTGAAGCACCCAGCCGTGTTGGAGTGCGCAGTGATCGGTCAAAAAGACGACGAGCGCGGCATGCTGGTGCGGGCGTTTGTGGTGCTGAAACCTGACACTTTGGCCAACGACGCCATGGTCAAAACCCTGCAAGACCACGTCAAAGCCGCCATCGCGCCCTACAAATATCCCCGCATTGTCGATTTTGTCGACAAACTACCACGTACCGAAACGGGTAAGTTGCAGCGCTTCAAGCTGCGGCAGTTGTAAAAAAGGAAATCATGAGAAAACTCCTCCAACCCGCAGGCTGGCTCGCCCCCAAAGGCTACGCCAACGGCATTGCCGCCCGTGGCACGCTGGTCTTCGTCGGCGGTCAAATCGGCTGGAACGCTCAGCAGCAGTTTGAAACCGACGACTTCATCCAGCAAACCGTGCAAACCCTGCGCAACATTGTCGCCGTCCTCAAAGAAGCCAGCGCCGGCCCCGAGCACATGGTCCGCATGACTTGGTACGTGACCGACCGTGTCGAGTACAACAGCCGCCTGAGTGAGCTGGGCCAGGTCTACCGCGAAGTCATGGGTAAAAACTTTCCCGCCATGGCCTGCGTGCAAGTGGCCGGGCTGATGGAGGAGCGGGCGAAGATTGAGATTGAGGTGACGGCGGTTGTGCCGGATTAAGGAATCTTGGCGTTAATATTCGATCAAATTAAATTTAAAGGGGGGGAGTAAAAATGCATCAATTTAACCAAGTTTCTCGCGCAGCCCTGTTGTTACTGGTGCTGACAGCCACGTCACAAGCTGCCTTTGTGACAGTGAGAGTGTAAATTTTGAACGATACTGCAACAATTGCTTGATTCACCCAAAGGACAATCACTATGAACGCCAGAGCCAATTTCACCCGCATGGAAGACAGCACGCAGGCTGACTGGGTCGGTTTGATCGTGCCCGAGGCGATGAAAATGGCCAAATCACTGCCGGACCGCGTGCTGGATCATCTCAAAATGCTGGATGGCGATTTTGGTGGTTTTCCGATTGACCGCTACAGTCACTGCCTGCAAACCGCCACGCTGGCTTTGAGGGACGGGCGGGATGAGGAATATGTGTGCTGCGCACTCTTACACGATATTGGCGACACGCTGGGTTCGTTCAACCACCCGGACATTGCGGCGGCGATTTTGAAGCCGTTCGTCTCTGAAGCGAACCTGTGGATGGTGCAAAACCACGGGATTTTTCAGGGCTACAACTTCTTCCACTACATCGGCCTGAACCGCGACATGCGCGACATGTTCAAAGACCACCCGTTTTACAAGCAGGCGGAGGAGTTTGTCGAGAAGTACGACAACCCCGCGTTTGACCCCCAAGGCGAGACGCTACCCATCAGCACCTTTGAGCCCATGCTGCGGCGCTTGATGGCGACGCCGAAAAACTCGGTTTACAAGGCGGCGATGAAAACGTAAGCTAAGTGATGATGTGCACCTCGTTCGCCCTGAGCTTGTCAAATGGTTTCGACAGACTCAACCCGAACGGCAGTATTTGATTTATAAGTAGAAATTATTATTTAACCAAAAGGAAAAATACACATGTTAAACATTTCTTCCCTCATCGACAAGGTCAGCGCTGAAGAATGGCAACTCCGCGTTGACTTGGCCGCCTGCTACCGCCTGATCGCCGCCTACGGCTGGAGCGATCTGGTCTTCACCCACGTCAGCGCGCGCATCCCGGGGCCTGAGCATCACTTCCTTATTAATCCCTACGGATTGATGTTTGACGAAATCACAGCTTCCAGCTTGGTGAAAATCGACCAAAGCTGCAACAAATTGAGCGAATCTGCCTACCCCGTAAACCCTGCGGGTTTCACGATTCACAGCTGCGTGCACGAGCTGCGGGAAGACGCGGGCTGTGTGCTACACACGCACACGAGGGCGGGCATTGCGGTGAGCGCGCAAAAGGGCGGTTTGCTGCCGCTCAGCCAGCAATCGACCTTTGTGTTGGCGTCTTTGGCCTACCACGACTACGAAGGCGTAGCCCTGAACGCTGCCGAGAAACCCCGCCTGCAAGCCAATTTGGGCAAAGCCAACTACCTGATTTTGCGCAACCATGGCTTGCTGACCGTGGGCAGAACGATTCAAGACGCGTTTTTGCACATGTACACCTTTGAAAACAGCTGCCGCATCCAAATCGACGCTCAAGCCGCCGGCGGCCCGCTGAATATGATTCCGCAAGCGGTGTGCGATGCAAACTTGGGTATCATGAAAGTAGCGACAGCCGGGCAGGGGGCGGCGCTGGCTTGGCCGGCGTTGCTGCGCAAGTTGGATCGGATGGATGAGAGTTATAAGACTTGATTTTTTTCATGCCTCCCCCTTTAAAAATGGGGGAACAATTCACTTCTGGGTGTGAAAAAAAAGTTTTCAAAATGCTATATTTTTTATAGCGCATTAGGCAATAAATACGCCGGCTAGAGTCGTATTTATGGGTATAAATACGGGTTTACGCGTATTTAAGCGGTTACAATGGCTGCATGACATCAACTTTCGACTCCTCATTCGACCAACTCGGCCTCAGCCCAGCCATTCTCAACGCCGTCAAACTGCAAGGCTACGAAGTGCCCACCGCCATCCAAACCGAGGCGATTCCTGCGGTTTTAGCGGGCAAAGACGTTTTAGGCTCGGCGCAGACGGGTTCTGGCAAAACGGCGGCGTTTTGTTTGCCGTTGTTGCAGCAGCTGCTTCAACTGCAAGAAGGCAATGCACGCAGCGTTCGTCATGCGGGGCGTTACACCTCAGCCTTGATTTTGGTGCCCACGCGCGAACTGGCAGCGCAAACGGGCGAGTCGATTCGCAGTTTGGCGCAGCACTTGCCGATGCAGTTGAAAGTTGCCGTGTTGTTCGGCGGCGTTTCCATCAACCCGCAGATGATGAATTTGCGCGGCGGGGCGGACATTGTGGTCGCTACGCCGGGGCGTTTGTTGGATTTGGTGGCGCACAATGCGCTGAAATTGGGCTCGGTGCAGATGCTGGTGCTCGACGAAGCAGATAGATTGCTGGACATGGGCGGCAATCCTTCGGCAGGAGGCACGATTCGCACAGGTGGCTTTGCCGAAGAACTGGCCGCGATTTTGGCTTTGCTGCCTGAAAAGCGCCAAAGCTTGTTTTTCTCAGCGACATTCCCCAAGGACGTGCAGGCTTTGGCGGACACGTTGTTGCGTGATCCGGTCCGGATTGCGGTCGAATCAACGCCATCCACCGCACCGATTATTTTGCAGCGTGCGATTCAAGTTGACCCGAAACGCCGCACCATGTTGCTGAAAAAACTCGTTGAAACCAGCGATTGGGAGCAGGTGCTGGTATTTGTGGCGACCAAGTACGCTGCAGAATTGGTAGCCACCAAGCTTTACAACGCGGGGATGAACGCTGTGCCTTTCCACGGCGAGCTAAGCCAAGGCAACCGCACACAGACGCTGGCTGACTTCAAGGCGAAGAAGTGGCAAGTGGTGGTGGCGACCGACGTAGCCGCACGCGGTATCGACATCGCCAACCTAGCCGCCGTGGTGAACTACGACCTGCCGCGCTCCAGCGTGGACTATATCCACCGCATTGGCCGCACTGGCCGCGCGGGCGAGAGCGGGGTCGCGATCAGCTTTGTCAGCGTGGAAACGGAAGCGCATTTTCGCTTGATTGAAAAGCGCCAGGGTTTGAATTTGATTCGCGAGCAGATTGAAGGGTTTGAGCCTGAGATTGTCTTAGCGCCATTGAAACCGGCTGTTGTGAATGAAGACGGCAGCTCGGATGAAAGTTTGAAATCGCCGAATAACCCGAAAAACGGCGGCATCAAAGGCAAGCGTCCGAGCAAGAAGGACAAACAGCGCGCTTTGGCTGCCAAAGGGCATGGACAGGGCTAAATTTTTGGAAATTACTTCGTAAACTTATGAACATTCGTATTGGTGAAGGCTGGGACGTGCATGCGCTGGTGGCGGGGCGCAAGCTTGTCATTGGCGGGGTCGAGATTCCGCACACCACCGGTTTGCTGGGGCATTCAGATGCGGATGTGCTGTTACACGCGATCACCGATGCGCTCTTGGGCGCGGCGGGTTTGGGCGATATTGGCAGGCATTTTCCTGATACGAGTGAAGACTTCAAAGACGCTGATTCGTGGGTGCTGTTGCAGCTGACGGGGCAACAGATCGAGGCCAAGGGTTACACCATCATCAACATTGACAGCACGGTGATTGCCCAAGCGCCCAAACTGGCACCGTATATCAACGACATGCGCGAACGCATTGCCGATGCGCTGGGCATCACAGTTTCACAAGTCAATGTCAAAGCCAAAACGGCTGAAAAAATGGGACCTGTGGGTGAGCTCAAAAGCATGGAAGCCCGAGCTGTTGTGCTGCTCAGCTTCTGACGCTGAAGATTAAGCATTTTTCTTCTTCTTGGATTCAAGTGCAGCCTTTTGAGCCAACAATTTGTGCGCAGGACGCATCAAGCTGATTTCTGCTAAAAAACCGCCATCTTGGTTGGCATGCCGTTTGACTTGCACCTGCTGACCGTCTTGGTCTTTGGCGTTTGGCACGCCCCAATTACTCAGGGTTAATTTGCCTTGCATGCCTTGAACGGCCTTCTCCACAATCGCTAAGCCCAAGCCCGTGCCCGTCACGTTGCTGCGCGCTTGGTTGGCTCTGAAAAAAGGCATATTGAGATGCTTTAAGGCTTCGGCAGGCACGCCACCGCCGTGGTCACGCACGGACAGCACCACCCAATCGCCTTGTATATAAGCGTCAATGTCTACTTTGGCAATTTCATCAGGCTCTTCAAACAAACGTGTGGCTGACCAGGCTTCGTCAAGCGCATGGCCTGGCTTGTCTTCGTCAGAGCTCACTGGCGCTGTTTCCATCGCGTAAGCTGGGTAAATGGTTGACTTGCCATAGCGACGTGCATTTTCGAGCAAATTGGTCAGCACACGCTGCAGCTCTACAGCATCAGCCATGACTTGCAAATCCGGCGGGATGTGGTGTGTCACCTCAATATCTTGCGCATCTTTGGCGTTGAGATTCAGGATTTGCGCAGCGGTGGAGACGACATTGGCCAGATTGATCACTTGCAGCTGCGAGACATGGGGGCGGGCATAGTCTAAAAATTTGCCCAGAATGGCATTGATTTGCTCAATGTCTTGACTCATTTCTGCACGCGCACCGCTGTCCGACACGCTCAGCTCGGTTTCCAGTCGCAACCTTGCCAACGGCGTACGCAGATCATGCGAAATGCCCGCCAGCATGACGGTTCGGTCAATTTCAACTTTTGACAGTTGCGTCGTCATGTTGTTGAAACCACGGTTCACTTGGTGAATTTCAGTCGTGAGCACGTTTTCATTTAATTTCACGCGGTCAAAATGCCCCAAACGCACATGGTTGGCGGCTAATGAAAGCTCTTTGAGGGGGCGATTCAGTAAACCACCAATCACCAGTGAACCAATCAGCGACATCGCAATCGCCAGAGCCACCCAGTACAACCAGGCTTGGCTGTTGATGGTTTCAATCCGTACCAAATCGGTCTGCAGCCAATAGGGATCGCCCTGAATCGCAAAGCTGACCCATAAACCTGGCACGCCGTTGACTTGGTCTGACACCACAGTATCTTTGCCCAGTCGGGTTTTCAGTTCGCGCTCCAAGAGAATCCGAAAGTGATCAACCGCGTAAGTGGCAATTTGGTCCTCGGGCTCGCGCGGGCGGATGTACAAACCTTCTTGCTCTGAGATGTTTTTGATCAGCGCGGTGCGGTAAATGGCATCGGCATGCACCAGCGAACTTCGCGTTAAATTGACCGCAGAGCTGATTTGTCGCGCTGAGAGCTGTGCGCGAGACTCAGATTCCAGTGTTTTAAAACTGATGTACCAAACCAAAGACGATGCCAAAATCAGCATCACCAGCATCACAAAGGTGCGCCAAAATAGGCTGATTTGGAACAGTTGGCGGAGTTTCATGGCTTTGACTTGGTATTAATCTTGGGTTTAAAGCCAAGTTTAAGTCCAAACATCCGTCTGCAAAGTCTAAAACACACTGACAATTTAAGTTAAGGAGTCAGTGACCCAATTGAACACCTGTTCAATTGTTCAATTGTTTAATTGTTTAATTGTTTAATTGTTTAATGTTGGGCTAAAGACTGCTCAGTATCTGGCACAAACACGTAGCCCACACCCCAAACAGTTTGGATATGGCGTGGTTTGGCGGGGTCAACTTCGATGAGTTTGCGTAAACGTGAAATTTGCACATCCAAACTGCGGTCAAACGCTTCAAACTCGCGTCCACGCGCTAATTGTGCCAATTTGTCACGCGACATAGGAATACGTGGGTGGCGAACCAGCGTTTTCAACATGGCAAATTCACCGGTGGTGAGGGGCAAATCTTCACCGTTTTTGGTCAAGCTACGGGCTGCCATGTCGAACACATAGTCGCCAAAACGCACGGGCGTGTCGTCTGTTGACGGCGCGCCTGGCGCTTCTGTCGTTGGGCGGCGGCGCAGCACAGCATGGATGCGCGCCAGCAGTTCGCGCGGGTTGAAGGGTTTGCTCAAATAATCGTCAGCACCCACTTCTAAGCCCACTATACGGTCGACATCTTCGCTTTTCGCTGTGAGCATGATGATGGGGATGCGGTTGTTCGCAGAGCGCAAACGGCGGCAGATCGACAAGCCGTCCTCGCCGGGCAGCATCAGGTCCAACACGATCAGGTCAATCGCGTCGCGCTGCATAAACCTGTCCATGGCCTTGCTGTCTTCCGCCAAGATCACATCGAATCCTTCCTGCGTCAGGTATCTGCGCAACAAGTCTCGAATTCGGGTGTCGTCGTCAACGACCAAGATACGGGTGGTTTGAGTGGTAGTTTGGTTCATAGTAAGTTCTTGCCTAGATTGAAGAAGTTTGACGATCAGCGACCATCAAAACGCAGTTACATTTACAGAACTGTATTTTGTACCCTGCAAAGCTGAATACGCAAGCTTGCGGGCTTACTTTGACAAATTCTTACAACTCTTGCGACTTTGTGTATATAGTTTTTGACAACAAGAACGCGTTTGGTACACCAATACATTACAGTTAGTACTATCAATTTTATGAAAACTTATAGTGCTCGTCTTCAGTTTGGTTTATGGTTGGCAGCTTGTCTACCGCTGCCTAGTCACGCCGAAGCCGAGGTGCCATATTGGCTTTATCCAGAGTGGATTGCATCCAAGGTGATGGCGTTTCATACCCGTAATACTGAACGCATCTTGTTGACCCAAGCACAAGCTCAGGTTAAAAATAACGCCCAGGGCACGCTGAATGTTGCTTCAAATAACACCCTAAAAAATGAACAAACCGTTCGCAAAAAAAACTTGGCACCTGTAGAAACAGCGACAGCCAAGATCAATGAAAAACACCTCAGCAAAGAAGAGCTCATAGAGTTGCGCAAGCAGTTGCGTCAAAAGCCGTAGCGGTTTTTAAAAAGTAATTAAAAAATCAAAAATGGTGAAAGATAACATCTTCTTTACTATTAAATTAATAGTAATTTAGGAAATATTTACGCCGGCTACAGTCATATTTGCGAAAAATAGTCAGGATTCAATGCGCTGCCGAGAGTCGTTGAATATTGTGCAGCTCAGTGCCAATGCCGCGGTTGAAGTCCAGCAAGATATCCTCACCATAAGGTTACCCACCCCGTCCACGCAGTGCAGAAATGGCGATGAAAATAGCGTCTGCCGATGCGGCTGTACCCGTTGAAGCGGGGAAAAACACGGTAATTGTGACCGTAAGCGGGTCTGTGCAGCTGAGGTAAATTTGGCTAGAAGGTAAAATTAGGCGCAATGCAGCCTAATCTTCTCGCGTCAATTCACACTTCAACTCTCACGTCATTCCCCACACCGCATAACCGCTGGCGACTGTCGGTTGCCCCGATGATGGATTGGACCGACCGGCATTGTCGGTACTTCCATCGCCTGCTGACCAAAAACACGCTGCTTTACACCGAGATGATCAACGCTGGCGCGATTGTGCATGGCGATGTGCCACGGCATTTGCGCTTTAACACCGAAGAGCACCCGGTTGCCTTGCAGCTCGGCGGTAGCGAGCCCGACAAATTGGCGCAAGCCGCCAAAATCGCTGAAGCATGGGGTTACGACGAGGTCAATATCAACTGCGGCTGCCCGTCTGAGCGGGTGCAAAAGGGCGCTTTTGGCGCGTGTTTGATGGCCGAGCCAGACTTGGTTGCTGATTGCATCAAAGCCATGCTGGATGCGGTGAAAGACCCGGTCAAAACGCCCATCACCGTTAAACACCGCATTGGTATCAACAAAACCGAAGACACCCCTGAAGGCTATGCGTTTGTGCGCGACTTTATCGGCACGGTGGCCGATGCAGGCTGCCAAACCTTCATCGTGCATGCCCGCAACGCCTGGCTGAAAGGTCTGTCGCCCAAAGAAAACCGCGACATTCCACCGCTGCGCTATGAAATTGTGCATCAACTGAAGGCGGATTTTCCGCATCTGAACATCGCCATCAATGGCGGCCTCACCACGAATGTGCAAATTGCAGAGCAATTATCGGTTTTGGATGGTGTCATGGTAGGGCGTGAGGCGTATCACAACCCGTGGTTGCTGGCTTCGTGGGATAAAACGTTTTTCGCATCATCCGTTCGCCCTGAGCTTGTCGAAGGGTCTGCTAGCGAAATAACCCGCGAATCCATCGAATCCCAAATGGTCAGCTACATGGAACGCGAACAGGCGCTGCACGGCACGCCTTGGGCGACGATTGCTCGGCACATGCTGGGTTTGCGACATGGTTTGGCCGGTTCTCGGCGTTGGCGTCAGGTGTGGAGTAACCACCGCTTGAAAAACATGCACCCCCGCGATGTGATGGCGCTTGCACATGACGACATGCGCGAAGCCGATTGATGCTTTAAAAGTGCTTAAATACGCCTTTAGACGGCGTATTATATACATATACTGCTATAAAATACATAGCTAAATATATTTATGCCAGATTTCCTACAAAAACAAACCCGCTGGGCGCTGGGGTTTGGCTGCACTGGTTTTAGTGGTTTTAGCCCGAAGCGAGCTGTGGATGCAGCGTGCCAACATCGCCAAAACGTGGTGGCAATACTTGATTTTGGGCGCTAACCGCACAGCCGTAGCCCTGTACCTAGGCCCTCTGTATGCCGCCTTCATGACCTGGGCTTTTTTAGGCGAAGCCCCCGGTTGGCATCACCTTGTAGGTGGGTTGTTGATTTTGCCAGGGGTATTTTTGGTGATGAAACAGACCAAAAAATAGGCCATAAATATGAACCTAGCTGGCGTATTTATTGCCTAAGATGATTTTAAATTTATAGCAATAATTTACCCCGCCGCTTCCAAGCCACTCTTAAAATGCGCTTGCATCGCCGCCACAGTCGCAGTTGCATCACGTGCATAGAGTGCCGACATGATGGCGCGGTGTTCGTCTAGGGATTCGGCTATGCGTCCCGTTTTGAGTAAGGAGTTGTGCCGATTCAGCTTCATCACCTTGCGCAAATCGGCCACCATTTGGTCGCGCCAGCGGTTGTTGGCGATGGCTAACAGGCGCATGTGAAATTGCTCGTTCACCGAGAAAAACTGTTCAGTATTAATGGCGGATGTGTGGGCTTGCATTTTTCCAGAGGCTGGCACGGCAGCCTCCAGCGCTTCGTGCAACTTGCCTAGCTCGGTCATCTGCGCATCCGTCGCAGTAACCGCAACCACGCCGGCGGCGTCGCTTTCCAACAAGCTTAGCAAATGGTAAACATCACTTAAATCCTGCTCAGAAACCTCGGTCACATACGCACCGCGTCGCACTTTCATGGTGACCAAGCCTTCTGTCGCCAGCACTTTGAGCGCTTCACGCAGCGGGGTGCGGCTGATGCCGTATTCTTCGGCCAGTTTCAGTTCGTCAATCCAACTGCCAGGCTCTAAATCACCAGCAGTGCATTTAAAAATGCGCTGGCGCAGCAATTCGGCCACTTCTATATAGAGGGCTTTGGGCGACAGCGAGCGCACGGGGGGTTCTTTTTCATCCGTATTCGACGCATCTGTGGCTAATGTGGGCTCTTTAGGCACAGATTGGGGTTGTTTTAGCTGAATGACTGCGGGCATGGTGTGAATTGTAAGCTCAGAATAATTTTTTGCATTAATAATTATAAATAACGTAGAATAAAACCAACAGCAGTAAATTACACACGATTGCAGCGAGTACAGCACACCATGACATCAGAATTCAAACCCGCCAGCCTTGCCGATTGGCACAAAGCAGCAGTCAAATCTGCACCCAATGGCGACGTCGCAGCGCTGAACTGGCACACCCCCGATGGCATCGCCGTTAAACCTCTCTACACGGCGGAAGACACCAAAGACTTGCCGTACACCAACACCTTGCCCGGTTTTGAGCCCTACGTGCGCGGCCCGCAAGCGACCATGTACGCGGTGCGACCGTGGACGATTCGACAATATGCGGGTTTCTCCACCGCTGAAGAGTCCAACGCCTTTTACCGCAAAGCACTGGCTGCGGGTGGGCAGGGCGTCTCGGTGGCGTTTGATCTGGCGACGCATCGCGGCTATGACTCCGACCACCCGCGTGTGACCGGCGACGTCGGCAAAGCTGGCGTGGCGATTGACTCGGTCGAGGATATGAAAATCCTGTTCGACCAGATTCCGCTGGATAAAGTCAGCGTGTCCATGACCATGAACGGCGCGGTGCTACCAGTGCTGGCGGGTTACGTGGTGGCTGCCGAGGAGCAGGGCGTGAGTCAGGACAAACTGAGCGGCACGATTCAGAACGACATTCTGAAAGAGTTCATGGTGCGCAACACCTACATCTACGGCCCCGCGCCGTCTATGCGCATCATTGGCGACATCATCGAGTACACGGCTAAAAACATGCCGAAGTTCAATTCCATTTCCATCAGCGGCTACCACATGCAAGAAGCCGGTGCGAATCAGGCGCTTGAATTGGCTTTTACCTTGGCAGATGGCAAAGAATATGTCAAGACGGCTATCAATAAAGGCATGGATGTGGACGACTTTGCGGGTCGTCTGAGCTTTTTCTGGGCGATTGGCATGAACTTCTACCTAGAAGTCGCCAAAATGCGCGCCGCTCGTTTGCTGTGGTGCCGCATCATGAAAGGATTCGATGCCAAATCGCCAAAATCATTGATGCTGCGCACGCATTGCCAGACCAGTGGCTGGAGTTTGACCGAGCAAGACCCGTACAACAACGTTGTCCGCACCACGGTCGAGGCCATGGCGGCGGTATTTGGCGGCACGCAAAGTTTGCACACCAACAGTTTTGACGAGGCGATTGCCCTGCCGACCGAGTTTTCGTCGCGTATTGCTAGAAACACCCAGCTCATCATCCAGGAAGAAACGCACATCACCAGCGTGATCGACCCGTGGGCCGGCAGCTACATGATGGAGTCGTTGACCAACGAGATGGCCGAAAAAGCCTGGGCCATCATCGAAGAAGTTGAAGCCATGGGCGGCATGGTCAAAGCCGTGGACAGCGGCTGGGCCAAGCTGAAAATCGAAGCGGCCGCTGCTGAAAAGCAGGCCCGCATCGACAGCGGCAAGGATGTGATTGTTGGCATCAACAAATACAAGCTCAAAGAAGAAGACGCGATTGAAACACGCGACATCGACAACGTGGCGGTGCGTGATGGGCAGATTTCACGCCTCAATGAAATCAAGTCAAAACGCGATGCAGTCGCCGTATCTGCTGCCTTAGCAGCTATCACAAATGCAGCAAAAGACAGCTCTGGCAACTTACTAGATTTAACCATCAAAGCCATGCGCTTACGCGCTACCGTTGGCGAGGTGAGCGACGCTTTGGAGCAAGTCTACGGCCGCCACCGCGCTGATCCGCAAAAGGTGCAGGGCGTGTATGCGGCAGCTTATGGTCAAAATGCCGACGGCACGGCATCCAACGAGGGCGACACCATGGACTACTGGAACCAACTCAAAGCCGACATCGCCGAGTTCGGCGTCAAACAAGGCCGCCGACCGCGCGTGATGATCTCCAAACTAGGTCAAGACGGCCATGACCGCGGCGCCAAAGTCGTGGCCACCGCCTTCGCCGACCTCGGTTTTGACGTCGATATGGGTCCCCTGTTCCAAACCCCAGAAGAATGCGCCCGCCAGGCGATTGAGAACGACGTGCACGCGGTAGGCGTCTCCACCCTAGCCGCAGGCCACAAAACCCTGGTCCCCGCCATCATCGCCGAGCTGCGCAAGCAGGGCGCAGACGACATCATCGTGTTTGTCGGTGGCGTGATTCCACGGCAAGATTACGACATGTTGTACGCTGCGGGTGTCAAAGGCATTTATGGACCAGGTACGCCGATTCCGGTTAGCGCGCGGGATGTGTTGTTGCAGATTGAGAAAGCCATAGGGTAATACGGTGGTATCTGCTGGCTTGATCGACGGCGTGTTGCAGCCGGCTGCTTCAGCCGCGCAACGCCGCGCCATCGCCAAAGCCATCACCTTGCTGGAATCGACCCGCGCCGACCACCGTGCACAGGCGGACGAGTTGTTGACGGCGCTTCTGCCACACACGGGCAAATCATTGCGGCTGGGCATCAGCGGTGTGCCGGGTGTGGGCAAATCGACCTTTATTGAAGCGCTGGGGTTGTATTTGATTGAACTCGGTCACCGCGTCGCTGTGTTGACGATTGATCCATCTTCCACGGTCTCAGGCGGCTCGATTTTGGGTGACAAAACGCGTATGGAGAAACTCTCCGTTGACGAGCGAGCATACATTCGCCCCAGCCCGAGCAGCGGTACCTTGGGCGGCGTGGCGGA
>CANKRG010000005.1 GCA_947485165.1 Comamonadaceae bacterium
AACGAATAAAGTATTTAACATTGATGGAGCAGCAAACGCAAAGAATGCAATCACTTGTGAATGACTTGTTGATGCTCTCCAGACTTGAGGGTAGCCCCGCGCCACTTTCTGACACTTGGATAAGTGCTGATGTACTAGTTAATATTTGTGAGCTAGAAGCGAACTCATTGAATACTGAATTAGCGAATAAAAATTTAAAGACTACTGATGCTGAAAATTTGGCCTTCGACATAGAACCAAATCTAGAGTTAGCAGGTTCCCAAAATGAATTGCTGAGCGCCATGTGTAATTTGGTGAACAACGCAGTGCGTTACACACCATCTGCAGGTCGAATCAGTGTTAGCTTGAAAGCGCTTGATAAAGGTGGCGCTGTGTTTGCAGTAGTTGATACTGGTTTGGGTATATCGCCTGAGCATTTACCACGTTTGACTGAGCGTTTTTACCGCGTTGATACAAGTCGCTCGCGCGAATCTGGTGGAACGGGGTTGGGTCTTGCTATTGTTAAACACGTTGTTCAACGCCACGGCGGAGAGCTGAAAATCTCAAGTACGCTTGGTAAAGGCTCAACATTTGGATTCACATTGCCTGATTACAGGGTGCGATCCAAAAAAATATAACTGCAAGCTCGGTGTAAGAACATAAATTTGGCATCTGGTGCAATTAATGGCACAATACGCGTTGTTACCAAGGCCCTTCCTGCCACCGTCGCATCCGCTAACCGGTTAAGCCGTGTCGCGGAAGGTTATCAAAACTAAACTAAGTTTCCTAAAGGGAAACGGAGGTCAGCGAAAAAATGAGTCAATCACCTACGGCGCAGTCAAACGGCTCCGTCTATCAAGCCTATGCGGGCAACACCTTCCTGTTCGGCGGCAATGCGCCCTATGTCGAAGAGATGTATGAGAATTACTTAGCAAATCCTGGCAGTGTGCCGGACAGCTGGCGTGATTATTTCGACGCTTTGCAGTATGTACCCGCCGTAGACGGCAGCAATACCAAAGACGTGCCGCACTTACCTGTTATCAATGCATTTGCTGATCGCGCCAAGCAAGGTGGCACCAAAGTTGTCATGGGTAGTGCAGATGCCGAAATGGGGCGAAAACGCACCTCGGTACAGCAGTTGATCGCTGCATATCGCAATGTGGGCGCGCGCTGGGCTGATTTGGATCCCTTAAAACGCACGGAGCGTGACAAGATTCCAGAGTTAGAACCAGCTTTTTATGGTTTTAGCGATGCTGACCAAGAAACGGTGTTTGACACCAGCAACACCTTCTTCGGTAAAAACAGCATGAGCTTGCGTGAGCTGATGAATGCTTTGCGCGAGACGTATTGCAGCAGCATCGGTGCAGAGTACATGTACATCACCGATCAAGCTAAAAAACGCTGGTGGCAGCAGAAGCTGGAAAGTGTACGCAGCAAGCCAAGTTTGGCGGCTGACAAAAAACTGCACATTTTGGACAGATTGACAGCGGCTGAGGGCTTAGAGCGCTTTTTGCACACCAAATACGTTGGTCAAAAACGCTTCTCATTAGAAGGCGGTGAGAGTTTCATCGTCTGTATGGACGAGCTGATTCAGCGTGGCGGCAGCATGGGGTTGCAAGAAATTGTGATCGGTATGGCGCATCGCGGCCGTTTAAATGTGTTGGTTAACTCCTTGGGTAAAGTGCCGGCAGACTTGTTTGCTGAGTTCGACCACACTGCACCCGAAGATTTGCCAAGTGGTGACGTGAAATACCACCAAGGTTTTAGCTCGGATGTCACCACGCCTGGTGGCCCAGTGCATTTGACCTTGGCTTTCAATCCATCGCACTTGGAGATCGTTAACCCAGTGGTTGAAGGCTCAGTTCGCGCGCGCATGGACAGACGTGCTGACCCACAAGGCAAACAAGTATTGCCTGTGTTGGTGCATGGTGATGCTGCTTTTGCAGGCCAAGGCGTGGTGATGGAAACCTTGGCATTGGCTGAAACCCGTGGTTACTTCACAGGTGGTACGGTGCATATTGTCATCAACAACCAAATTGGTTTCACCACCAGCGACCCGCGCGACAGCCGCTCAACGCTGTACTGCTCAGACGTCGTGAAAATGATTGAAGCGCCAGTGTTGCACGTCAATGGTGACGACCCAGAAGCCGTGGTGTTGGCAACGCAATGGGCCTTGGAATACCGCATGGAATTCCAAAAAGATGTGGTGGTTGACATTATTTGCTTCCGCAAACTTGGTCATAACGAGCAAGATACGCCTGCGCTGACCCAGCCACTGATGTACAAGAAAATTGTTGCACATCCAGGCACGCGCAAACTGTATGCCGACAAGTTGACCACCCAAGGTATGGGCGCAACTTTGGGTGACGACATGGTGAAATCCATGCGCGCCGCTTTGGATGCAGGTAAAAACACGTTCAACCCTGTTATTACCAACTTTAAAAACAAGTTTGCTGTTGATTGGTTGCCGTATTTGAGCAAAAAGTGGACAGATGCTGGAGACACATCTATCCCTATGGCTGAGTGGAAACGCTTGGCTGAGAAAATAACGACAATTCCCGACAGTGTTGCACCTCACCAGTTGGTGAAAAAAGTCTATGCAGACCGTGCCGCTATGGGGCGTGGTGATATTCCAGTGGATTGGGGCATGGGCGAGCACATGGCATTTGCCTCGTTGGTGGCTAGTGGCTACCCTGTACGTTTGTCAGGCGAAGACTGCGGCCGTGGCACATTCACCCACCGTCACGCTGTTATTCACGACCAAAACCGTGAAAAGTTTGACGAAGGCACCTATACACCATTGCAAAACGTGTCTCCCACACAGGCACCGTTTGTCGTGATTGATTCGATTTTGTCTGAAGAAGCCGTGCTGGCTTTTGAATACGGCTATGCTTCCAACGATCCAAATACATTCGTGATTTGGGAAGCACAGTTTGGCGATTTTGCCAATGGCGCACAGGTTGTGATTGACCAGTTTATCGCCAGTGGTGAAGTGAAGTGGGGCCGTGTCAACGGCATCACTTTGATGCTGCCGCATGGTTATGAAGGTCAAGGCCCAGAGCACAGCTCAGCACGTTTAGAGCGCTTCATGCAGTTGAGTGCTGACACAAACATGCAAGTGGTGCAGCCTACAACGGCAAGCCAGATTTTCCACATCTTACGTCGCCAGATGGTGCGTAATTTACGCAAGCCGTTGATTATCATGACGCCTAAGTCGCTCTTGCGTGCTAAGGATGCGGCTTCGCCGCTGTCTGAGTTCACCAAAGGCATATTCCAAACGGTCATTCCTGAGAACAAAGAGATCAAGGCAGACAAGGTTAAGCGCGTTATTGCTTGTTCAGGCAAGATTTATTACGACTTGGTCAAGCGCCGTGAAGAAAGCGGTCATGACGACACTGCCATCATCCGTGTTGAGCAGCTGTACCCGTTCCCTCACAAAGCTTTTGCAACTGAGCTGAAAAAATACAGCAATGCAACGGAAGTGGTGTGGTGTCAAGATGAGCCACAAAACCAAGGCGCTTGGTTCTTCGTGCAGCACTACATCCATGAAAACATGACGGATGGGCAAAAGCTGGGGTATGCAGGCCGTGCCGCATCTGCTTCACCTGCAGTGGGCTATTCACACCTGCACCAAGAGCAGCTAAAAGCGCTCTTAGATGCAGCGTTTGGCAAGCTAAAAGGCTTTGTCCTTACAAAATAAATACTTATAAATCAAAGACATATTGAAAGAATATCATGGCTATCATTGAAGTAAAAGTCCCTCAGTTATCAGAATCCGTGGCGGAAGCCACCATGTTGACTTGGAAGAAAAAAGCGGGTGAATACGTCGCAGTTGACGAAATTTTGATTGAAATCGAGACGGATAAAGTCGTTTTGGAAGTACCTGCACCCAGCGCTGGTGTGTTGTCAGAAATCGTTGTGGGTGACGGAGCAACCGTTGCCGCAGAGCAATTGATTGCGCGCATCGACACCGAAGGCAAAGCAGGCGCCACCGCTAGTGCTGCACCAGCAGCGGCCGCAGCTGCATCAGTTGCTGTATCCGCACCTGCTGCCGCCACCGGCGGCTCAATGGCTGGCGTTGCCATGCCAGCTGCGGCTAAGTTGATGGCTGACAACCAGTTGGCCAGCGGTTCAGTTGCCGGCTCTGGTAAAGATGGCCGCGTCACCAAGGGTGATGTGTTGAGTGCTGTAGCCTCTGGTTCTGCTGCTGAAAACGCTATTAATAGTATAGCGGCTAAGGCAATAAATACGCCGGCTACAGTCAAATTATTGCCTCAGGTGGCAGTTGCAGCGGTAAGTTTGGGTGATCGCCCAGAACAACGCGTCCCCATGAGCCGTTTGCGTGCTCGTGTGGCTGAGCGTTTGTTGCAATCGCAATCTACCAACGCCATTTTGACCACGTTTAACGAGATCAACATGGCGCCCGTGTTGGACATGCGTAAGCGCATGCAAGAGAAGTTTGAGAAAGAGCACGGCGTCAAGCTCGGCTTTATGAGTTTCTTCGTCAAAGCCGCTGTTCACGCGTTGAAGAAATTCCCAGTGTTGAACGCCAGCGTTGATGGTACTGACATTGTTTACCACGGTTACTTTGACATTGGTATCGCCGTGGGTTCACCACGCGGTTTGGTCGTACCCATTTTGCGCAATGCAGACCAAATGAGCTTTGCCGATATCGAGAAGAAAATCGCGGAATTCGGCGTCAAAGCACGTGATGGCAAGCTGGGCATGGACGACATGACTGGCGGCACTTTCTCCATCAGCAATGGCGGCACCTTCGGCTCGATGTTGTCAACACCGATCATCAACCCGCCACAAAGCGCCATCTTGGGCATCCATGCCACCAAGGACCGCGCCGTGGTTGAAAACGGCCAGGTTGTCGTTCGCCCCATGAACTATTTCGCCATGAGCTACGACCACCGCATCATCGACGGCCGCGAAGCCGTGCTTGGCTTGGTTGCCATTAAAGATGCGATGGAAGACCCAGCGCGTTTGTTGTTTGACATCTAAATTTTAAGGAATTAATAATGTCTAAACAATTTGATGTCGTCGTTATCGGCGGCGGCCCTGGTGGCTATATTGCGGCTATTCGGGCGGCGCAATTGGGTTTTAACGTGGCATGTATCGATGAGTGGAAAAACGCCAAAGGGGGTCCTGCTTTGGGTGGCACTTGCACCAATGTGGGCTGTATTCCTTCCAAGGCTTTGCTGCAATCGTCCGAGCATTTCGACCATGCCAGCCACCACTTCGCCGAGCATGGGATTGAAGTCAATGGCCTGAGCCTTGATCTTGCCAAAATGGTGGCACGCAAAGACACCGTGGTGAAGCAAAACAACGATGGCATTGTGTATTTGCTCAAAAAGAACAAGGTCACCTTTTTCCATGGCCGTGGTTCATTTGTGGCCGCTAAAGATGGTGGTTATGAGATCAAAGCTGGCGAAGAGCTGATTCAAGGCAAGCACATCATCGTGGCTACTGGCTCAAACGCGCGTGCTTTGCCTGGCACACCGTTTGACGAAGATAACATCTTGTCTAACGATGGTGCTTTGCGCATGGGGGCCGTGCCTAAGAAGTTGGGCTTGATTGGCTCTGGCGTCATTGGCTTAGAAATGGGCTCGGTGTGGCGTCGTTTGGGCGCTGAGGTGACGATTTTGGAAGGTCTGCCGACTTTCCTCGGAGCAGTGGATGAGCAAATCGCCAAAGAAGCGCACAAAGCGTTTGTGAAGCAAGGTTTGAAGATTGAGCTAGGCGTTAAAGTCGGCGAGATTAAAAACGGCAAAAAGTCCGTTTCTATTGCCTATACCAATGCCAAAGGCGAAGCGCAAACGCTAGATGTTGACAAGCTGATCATATCTATTGGCCGCGTCGCCAATACGATTGGTTTAGGTGCTGAAACCGTTGGTTTAGCGCTGGACGAGCGTGATGCGATTGTGGTCGATGGTGATTGCAAAACCAACTTGCCTAATGTTTGGGCGGTGGGTGACGTGGTGCGTGGCCCTATGCTGGCTCACAAAGCCGAAGAAGAAGGCGTGGCCGTGGCTGAGCGCATTGCTGGTCAGCATGGGCACGTTAACTTCAACACCATTCCGTGGGTCATTTACACAAATCCTGAAATCGCATGGGTTGGCCAAACTGAACAGCAGCTCAAAGCGGTTGGTCGTGCGTACAAGGCGGGCACATTTCCGTTCATGGCCAATGGCCGTGCGCGAGCATTGGGTGATACCACCGGCATGGTGAAAATGCTGGCTGATGCAACGACTGACGAAATTTTGGGCGTGCATATTGTTGGCCCCATGGCCAGCGAGTTGATTGCTGAATGCGTCGTTGCAATGGAGTTCAGAGCGAGCGCGGAAGACATTGCCCGTATTTGTCATGCGCATCCGTCATTGTCTGAGGCAACAAAAGAAGCTGCTTTGGCTGTAGACAAGCGTACGCTGAATTTCTAAAGCCAACATAACACAGTCGCCAAGGCTATGTCAGTACTAGCGGCATACGAAGCTGAATTAGCAACGCGGGGGTATAAAAGCGACCCTGCGCAGCTTCGCGCTGTGGCTGCGCTTGAACGTTGCGCGCTTGAATGGAGCGAATACAAGCAAAAACGTTCGAATGCGATAAAAAAGTTGCTAAGCCATCCGCCAATCCCACGAGGTGTGTATCTTTACGGTGGCGTAGGTCGCGGCAAGAGTTTCTTGATGGATTGTTTTTACAATGCCGTCCCCTTGAAGCGTAAAACGCGTTTGCATTTTCATGAGTTCATGCGTGAAGTGCATCGTGAGCTGCGTGATTTACAAGGCATCGTTAACCCGTTGGACGAGCTGGCGAGACGCATGGCCAAGCGGTTTAAATTAATTTGTTTTGATGAATTTCACGTTTCTGAAATCACGGATGCTTTGATTTTGCACCGCCTTTTGGCTGCATTGTTCGAGCAAGGCGTTGGTTTCATGACAACTTCCAATTTCAAACCTGATGATTTGTACCCAAGCGGTATGCATAGAGATCGAATTTTGCCGGCGATTGCCTTGCTGAATGCGAATTTAGAAGTTATCAATGTTGACAACGGCACCGATTACCGTAGTCGCACGCTTGAGCAAATCAAGATGTACCACCATCCTTGGGGGACTGTCGCTGACGCAGAGATGAGCGAAGCATTCGCCAAATTGGCGGAATCAGTAGATGAAGACGCTGTTCTGCACATTGAAGCCAGAGAGATACATGCCAAACGCAAGGCTGGGGGCGTGGTGTGGTTTGACTTCAAAACGCTGTGCGGTGGGCCAAGGTCGCAGAATGATTACCTTGAAATTGCAACCCAATTTCATACAGTTTTGCTAAGCAATGTGCCTGCTATGCCACCGCGATTGTCCAGCGAAGCAAGGCGTTTTACCTGGTTGGTAGATGTGTTGTATGACAGACGCGTTAAACTGATCCTGTCGGCTGAGGTAGCACCTGAAGCGTTGTATACGGAGGGGCCGCTGGCGCATGAGTTTCCACGCACGGTGTCGCGTATCAACGAAATGCAATCAGTTGCGTATTTGAATTTAGAACGACGGACGGTAGATACTGATTTAATATGAGGCGTATTTATTTCGCTATTATTTTTGCAGCACTTCAGGCAATAAATACGCCGGCTATGGCTCAAAATGACGCTTCAAATGCTGATTCCAGATTGACCTCAGAACTGGCTGAGCTGAAGCAGGAAAAATTATCCATAGAGTCCAAATTCAAGACGCTAGAAGCGGCTTGTTACAAAAAATTTGCAGTCAGCAATTGTCTGCAAGATGTTAAAACTGAAAAACTGCGTGCTTTGGGTGACATAAAACGCCGCGAGCTTGCGATCAATGATGGAAAACGGCAGCTCAAAGCTGATGAAATTAACAAAAAATCAAAGAAATTGGTTGAAAAAGTGGATGTGCCAGCCTCAGTTTCTGATGCTGAAAAATCTGAAAAGCCAAGTCGTACTGACAATAAACGTGCAGAACCAGTTCCAAAAGATCAAAGCAGGCTAAGTGAACAACGCGCATTAGCGGCACAGCAGCGCGTTTTAGAATCAAACAAAAAACAAGCTGCATCGCAAGAAAAAGCGAAGTTGCGGGCTAAGAAGCTAACTGAAGCGCAAGAGCAAACTGCAAAATTCAATAAAAAAATACTTGAAGCAGAAGCGCACAAAAATGCTGTTGAGAAAGCCAAGGCTGAAAAAACAAAACCAAAGTCCGCACCGCTTCCAATACCCTCAGCCGAGCAACTGAAACCCTAAATCAGTTGTATTTAACGATGGCAATTGATAAATGGTCGCCTACGTGTGCCCAGTGGCATGCGCCTTCCGACGTTATTAAAAATGATGCATAAATGGTGTGCGGTTGGTCTGTAGAAGCGATCGCCGTTAGACCAATAACAAGGTGTGCTTCTAGGGCAATTGGTTCACGCATATTGCAGAATAAACAAACCCGGTCTTGCTGGCTCTCCCTGTCACCCTGATGTGTGCCAGATGACGCACTGAATGAGATAGTTTTGGTCATATACTGGCAGCGGCAAAACAGCAAATGTTGGAGTGAAGTGTGACAGATGGAATATGAACCATTACCCGGTTTGTGTTTGGCGAATAACTGCCTGACACTATTTTTGACTACAAATTGATACAGCATTTAGAAGATTTTTTACAGATGAACTTTGAGTCGCGCGTTGAAGAAGTGTTTTCCACACAGGGTTTGATTGCTCAAAGTGATCCGTATTTCAAACCTAGAGCTGGTCAAACGCAGATGGCAATAGCGGTTGCTCAAGCCATTGAACAAGGCGATGTTTTAGTGGTTGAAGCCGGCACGGGCGTTGGTAAAACCTATGCCTATTTGGTGCCTGCGTTGCTCAGTGGAGAGCGCGTGGTGTTGTCGACTGCTACGAAAGCATTGCAAGATCAACTCTTCGGCAGAGACTTGCCGAATATAGCAAAAATCTTGAACTTACCGGTACGCATGGCCTTGTTGAAGGGGCGGTCAAGTTATTTATGTTTGTACCGGATGGAATTAGCGCGCAGTGACACCCCGCTGTCGGATCGAGGTGCGCATGCAACCTTGGCAAAGGTTGAAAAGTGGTCGCAAGTGACACGCAATGGTGATTTGGCAGAGCTGGCTGGCTTGGACGAAAAGTCGACGGTTATTCCACTGATTACATCTACCAGGGACAACTGCATCGGTGCACAGTGCCCTAAGTTTAAACCCTGTCACGTCAATTTAGCCCGCAAAGAAGCGATGGCAGCGGACGTCGTGGTGATTAATCATCATTTGTTTTTCGCTGATTTGGCAGTTAAAGACTCTGGCATGGCTGAGCTTTTGCCCAACGCAAGCGTTGTTATTTTTGACGAAGCGCATCAACTCAACGAAACAGGCGTGCAGTTTTTGGGTGCTCAGCTTTCGACGGGGCAACTGCTTGACTTGGCGCGTGATACTTTGGCTGCTGGCTTGCAACTGGCGCGTGGTTTGCAGGATTGGAGTGGTTTGGCTTCAGGCTTAGAGCGGGCCGCACGTGAGATCAGATTGGCTGCCGGTAAGCAATCGCAAGGAATCAAGTTGCGTTGGACAGCGCTGGAACCGGAAGGCATTGATCAAGATGCGTGGCTGTCCGCTATCAACCTAGTTTGCGAAGCCTGTGAGCACTTACGACTTGCTTTGTTAATGGTTTCAGAACTTGCGCCAGATTTTGAACGTTTGTGCACACGTACGCAAGAACTCATGCAACGCGCTGAAAAATTCTTGCAGGCATGCCCGCCAGATGCTGTTAGATGGGCTGAGGTCGGGCAGCAGCTGCGCTTGGTTGAATCTCCGTTAGATATTGCAGAATCCGTAAAAAAGAAGATGCTTAAAAACGGTTCTGAAGATGCACCGCAAGCACATAAATCTTGGATATTTACGTCTGCAACTTTGGGGCACGAGGCGCAATTGAAATGGTTTACAGTACCATGCGGACTTGAGCAAGCGCAAGTGCTGCGGGTAGCGAGCCCTTTTGATTATGCGAGCCAAGCCTCTATCTATGTGCCGCAATACCTGCCGAAGCCAAGTGATCCCATGCACAGTGCAGAAGTGGCAAGTTTAGTCGGCCAGGCCGCTGATGTCCTCGGTGGTCGCACATTGGTTTTGACGACAACACTGCGTGCTTTGCGGGCGATAGGTGCGGCTTTAGAGGGACAATTTAAAGACCGATTAGATATCGAGATATTGATCCAGGGCAATTTACCAAAACGTGAGTTGCTTTCGCGTTTTAGAGAGGGTGCATCCCAAGGACGAAGCGCATGTGTGTTGGTGGCTTCGGCGTCTTTTTGGGAAGGTATTGATATTCCTGGCGAGGAGTTGGCGTTGGTCGTGATTGATAAATTGCCATTTCCACCGCCAGACGATCCCTTGATTGAGGCACGCTCAAAACGACTAGATCAGAACGGTAAAAATTCGTTTATCGACTACTTTGTGCCAGAAGCCACAGTCTCCTTAAAGCAAGGGGCTGGCAGGTTGATTCGCAGAGAAACAGATATGGGGATGCTGGTGGTTTGCGATACCAGGCTCACGAAAATGGGATATGGTCGAAAAATACTTTCAGCGTTGCCGCCCATGCGCCAAATTCAAAATCATGACGATTTCGTCGAAGCACTGTCAACTCTAGTTAAAAACTAAAGTTAAGCTGCAGATTGCTACCAAATTTTCCACCAGCTGCGTGCAACAGACTTGTTCCCTGACAATAGAAATTCACTTTTTGGGAATGAAGTTTCCAAGATTCGCTTGGCATCATCACGAAACTGCACAATATCTAAAGCTTCGTACGATTTGTAGATGATGTACATGGCTTCCTCGAGTGCTGGAACATCTCGGTAATCTGTGATGGCGAGCTGTGCACGGTTGATGGCCGCGACGTAGGCACCACGAGAAAAATAGTATTTGGCAACATGTACTTCATACAAGGCCAACGAATTCACAATATAGGTCATACGCTGCTTAGCGTCTGACGAATATTTTGATTCTGGAAATCGGGCAACCAGTTCTTTGTAGGCATCAAAAGATTCTTTTGCAGCTTTTTGGTCGCGTTCAGACAAATCTTGCTTGGTATAGGAGCCAAAAAATCCTAAATTGTCAGAGAAATTGACTGTTCCTTTGAGGTACAAGGCGTAATCGAGTGCTGGACTTGCCGGGTGCAATTTTAAAAACCGTTCAATCGTGGCGATCGATTGTGCTTGATCACCATTTTTAAATTGGGCATAAGCTTTATCAAGCTGCGCTTGCTGGGCTAAAGGTGTTCCCGCTGCGCGACCTTCAAGTTTTTCATACAAAGGAATTGCTTTGTCATAAGCGCCATCATTCGCCTCAGACTTGGCTTCTGAATAGATTTTATTGGGGCTCCAGTTGGCAGTCTTATCCTCAGTCACCGTAGCGCAGGCAAGCAAACCCGAGCAAACGAACACGGATAGAAAAGCCTTGCTTAGGGTTTGATTTTTCATTGTGTTTTTGATCTCATAAAATTGAGCTGATAATTTGACATAAAACATCTGAGGCAGCCTTCTTGAAACTTAGCAAATCTATTATATCGACCGAAAGTTCAGCCGAGCATTTGAAAAGTGAGGCGGACACAGATTTTGCGCTGGAGTTGGATACGAATGAGACGCGTGAGTTTGTTTGCAATGAAGCACAACACGGGCTCAGGGTGGACAATGCGCTGGTCCAACTGGTCAGTGAGTTTTCAAGAAGCTACTTAAAACAGTTGATCGAGCAAGGTTCCGCACGGCTCAATGGCCAACGGGTTATCAAGGTGGCCAGCAAAGTCAAAGTTGGTGACTTACTCGCCATAGATTTGCAGGCAACCCCACAAAGTCAGGCATTTAAACCTGAAAAGGTTGATTTTGAGGTGATTTTTGAAGATGAGCACCTCCTGGTAATCAACAAGCCTGTTGGACTTGTGGTGCATCCCGCTCCTGGAAATTGGAGCGGGACTTTGTTGAACGGCCTGTTGGAACGCGACCCAAAGGCAGTTCTTTTACCCAGAGCCGGTATCGTTCACCGCCTTGACAAGGACACCAGTGGTTTGATGGTTGTGGCACGGACGCGGCAGGTGATGGATGCTTTGGTCGAGAAAATTGCTGCGAGAGAGGTCAATCGTCTCTACTTGGCTTTGGGCAACTGTGCTTGGACGGGTCCAAAGGAGCGGGATGTGACCGAGTCGATTGGTCGTGACCCTAGAAATCGTTTGCGCATGGCTGTTGTATCATCGGATAAGATGGCTGGAAAAACCGCCAAAACTTCGTTAAAATTGCTGCAAAATTGCGAGCAAGGATGTCTTGTTTTATGCCGGCTACACACGGGTAGAACGCATCAAATTCGAGTTCATATGGCGCATATCGGACATCCCCTGGTGGCGGACAGCGTGTATGGTGGTGCGCAGGCTGCGGGGATGCAGCGCCAAGCATTGCACGCGGAACAATTGGCTTTTGAACATCCTGTCACTGGGGAACTGATGCATTTTGTGGCACCTTTGCCTGATGATTTAAAAGCAGCGTTGGTGAACTGGGGTCTAAGTTACAATGGGGTGTCTACAAAATAAGCGTATCACCCACCAAATGCGTGGCGTTTGAATTCTAAATTCGAAACTATTGAATATTTCTTTGTTGAATTGATAGTCTTTTATAGGCTTTAATCAATGAATGCTGGCCATCGCCTGAAGTTTAATTAAGCTTGGGTAATTAATGCTGTGCTGTCGCTGTATTTTCAGCTTTATTCTTGAAATCTAACTACTATGAATACGTCGGAAGCGAAGCGTATCCTTGAAACGGCCCTCATTTGCGCACAGCAACCCTTGTTGGTGCGGGATATGAGGGTGCTTTTTGAGGAGGAAATTGGGGTAGACACTTTGAAGTCAATATTGCTGGAATTGCAACAAGATTGGTCTTTCAAGGGTGTGGAATTAGTTGGTGTTGCAACGGGTTGGCGATTTCAAAGTCGTCCTGAAATGCGCGAATATTTAGATAGGCTCACGCCTGAGAAGCCGCCTAAATACACGCGTGCTGTCTTGGAGACTTTGGCCATCATTGCCTACAGGCAGCCAGCCACGCGTGGTGATATGGAAGATATTCGTGGTGTAACCATCAATAGCCTGATATTGAAGCAATTAGAAGATCGCGGCTGGGTTGAGGTGATTGGGCATCGTGACAGTGTGGGGCGTCCAGCACTGTTTGCGACGACCAAGCAGTTTTTAGATGATTTAGGCATTGAGTCACTTGCTCAATTGCCTGAATTAGGGCCGTTGCAAGATCAAGTTTTAGAGCAGCTCGAGCGCTTTGACGACATAAAACCGTCGCATGAAACGCAAGCCGAGTTACCCATTAACGATCTCGTTGAAAACCAAACAATACAAGTAATTTTAGAGAACTGAATATGAATCCGGAAATACCTAACAATCCAATTGTGCCTCATGAGATTGGTGAAATTGCTGCAGTCGAGCCATCGCCTACCGACGCTGCACAGAGGAATGAAAAAAGCGCTGCTGCGACTAAGTCTGCAGACATGATTGATTTTGAAGATGTTACTTCGGGTCGTTTCGATGACGAAGACGCTGATGTATCCATCGTGCCTGCACGCAGGGTACTGCTGCCACAACCTGAGCAGCCAAAACTCCACAAAGTTTTAGCGCAAGCTGGCATGGGCTCGCGTTTGGAGATGGAGCAGCTCATCATGGAAGGGCGCATTTCTGTCAATAACGAACCTGCGCACATTGGCCAGCGTATCCAATACAGCGACCATGTCAAAGTCAATGGCAAACCCATTCGTTTTCGCATAGAAGCACCGCCTACACGTGTTATTGCCTACCACAAGCCAGCCGGTGAAGTTGTTACCCACGATGACCCGCAAAATAGACCGACTGTATTTCGCAAATTGCCAAAGTTATACCAAGGCAAGTGGCAATCAGTTGGCCGTTTGGATTTGAATACGGAAGGCTTGTTGCTGTTCAGTAGCTCAGGCGATTTGGCTAATAACTTGATGCATCCAAGATTTGGACTGGAGCGTGAATATGCGGTACGCGTTTTAGGTAAACTGAATAAAGAAGAAAAGCAAAAATTGCTAGATGGTGTTCAACTTGACGACGGCTTGGCGCAATTTGGCTCCATTGAAGATGGCGGCGGCGAGGGCGCGAATTGTTGGTACCGTGTCACCATTTCTGAAGGCCGTAATCGTGAAGTTAGACGCATGTTCGAGTCCGTAGGGCATGCGGTTAGTCGGCTGATTCGGATCCGCTACGGTGCCATGATGCTGCCTCGCGGGTTAAAACGGGGCGCTTGGATGGAGTTGGGTGAAACCGATATTCGCGCTTTGATGAATGCCGTAAGTGCATCTTCATCGCCACGGCAGAACGTTGATCAAGCAGATGAGAATACTGTAAATAATAGCAGTGGTAGCCGTCCACCCCGCTCAAACAGTCGTGGCAATGATAGCCGTGGGACGGATAGCCGCGGCAATGGTGGCCGTGGACAGCCGCAATCTAGACGAAATTCAACAAATCAAGGAAGCAAGTTTCCACCAGGGCAGTCGCGTGATTTGGGGCAAAAACAACGGCCACAGCGTACAGCTGGGTCGAACAATGTACCCAATAACGCGCAGCCTGATCCTTTGAAAACCTCTTTGGGCTACATAGGCGCTGACAGTTTGAATCAGCAAAGGCAGCAACGCCGCAGTGGTTCAGGCTCTGGATCCGGTGGTTCTGGTGCTAGGCGTCCATCGCGCGGAAGATAAAAGAAAAGAACAATACCAAGCTAAAATAGAGGGCTTGGCAAAATTCGTTGAAATCACAAGTCCAAGGTAATAAGGAAATATTAGAAATGTCTATCGAACGCACTCTCTCCATTATCAAACCTGATGCCGTTGCTAAAAACGTCATCGGTCAGATCTATGCCCGTTTTGAAGCAGCTGGTCTCAAAGTTGTCGCTGCAAGAATGGCGCATCTGTCACGTGGCGAAGCGGAAGCTTTTTACGCAGTGCACAAAGAGCGTCCTTTCTTCAAGGATTTGGTCGGTTTCATGATCTCAGGTCCTGTGATGATTCAGGCTCTTGAAGGCGAAGGCGCGATTTTGAAGAATCGTGACTTGATGGGCGCTACAGACCCTAAGAAAGCGGCTCCAGGTACGATTCGTGCTGATTTTGCTGACAGCATTGATGCCAACGCTGTGCATGGTTCCGACGCTGCAGAAACTGCGGCTGTTGAAATCGGTTTCTTTTTCCCTGGCATGAACGTTTACAGCCGTTAATTTCTCGACTGCGACGATGTTATGACGGTCAACCTTCTCGACTTTGATCTGAAAGGATTGACCGTTTTTTGCGCCAATTTGGGCGAAAAAAGCTTTCGCGCAACGCAACTTTTTCGATGGATTCATCAAAAAGGTGCAACTGACTTTGAGCAGATGACTGATTTGGCAAAGCCATTACGGTCAAAACTTGCGCTAACAGCGCATTTACAAAGTCTCAAAATTATCGGTCAGCAAGAATCAGCAGATGGCACAATCAAGTGGCTGTTTGATGTCGGGGCTGGCGACGCTGTTGAGGCGGTTTTCATTCCGGAAGAAAACAGAGGCACATTGTGCATTTCATCGCAAGCGGGGTGTGCCGTAGGTTGTCGTTTTTGCTCTACGGGCCATCAAGGCTTTAGCCGCAATCTGACCACAGGCGAAATCATCGCGCAGTTGTGGTTTGCAGAACATTTTTTGCGTAAGCATTTGTCCTCCAAAGAGCGCGTCATCTCTAATGTTGTGATGATGGGTATGGGAGAGCCATTGCAAAATTATTCGGCTCTGTTGCCTGCATTGCGCACTATGTTGGACGATCATGGTTATGGTTTATCAAGAAGAAGAGTGACCGTTTCGACTTCGGGCGTGGTGCCTATGATCGATCGATTAGGCGCGGATTGTCCGGTTGCGCTTGCTGTATCACTACATGCACCTAACGATGCTTTGCGTAGCAATCTGGTGCCGTTGAATCAAAAATACCCCATAGAGGAATTGATGAGTGCATGCCGTCGCTACTTGGAGTATGCACCGCGCGATTTCATCACCTTCGAATATTGCATGTTAGAAGGGGTCAACGATCAAGTTGAGCACGCAGAGCAACTCGTCGAATTGATGAAGCAGCAATCAATTTTGGGCTTAAGTTGTAAATTTAATTTGATACCCTTTAATCCATTTCCAGAGTCTGGTTTGTTGTGCTCATCGAAAGCGCAAGTGGCCGTGTTTGCCAAAATATTGATAAATGCTGGCCTAGTCACAACCATTCGAAAAACCCGCGGTGACGATATCGATGCTGCTTGTGGGCAACTGGCCGGTGAAGTCATGGATAGAACCCGTGTTGGCGCAAGAATAGAAAAGCAGCGCACCATTAAAATCACCCCTGTACAAGATATTCGCAGGGACAGGGTCGATATTCCGGCGTCTATTCAGCACTGACGGCTTTTATCCTATGTTTGCCCTATGATCAATGCGATGGATTCACTCAAATTTTCCAAATATTTATGCCAAATAGGCCGCTATTGTCTGCGAGTATTGAGTTGCGTATTGATATTGAATGTTGCTGTGGGATGTGCGAATCCAAACAGCAATGCGAGTACCGGAGTTGATCTGACTACTGCTTCCGACGAAACGGACGGTCAAAAACGCGCCAAAATTAGACTCGAACTCGCTGTTGGATATTTGGACCAAGGCCAAACAAATATTGCTTTGGATGAAGCGAAGCTAGCTATTGCCGCAGACCCAAGATCCGCCGATGCCTTCAACCTGCGTGGATTGATTTACATGCGTTTGGATGATTTTGGTTTGGCACGTGACAGCTTTAACCGTGGCATAGCGCTTAATCCTAGGGATGGCAATATTATGCATAACTTGGGGTGGCTGGCTTGTCTGGAGTCTCGTTATGCAGAGGCCGCATTAAATTTTGATAAAGCATTAGCCAGTCCCAGCTACGCAGGGCAGGCAAAAACCTTTTTGGCGAGAGGCGTCTGCTTGTTGCGTTTCGGTGATGCACGCCAAGCTGAGAATAATTTTTTACACGCTTTCGAGCTTGATGCTAGTAACCCGATAGCTGCTTTTAATTTAGCCAATCTGCTCTATAAACGGAATGATTTAGTTCGTTCTCAGTTTTATATTCGTCGCCTCAATAGCAATGATTACGCCAATGCCGAGTCCTTGTGGCTTGCAACTAAAATCGAAAAAAAGTTAGGCAACACGCAAGGCGTGCTTCAGTTAACCGATCGTCTGCGGAAACAATTCCCGACCTCTCGTGAGTTCGGACTGTTTGAACGGGGTGCGTTTGATGAGTGAAAATTAGTCATGCAAGATACAGCAATAAATCAGGAAAATACTATTGAGAGTTGGTCTATTTCAGCAGGGCAGATGTTAATGCAAGCGCGCCTAGATGCTGGGCTTCACATCGCGGCATTGGCCGTTACCCTGCGGGTACCGGTAAAACGAATTGAAGCTCTGGAAAACGGACAAATTGATTTGTTACCTGACTTGGTTTTTGTGCGAGCATTGACTTCCAGTATTTGTCAAACTTTGAAAATTGATGCTTTGCCCATTCTGGAAAAATTGCCAAAGGCTGCATTGCCTCGTTTGAATGGTGAAGATGCAGCCATCAATACGCCTATTGGTGTGACCGGCGATGGCAAAGGCGCTCTGTTATCAAATATAGTCACTTCACCATGGCTCATGGGTGTTTTGCTTCTGTGCATAGGGGCTGCTGGGATTTATTTGTTGCCAAAAACATCTTCGCTTGCTGTTTCTGACTCGGTTGCGTTGCCAAATGCCATTGTCCCTTCATCCAGCTCAATGGTTTCTAATACTACTGTTTCTGCTGCTGTTTCACCTGTTGTCGAGGCGCGAAATTCCAACGTGCCAGCTAACCCAACGTTACCACCAGCAGATAGTATTGTTGTTTTTAAGGCAAGTGGCGAAACTTGGGTCGAGGTCAAAAATGCGGCTGGCAGCACCATGTTTAAAAAACTACTCAATGCTGGCGAAACTGTAGGAGCCTCAGGTACCTTGCCACTGACAGTTATCGTTGGGCGTGCAGACGTAACGCAGGTTGAAGTTCGTGGAAAATTTATTGATTTAGCGTTGATTGCAAAAAGCAATGTCGCGCGGTTTGAGGTGAATTGATGGATCCTCGCGTATCAAATTTTGACGCTATTCCTAGTGCCGCACCAGCTGCCAGACATTCTAGACAAGCCAGCGTAGTTTGGGGATCGCGCATTGTGACCGTTGGTGGCAATGCGCCAGTTCGTATTCAGTCCATGACCAATACGGATACGGTTGACGCCATCGCCACAGCCATTCAAATCAAAGAACTTGCGCTGGCTGGATCTGAAATGGTTCGGATCACCGTCAACACGCCAGAGGCGGCGCAACAAGTTCCCTACATTCGTGAACAACTTGACCGCATGGGCATTGATGTGCCGTTGGTAGGCGACTTTCATTACAACGGCCATCGTTTGTTGACTGATTTTCCAGATTGCGCACAGGCGCTGTCTAAGTATCGAATCAACCCAGGTAATGTTGGCAAGGGCGATAAAAAAGACAAACAATTCGGTCAAATGATAGAGGCGGCCATTCGCTGGAACAAAGCCGTCCGGATTGGTGTGAATTGGGGTAGTTTGGACCAAGAACTTTTGGCTAACTTGATGGATGCCAATGGACAAAGAGCCGAGCCTTGGGATGTCAAGCAAGTGATGTACGAAGCCTTGGCTACATCTGCGATTGATTCTGCAAAACTGGCTGAGAGCATGGGTTTGAGTGGCAATCAAATCATTTTGTCTTGCAAGGTCAGTGGCGTGCAAGATTTGATTTCTGTCTACCGTGGCTTATCTAAGCGTTGCGACTATGCACTGCACCTAGGCTTGACAGAAGCAGGCATGGGCACAAAAGGCACGGTTGCATCCGCTACCGCTTTGTCAATCTTGCTTCAAGAAGGCATTGGCGATACGATTCGCGTGTCATTAACGCCCCAGCCCGGAGAGGCGCGTACGCAAGAGGTTTTGATCGCCTCTGAAATACTACAATCGATCGGTTTGCGTAGTTTTGTACCCAGCGTTACCGCTTGCCCTGGCTGCGGACGCACAACGAGTTCAACCTTTCAAGAATTGACCAAACAGATTGATGATTTTTTGCGTGCGCAAATGCCAGTTTGGAAAAACCAATACCCTGGCGTTGAAAAAATGAAAGTGGCCGTGATGGGTTGCATTGTTAACGGCCCGGGTGAGAGCAAGCATGCCGATATCGGCATCAGCTTGCCGGGTACGGGCGAAGCGCCGGCTGCCCCAGTTTATATCGACGGTGAAAAAAGCGTGACTTTGCGTGGCGAAGGTATTGCACAAGAGTTTCAAGTCATCGTGGAAAAATACATTGAAAACCGCTATGGCAAAAAGTGAGAAATTAGTTGCCGTTAAAGGCATGAACGATATTTTGCCACCAGACTCAGCACGCTGGGAGTGGTTTGAAGCGCATGTGCGCGATGTGATGGCGGGTAGTGCTTACCGCAATATTCGTACGCCGATTGTTGAGCCAACCGCCTTGTTTGTACGTGGCACGGGTGAAACGACGGATATTGTTGAAAAAGAGATGTACTCTTTTGAGGACCGGTTGAACGGTGAGCAGCTTACGTTGCGACCTGAAAACACGCCAGGCGTGGTGCGTGCAGCTATTGAGCATAACCTAACCTACGAGGGCGGGAAGCGCCTGTATTACATGGGGCCGATGTTCAGGCATGAGCGTCCGCAGCGCGGCCGTTACCGCCAGTTTTACCAGCTCGGTGCAGAAGCTTTGGGCTTTGCGGGGCCTGAGGTTGATGCAGAATTAATGTTGTTAGTTGATCAAATATTTAAACGCTTGGGGGTTAAAAATATTCGCGTCGAAATCAACAGTCTTGGCATTCCTTCAGAGCGCCAAGCGCACCGCGCGGCCTTGATTACATATTTTCAGCAACATGCCGATGTGCTTGATGCCGATGCCCAACGGCGCTTGCTTACCAATCCACTGCGCATTTTGGATACTAAAAATCCTGCCATGCAAGTTTTGGTGCAAGCTGCGCCGCAACTACTGAGTTTTTTGGGTGAAGCATCACTCAAACATCTGGATACCGTTCAACGACTTTTAACGGCTTGTGGCATGGCTTGGGCCGTTAACCCAAGGCTGGTACGTGGTCTAGATTATTACAGCCATACAGTTTTTGAGTTCATCACCACAGAGCTGGGTGCGCAAGGTACGGTTTGCGGTGGTGGGCGCTACGACGGTTTGTTTGAGGTTTTGGGTGGTAAACCCACCCCTGCGGTTGGTTGGGGCATGGGCATTGAGCGCGTGCTGGAGCTGCTCAAAGAGCAATCTATTGAAGCGTCGAATATCGTTTTAGACACGTACGCGATTGTTCCAGACTTGGCTGATTCAATGTTGGTTGCTCCTGTCCTGCAAAAATTACGCGATCTAGGCATCAGCGTGCAAATGCATGCAACGGCTGATGGTGCTGCAGGCACGATGAAAAGCCAATTCAAAAAAGCGGACGCCAGCGGCGCACGCTATGCCCTCGTATTTGGCGCTGAAGAACTGGCTAAACAGCAAGTTGCGGTGAAATCTTTGCGCGACGGGCAGGGTGCACAAACGCTGCAGTCCTTAGAATCCGTAGAATCATGGGCTAAAACCTTGAAATTTTAAAATTTAAAATCTTAAAATCTCAAGTCAAGTTTTCAAAACACGTATCTTTAGTATTTCACTTTTTTTATAAATAAGTATTTTTATGGCAAACCATCTCGACCTAGACGAACAAGAACAACTGGACCAATTCAAGCATTTTTGGAAGCAATACGGCAACCTGATTACTTGGGTGTTGATCGTGGTTTTAGGTGCTTTTGCCGCTTGGAACGCTTACCAATACTGGCAACGCAGCCAAGCCACGCAGGCTGCCGCTATGTTTGATGAGGTTGAGCGCAGTATTGCCACAGGCGATGTGGCTAAGGTTGAGCGTGCTTTGTCAGACATGAATGCCAAATTCGGTTCCAGCTTGTATGCGCAGCAAGCCGGTTTGCTGGCTGCTAAAACGTTTTACGAAAAAGGCAATCTTGATGCCAGTAAAAAAGCCTTGGCTACCGTCGCTGAAAAAGCATCTGATGTCGGCTACCAAGCCATCGCTAAGTTGCGTTTGTCAAGCGCGCTGATTGAAAGCAAAAATTACGACGATGCTCTGAAACAAGTGTCTGGTACTTTCCCCAAAGAGTTTCAACCCATGGCCGCTGACCGCCGCGGTGATGTGCTGGCTTTGCAGGACAAACCTGCAGAAGCGAAGGCTGAATACGTCAAAGCGTACAAAGGTTTTGACGAGAAGTCTGGCTACCGCCGTTTGGTGGAAGTCAAGTTGAACGCCTTGGGTGGTGACCCAGTCACAACAGTTGTTACAGATATAGCAGCTAAAGACACCGCTGCGGAGCCGAAAAAATGAATTTTTGGGGGCTAGCTTTTAATCTCGCATTACGTCGTATTGGCGGCGTCGTATGGCTTGCCTCGGCGTTAAGTTTGCTGGCTGGATGTGCAAGTGTGAGTTCCACTTTAGGGTTGGGTTCGGGTGAAAAACCCAAACCAAATGAACTTGCAGTCAATACACCAAAGCTGGCTGTGCGTTTGGTTTGGTCAAGTAATATTAATGCCATAAATTTTCCGTTAAATATAGATGTAGCCATCGTAAATTCCGCTAAAGATGCTATTGTTAATGTAGCAAGTGGCGATGGTATTGTTGTTCGTTTAGATGCGGCTAGCGGACGTGAATTGTGGCGTACCCAGTCTGGTAAAACCTTGGCTGCGGGCGTAGGCTCAGACGCTGGTTTTGCAGCAGTTGTGACGACCTCGAACGAGTTGATCACTTTTAACAATGGCCGTGAAGCATGGCGGCAAAAACTCAGTAATGCAAGCTACACCGCGCCTTTGGTTTCCGGCGGCAAGGTGTTTGTTTTGGGTGCTGATCGCGCGATATCTGCGTTTGAATTGGCTGACGGTAAAAAGCTGTGGTCACAGAAAAAATCAGCCGAAGCTTTGACTTTGCGCCAATCTGGCGTTTTGTTGATAGTGTCAGATACCTTGGTGTCCAGCTCATCTGGTCGTTTGTTGGGCATCAACCCCCTGGATGGCAACGTCCGCTGGAGCACACCCATTGCCACCGCGCGCGGCACCAATGATATTGAGCGCTTGGTAGACTTGGTCGGCCGCGTGTCAAATGACAGCGATGTTGTGTGTGCACGCGCTTACCGCGTCAGCGTTGGCTGCGTCAACACCTTGCGAGGTAATTTGGTGTGGACCAAGCCAGCCGTGGGGTTGGAGGGCGTTCAGGGCGATGCTCGCACCCTGTTTGGCACAGAATCGGATGGTAAAGTCATCGCTTGGAACCGCGCGAATGGTGAACGCCTGTGGCAGACGGAACATCTGCTCAACCGAAATTTGTCCGCCCCTGCCGTGCTGGAAAAGGCGATTGCCGTGGGAGACAGCGCAGGATTGGTGCATTTCTTCTCTAAAATCGACGGCTCGCCACTGAATCGTTTGACAACGGACGGCTCTGCCATGGCTGCTGCGCCAGTGGTTGTGGGCAATACGCTGGTGGTGGTTACACGCAATGGTGGTGTTTTTGGGTTCGTGGCCGAGTAAGGCAGAGTAAAATGGCTAACCTGGCAAATAGTGCTAGAAATTCGGCAGCTTGCCACCCTCTCTGTTGCAGACGCCCACTCTGCACATAAAAATAATAAAAAGAAAATGAAACCTGCCGTATGAAACCTGTATTAGCCCTTGTTGGCCGTCCAAACGTCGGCAAATCTACCCTTTTTAACCGCTTGACCAAAACGCGCGATGCCATCGTGGCTGATTTTGCGGGTTTGACGCGTGACCGGCACTATGGCAACGGCAAACAAGGCAAACTCGAATACATCGTCATTGACACGGGTGGTTTCGAGCCCGACGCTGAGACCGGCATTTACAAAGAAATGGCCAAACAAACCCGCCAAGCTGTGGCTGAAGCGGATGTGGTTATCTTCATGCTCGATGCCCGCTCTGGCGTATGCGCACAAGACCACGACATAGCCAAATACCTGCGAAAACTGGGTAAAATCTGTCTCTTAGTGGCGAATAAAGCCGAAGGCATGACCAACAGCCACCAGTTGGGTGAGTTTTTTGAGCTGGGCTTGGGCGATGTGCATGGCATTTCCGCCTCGCATGGTCAGGGCACACGTGAATTGGTTGATTTGGCATTCCATACGCTGCAAGTGGGTGCGCCTGAAGCCGAAGAAGAGATTGACAACGGTGCTATCAAACTGGCAGTCGCCGGCCGCCCCAATGTGGGGAAATCAACACTCATCAACACTTGGTTAGGCGAAGAGCGCTTGGTCGCTTTTGACTTACCGGGCACCACACGCGACGCTATATCTGTACCTTTTGAGCGTGATGGCCAGCTTTTTGAGCTGATAGACACCGCAGGTCTGCGCCGCAAAGGTCAGGTTTTTGAGGCGATTGAGAAGTTTTCCGTCGTCAAAACCCTGCAAGCCATTGCCACAGCCAACGTCGTTTTGCTGTTGATTGACGCTGAGCAGGGCGTGACCGATCAAGATGCCCACATAGCGGGTTACATCTTAGAAAGCGGCCGTGCGGTGGTGATTGCCATCAACAAGTGGGATGCGGTAGATGCTTACCAGCGCGATTTGGTACAACGCTCGATTGAAACGCGTTTGTCTTTCTTGAAATTTGCCGAATTGCACTTCATTTCCGCTAAAAAACGCCAAGGTTTGGGCCCAGTTTGGACTTCTATTGCCAAAGCGCACCGCTCTGCCACCATCAAGATGACAACGCCGGTTTTGACGCGTTTGCTGTTAGAGGCGACCCAATTCCAAAGCCCAGAGCGCGCTGGCATGTTCCGTCCCAAGTTGCGGTATGCGCATCAAGGTGGTATGAATCCGCCCGTTATCGTGGTTCATGGCAACTCGCTGGAGCACGTATCTGCCTCGTACAAGCGCTTTTTAGAAGGGCGTTTCCGTAAAGAATTCAAACTGGTGGGTACGCCGCTGCGTATTGAGATGAAAACCAGTACCAACCCGTACGCAGGCAAAGAAAGCAACCGAGTCAGGGAATAACCTCATTTTTAGGGTTAAATATGGCTCGAAATAGCGTATTTATTGCCCTAAATGCTATTAAAAACATAGCAAAATATATTGCCTATTGAAATGGTTTAAATTGCCCTCATTGTCTTAAATGGTTATTCGGGTATTAAATTGAATTTCCCGTAATTTCACAGCTTATTGCAGATACCAAGGTAAATGTGACTGGAAGCTGTGGTAATGTTAAGTCCCTTGTGTATTCTAAAAAATTTATAAACTACGTTTGAACACGGAGCATATCGTGACCAATAAAGGCCAACTCTTGCAAGACCCATTCCTCAACCAACTTCGCCGCGAACACGTGCCAGTGTCGATTTATCTCGTCAACGGCATCAAGCTCCAAGGCCAAGTCGAATCCTTCGACCAATATGTCATTTTGTTGCGCAACACCGTGACGCAAATGGTCTACAAGCACGCCATTTCTACCATCGTGCCAGGCAGAGCGGTCAATTTCCAAGCCGCTGTTGACGATGGCCAAGCTGCGCCTGCCGCAGCACCGTCCGTTGCCAGCTAAGCTAGGTAAGTCAAGCAGTGTCTGACGTGAAAGCTGCGCTGACCATATTGGTGGGCGTGGATTTTGGCCATGCCAACTTTGATGTTGAGCTTGAAGAGCTGGCCTTGTTGGCTGAATCGGCTGGTTTGCAGCCGGTAGCGCGCATCACCTGCAAGCGTAAAGCACCCGATGCCGCCTTGTTCGTAGGAACAGGCAAAGCTGACGAAATCAAGCTGCTCGCCTTGCAAATGGGCGCAACTGAGGTGTTGTTTGACCAAGCCTTGAGCCCAGCACAGCAACGAAACCTTGAGAAAACACTGGAGTTGCCCGTCAACGACCGTATTTTTTTGATTCTACAAATCTTCGCCCAGCGTGCCCGTAGCCATGAGGGTAAATTGCAGGTGGAGCTGGCCAAATTGCAGTATTTAAGCACGCGGCTGGTGCGTCGTTGGTCGCATTTAGAGCGTCAAAGCGGCGGTATCGGCATGCGCGGTGGCCCAGGCGAAAAGCAAATCGAGTTGGACAAACGAATTATCAGCGACTCCATCAAACGCACCAAAGAGCGCCTGGAAAAGGTCAAAAAACAGCGAAACACGCAACGCCGTCAGCGTGATAAGCGCCAAACCTTCAACATTTCACTGGTCGGCTATACCAATGCTGGTAAATCTACCTTGTTCAACGCCTTGGTCAAAGCCCGCGCTTATGCGGCAGACCAGCTGTTTGCCACGCTGGATACCACCACGCGCCAGCTGTATTTAGAAAATGCTGGCAATAGGGCAGACGGCGGTGCGGGTCGTACGGTCTCGCTGTCGGATACGGTGGGTTTCATCCGAAATTTGCCGCACGGCTTGGTCGATGCTTTTCGCGCAACTTTGCAAGAGGCGATTGATGCGGACTTGTTGATTCATGTGGTCGATGCTGCAAATCCAGGCTACCCTGAGCAGATTGCCGAAGTGCAACGGGTCTTGAAAGACATTGGTGCAGATACTGTGCCGCAGCTCTTGGTCTTTAACAAACTGGATGCTCTTGAAATATCGCATATACCGCTTCAACTAAGCGATATGTATGAAATTGAAGGTGTCGACATGCCGCGGATATTTGTCAGTGCTCAAACAGGTGCTGGTTTGCCGCAGCTGCGTGCGCATTTGGCAAAGACTGTGCAAGAGGCTATGGCGGCTTGGGAACAAGGCGATAATTCAGTCTATGATCCTCGCTTTGGGATTGTTGAGAGCTGAACAGTGAATTGAAAAGTACGAGAATTAGAAAGTACGATATAAAAATATGAATACCAATCTACGAACGGTTAATTTACACACTGCAGAGCGGGGCGGACTGCTGCAGCGTTTCAAATTTGGGCTGCAAGGCATGTTTAACTTAAATGATTCCAAATGGGGTCGTGAAGGGGAGAAGCCAACCGGCGATGGCGCAGATTTGCCGCCTGTGCCGCCGAGCTCACTGCCTCAGACTCAAGACGACAAGCCTAGTCAGCAACAGCCGCGTGGCGGCAACAAACCCAATGCAGGCCCGCCTGATTTGGACGAGCTGTGGCGTGATTTCAACAAAAAGTTGAATGGCTGGCTGGGTGGCGCAAGCAACAAAGGTCGCCCGCAAAACAACAACCAAAGCGGCGGTAATGGCGATGGCGGCGGTGGCTTCCTGCCTGACATGAAAAGTGCTGGCCTTGGCGTCGGTTTGATAGTTGGCGTGTTGGCGCTCATTTGGCTGGGCACCGGTTTCTTTATCGTGCAAGAGGGGCAGCAAGCTGTGATCACCCGCTTTGGTGAACTCAAAGGCACCCGCGAAGCTGGTTTTAACTGGCGCATGCCTTACCCCATTGAGCGCCATGAAACTGTAGCGTTGACGCAGTTGCGTTCTATCGAAATTGGTAAGGGTTCTACTGGGCAGGCAACGGGGTTGAAAGACTCATCGATGTTGACGCAAGATGAGAATATTGTGGACATCAAATTCACCATTCAATACCGTCTGAAAAGCGCCGCAGACTATCTTTTTCAAAACCGCAACCCTGATGATGCAGTTTCAAAAGCTGCGGAATCCGCCATTCGCGAAGTGGTTGGACGCGGTAACATGGATGCGGTGTTGAGCAAAGACCGTGAATCGATTCAGCGCGATGTGGTGAAAAGTGTTCAGTCACAGCTTGATCGGTATAAAACCGGTATTCAAATCCAAACTGTGAACATTCAAAACGTGCAGCCACCTGAACAGGTGCAAGCGGCATTTGACGACGCCCTTAAAGCCGGCCAAGACCGTGACCGTCTTAAAAACGAAGGTCAAGCTTATGCCAATGACGTGATTCCTCGCGCCAAAGGTACAGCAGCGCGCTTGAAAGAAGAGGCGGATGGCTACAAAGCCAACGTCATTGCACGTGCCGAGGGCGATGGCGAACGCTTCAAGTCGATTCAAGCCGAGTATCAAAAAGCACCCCAAGTCACACGTGACCGCCTGTATTTAGACGCGATGCAGCAAATCTACAGCAGCGTGACCAAAGTGGTGGTTGATTCCAAGCAGGGTAACAACATGCTGTATTTGCCGCTAGACAAAATCATGCAAATGGCGAATAACCCGAGCGCAGACATCACTGTTTTACCTAACACCAGCGCGCCAGTCACAGCGCCTGCGCCTACAGCCACGGTTGATGCCCGCACTCGCGACGCCAGCCGCTCGCGTGACCGTGATGGCCGTTGATTTGACCGATTGGAATACAAGAATATGAACAAAATTGGACTCATCATTTCATCACTGCTGATTGGTGTCGCAGTGCTCGCATCGACCCTGTTTGTGGTCGATCAACGTCAATTTGGCGTGTTGTACTCGTTTGGGCAGATTAAAGAGGTCATCACTGAGCCTGGTCTGCGTTTCAAGCTGCCGCAACCATTTCAAAACGTGATCTTCTTGGATCGCAGGGTATTGACCTTGGACAGTCCAGAAACGGGCTCGATTCAAACTGCTGAAAAGAAAAACTTGGTGGTTGATTGGTTGGTCAAATGGCGTATTGCTGACCCTAAGCAGTTCATTCGTAACAACTCAGGCGGCGCGAATATTTCTACCGCTGAGCAGCGTTTGACCTCTGTGGTGCAAGACGCACTGAATTCTGAAGTGACCAAGCGCACCGTGAAAGACGTGTTGTCAACAGACCGCGACAAAATCATGTTGGGCGTCCAGCAGCGACTGGTGGATGATGCCAAGACCTTTGGTATCGAAATCGTCGATGTGCGCATCAAACGGGTGGACTTTCCGCCTTCGGTGGCTGATTCGGTTTTTCAGCGTATGAAATCTGAGCGCCAGCAAGTGGCCAACGAATTACGTTCTACAGGTGGCGCAGAAGGCGAAAAAATCCGCGCTGATGCTGACCGTCAGCGTGACGTGTTGGTGGCAGAAGCTTACCGCGATGCGCAAAAAGTCAAAGGCGAGGGCGATGCCAAAGCCGCGACTTTGTATGCCGATGCCTTTGGTCGCGACCCGCAATTTGCCCAGTTTTACCGCAGTTTGGACGCTTACAAGGCCAGTTTTAGTAAGAAAAGCGATGTTTTGGTGTTAGATCCAAATTCGTCAGAATTCTTCAAAACGATGCGTAATGGAGGAAATGGCGGCGGTTCAGCTGGCGCGGCTTCTAAAGCCAAGTAAATCTTGAGCTGCCCGAGTTAATCTAGGCATACAGCAAAGCTATTTCGAGGTATAATCGAATAGCTTTGCATGTCGCAAGGCGCACGTTAGCCGCACTTCCAATGGCTAACGCAAGTCATATTTAAATATAGGAAATTCAAATGATCGCATCATCGATTAAAGCCGAAGTCGTTAAAGCCAATGCGCGTAGCGCTAACGATACAGGTAGCACCGAAGTCCAAGTGGCTTTGTTGACCGCTCGTATCAACGAACTCACCCCTCATTTCAAGTTGCATGCCAAAGACCACCACGGTCGTCGCGGCTTGCTGCGCATGGTTAACAGCCGCAAGAGCTTGTTGTCCTATTTGAACCGTAAAGACCATGACCGTTACGTTGCGTTGATCGCCAAGTTGGGTCTGCGTAAGTAATTTGTTTATCGCAAGTTAATTGCATATCAAGCGCCTGAGTTAGTTCTGCTTACTCGGGCGTTTTTTGTTTTAACTTTCGAATTTGTTGATTTATCAGAGCGAGATCGAAGGAAGGCAAGCTGTGTCATTCCATAAGAAATAAGTAAAAATTATTAGGTTTATCAAAGCCTTATAAGATTTTAAAAAATTTATTTTTTCTGGAATGGCATTGTTTTCATCAAATCTGCTCTGGCCGCCGCAACTCAAAAGAGTTGCATTTTTTAGTGACAAAGTTGGTCACATTTTCAGGAGCTACAAAAATGACAATGTTCAAAAAAGTATCGAAAACATTCCAGTGGGGTTCTAACACCGTCACCATGGAAACCGGCGAAATCGCTCGCCAATCTAGCGGCGCTGTGCTGTTGGACATGGACGGCACCGTTGTACTGGCTACCGTCGTCGGCAAAACCGAAGGCAAAGCTGGGCAAGATTTCTTCCCGTTAACTGTTGATTACCTTGAGAAAACCTACGCTGCTGGCAAAATTCCGGGCAGTTTTTTCAAGCGCGAAGGCCGCCCTAGCGAGTTTGAAACACTCACCAGCCGCCTGATCGACCGCCCTATTCGTCCACTGTTCCCGGAAGGCTTCTTCAACGAAGTGCACGTGGTCGTTCACACCGTCTCTTTGAATCCTGAAGTTGATGCTGACATTGCAGCTTTGATCGCCGTTAGCGCGGCATTGTCTGTCAGCGGCATCCCATTCAGCGGCCCAATTGGCGCGGCTCGCGTGGGCTACGTCAATGGTGAATACGTCTTGAATCCAGGCAAAACGGCACGATTAGGCTCCATCATGGACTTGGTCGTGGCCGGTACTGAATCTGCCGTGTTGATGGTGGAATCAGAAGCGCAACAGCTCAGCGAAGAAATCATGCTAGGCGCGATCGTTTTCGGCCACGATCAAGGCAATATCGCTATCAACGCGATTCACGACTTGGTGCGTGACGCTGGCAAACCGGTTTGGGACTGGAAAGCACCGGCTAAAGACGAGCCAATGATCGCAAAAATCGATGTATTGGCGAAAGACAAACTCGTTGCTGCTTACCAAATCCGCAACAAGCAAGCCCGCACACAAGCCTGCCGCTCGGCTTACTCTGAAGTCATGGCTGCTCTCAAAGCAGAAGGCGCTGAGTTTGACAAAGTCGCTATTGAAGGCTTGTTGTTCGAAATTGAAGCCAAAATCGTTCGTAGCCAAATTTTGGCAGGCGAGCCACGCATTGATGGTCGCGACACACGCACCGTTCGCGCGATTGAAATCCGCAACAGCGTTCTGCCACGCACCCACGGTTCAGCCTTGTTCACCCGTGGTGAGACACAGGCTTTGGTGGTGACAACGCTCGGTACAGAACGCGATGCACAGCGTATTGATGCTTTGTCTGGTGACTTTGAAGACAACTTCATGCTGCACTACAACATGCCTCCGTTCGCGACTGGCGAAACAGGCCGGGTTGGTACGCCAAAACGCCGCGAAATCGGTCACGGCCGTTTGGCCAAACGCGCTTTGATCGCTGTGTTGCCATCTAAAGAAGAATTCCCGTACACCATGCGTGTGGTGTCTGAAATCACTGAATCCAACGGTTCGTCATCAATGGCATCCGTCTGCGGCGGCTGTTTGTCTTTGATGGATGCTGGCGTGCCTTTGAAAGCGCATGTGGCTGGTATCGCCATGGGTTTGATCAAAGACGGCAACCGTTTTGCGGTGTTGACCGACATTTTGGGTGACGAAGACCATTTGGGCGACATGGATTTCAAGGTGGCTGGTACGACCAACGGTATCACAGCGTTACAAATGGACATCAAAATCCAAGGCATCACCAAAGAAATCATGCAAGTTGCTTTGGCACAAGCCAAAGAGGCGCGCATCCACATTTTGGGCAAAATGCAAGAAGCCATGGGCGAAGCCAAGACCGAAGTGTCCAGCTTTGCACCTAAGTTGTACACCATGAAGATCAATCCGGAAAAAATCCGTGACGTGATCGGCAAGGGCGGTGCAGTTATTCGTGCTTTGACAGAAGAGACAGGTTGCCAAATCAACATCAACGAAGACGGCACGATCACCATCGCGGCGACCGACGGTGCGAAAGCTGAAGAGGCAAAACGCCGCATCGAGCAGATCACCGCTGAAGTCGAAATCGGCAAGATCTACGAAGGCCCTGTGACCAAGATTTTGGATTTTGGTGCTTTGATCAATTTGTTGCCAGGCAAAGACGGTTTGTTGCATATTAGCCAAATCGCCCACGAGCGCGTTGAAAAAGTGACGGATTACCTTAAAGAAGGTCAAATCGTCAAAGTCAAAGTCATGGAAACTGACGAAAAAGGTCGTGTGAAGTTGTCTATGAAGGCTTTGATAGAGCGTCCTGAGCAAGATCAATCACGTTAATTGACGCAATTTAATTGATGTGTTCGCAGGTCATATTTATTGCGGATTTAAGCTATCAATCCTATTTGTAAAGTAATTTACACTATATTTTTAATAGCGCCTTAGGTAATAAATACGGCGGCTAGAATCATATTTAGCCACTTAATTTAAGTCTTTTACAATGTCTAACCAATTTTATTCAATATCGAATGAAAGTCTTTGAAATTACCTCCTTCGGCGCGCCAGACGTGCTGCGTCCCGCTGAGCGTGCTATACCAGTCGCCGGCGCGGGCGAGGTGCTGATTCATGTTTCCGCCAGTGGCATCAACCGGCCAGATGTGCTGCAACGCACGGGAAACTACCCTGTGCCACCAGGAGCATCGGATATTCCGGGCTTGGAAGTGGCTGGTGTTATTGTCAGCGGCGATGCGGCCGCGATGGCGATTGGTGGCTTAAAAGTGGGCGACCGCGTGTGTGCCTTGGTCGCCGGTGGCGGCTATGCGCAGTTTTGCGTCGCGCCTGTCGCCCAGTGTTTGCCAACGCCTAAAGGCTTGACAGATATTGAAGCGGCAACCTTGCCCGAGACATTTTTTACCGTCTGGAGCAATGTGTTTGACCGCGCTCGCTTGCAAGCGGGTGAGACATTTTTGGTGCAAGGCGGCACCAGTGGCATCGGCGTGACAGCGATCCAAATGGCGAAAGCTTTGGGTGCAACCGTGATAGCAACCGCTGGCAGCGACGAAAAATGTGCCGCTTGCCTCAAGCTAGGTGCAGACCACGCCATCAACTATAAAACGCATGACTTTGCTGCTGAAGTGAAAAGAATCACCAACGGCGCTGGCATAAACGTGTTTTTGGACATGGTGGCTGGCAGCTACATTGCGAAAGAAGTGGAGTGCATGGCGGAAGATGGTCGTTTGGTCATCATCGCGGTGCAGGGCGGAGTGAAGAGCGAGTTCAACGCAGGTATGGTGCTGCGCAAGCGATTGACCATCACGGGCTCAACGCTACGTCCACGCTCGATTGCTTTCAAAGCAGCTATTGCCCAAGCTTTGCACAAAACGGTGTGGCCGTTGCTCGAAAATGGTGCGATCAAGCCGGTGATTCATACTGTGTTTTCAACAAGTCATATCCATGCGGCTGAGCGAGCACATGTCTTGATGGAGTCCAATCAGCACGTGGGTAAGCTGGTTTTGGATTGGCAATCTTGATGCTGCAGGAGATGACATGACCCTTAAAAAGACACTCATTGCTGGCAATTGGAAGATGAATGGCAGTTTGGCTGCCAATTCAGCCTTGGTTGCGGCTTTAGATGCTGGCTTGCACGCTCGTATTCCTGCTAAAAGTGTGGTCGCCTTGTGTGTGCCGTTTGTCTATTTGGCGCAAATGCAGCAGCTGTGTATCAAAAGCGGTATCGAATTGGGTTCACAAGATGTGTCTAGCCAAGAATCGGGCGCTTTCACAGGTGAAATTTCAGCAACGATGCTGAAAGACTTTGGCGTGCGTTACGCCATCGTTGGTCACTCGGAGCGCCGCCAGTTTCATGGCGAAACCGATGAATTGGTCGCTAAAAAAGCGCAAATTTCCTTGGCTGCGGGTATCACACCGATTGTATGCATTGGCGAAACCTTGGCTGAGCGTGAAGCGGGTAAAACCGAAGAAGTGGTGAAGCGGCAGTTGGCGGCGGTGATTCATACCAATGGCCACTGCATCAGCGAAATCGTATTGGCTTATGAGCCGGTTTGGGCGATTGGAACGGGTAAAACCGCCACGCCCGAGCAAGCGCAAGCCGTGCATGCATTGCTGCGCGCGCAGCTGAATGCGGCGAGCAAGCAGGCCGATCGTATCCAAATTGTGTATGGCGGCAGCATGAATGCGGCCAATGCGGCAACGTTGTTGGCGCAACCTGATATTGACGGTGGTTTGATTGGCGGAGCGTCACTCAAAGCCGTAGATTTTTTATCAATTATCGCTGCAGCCTGCGTATAATAGGCATAAGTTGCTATTAAATTAGGAGTTAGTAAATGAGTATTGTTTTGAAATTAGTATTGATCACGCAAATGTTGTCCGCCATCGCCATGGTTGGTTTGATCTTGGTTCAGCACGGCAAAGGCGCGGACATGGGCGCGGCATTCGGTGGCGGCGGCTCAGGCAGCTTGTTTGGAGCCAGTGGCAGTGCCAACTTCATGTCACGCGCTACGTCTGGTTTGGCTGCGGTGTTTTTTGTTTGCACCATGGCGCTGTCATATTTTGGCAATTTGCGTCCAACGTCGTCTGGTAGCGTGTTAGATGGTGCTGCGGTTGTGGTGCCTGCACCTGCAGTTCCGGCTGCACCGGCGGGCCCAGTTGGTCAAATTCCAGATAACAAGGCCGTTGCGCCAGCAGCCCCTGCAGCCCCAGTCGATGCAGGCAAACCTCCAGCAACACAAATCCCTACCAAGTAATTTACCTTTGCATTTGTAAAATAGTGCATAAATAGCCGAAACTCTCGCTGAAAAACAGTGAGGTTTCAGGGTAAAATATTAGATAATTTAGAGTGCGAATAAACTGTGTCATAACTGCATAGTTACCTCTAGTTCTCTGAATAAATAAACAGCCGTCGTGGTGAAATTGGTAGACACGCTATCTTGAGGTGGTAGTGGCGAAAGCTTTGCGAGTTCGAGTCTCGCCGACGGCACCAAATATTGAGTCTTTTTAAGTTTTTTTAAGTAAAAAATTCAAAGAATAAAGAGTACCCAAAGATGGATATCAGCCAATACCTTCCCGTTTTATTGTTCATTCTGGTGGGTGTTGCTGTTGGCATCGTGCCGCAGATTCTGGGTTACATCTTAGGCCCCAACAATCCTAATCAAGCTAAAAACTCACCATACGAGTGCGGATTTGAAGCCTTTGAGGATGCGCGTATGAAGTTTGACGTGCGCTACTACTTGGTCGCCATTCTCTTTATTTTGTTTGATCTTGAAATCGCCTTTCTGTTCCCGTGGGCTGCGGCTTTGAAAGAGGTTGGTGTTGTCGGTTTTTGGGCTGTTATCGTGTTCTTGGGTATTCTGGTCGTGGGTTTTATCTACGAGTGGAAAAAAGGCGCCTTGGACTGGGAATAAATTGAACGTACTTAAGGTTACTCATGGCAATTGAAGGCGTTTTTAAAGAAGGCTTTATGACCACGAGCTACGACTCGGTGGTCAACTGGGCAAAAACAGGCTCGTTATGGCCTATGACGTTTGGCTTGGCGTGCTGTGCGGTGGAGATGATGCACGCTTCAGTGGCGCGCTACGATATCAGCCGCTTTGGTGCTGAAGTTTTTCGTGCCAGCCCGCGCCAGGCAGATTTGATGATTGTGGCAGGCACGCTGTGCAACAAGATGGCGCCTGCCTTGCGCAAAGTTTACGATCAAATGAGTGAGCCGCGTTGGGTGATCTCCATGGGCTCTTGCGCTAACGGCGGTGGCTATTACCACTACAGTTATTCGGTGGTACGTGGCTGTGACCGTATCGTGCCGGTCGATGTTTATGTGCCTGGCTGTCCACCCACGGCAGAGGCTTTGCTTTACGGCATCATTCAATTGCAGCAAAAAATTCGTCGTACGCAGACGATTGCGCGCGTTTAAAGATAAGAATAGAGATGACTGCATTTGCTGTAAATCCAGAAGCGCTAAAAGCCACACTAGCCGCTGTGCTAGGCAACAAAGCCAAGAGCATTGATGTTGCTTTGGGTGAGGTTTGTGTTGAGGTTGATGCCGCTAATTATTTTGATGTGGCGATGCAATTGCGTGATGCGACAGGTTGCCAGTTTGAGCAGTTGATTGATCTGTGTGGCGTTGATTACTCAGACTATAAAGAGGGTGCATATCAGGGCGCACGCTACTGCGTGGTCTCGCACTTGCTGTCAGTCACTTTGAATCAACGTGTTCGGTTGAAGGTGTATGCCAAAGACGACGAGATGCCTATTGTTGCGTCACTGTGCGATGTGTGGAGCGCGGTCAATTGGTTTGAGCGTGAGGCCTTTGATTTGTACGGCATCGTTTTCGATGGTCACAATGATTTGCGCCGAATTTTGACGGACTATGGTTTTATTGGGCATCCTTTCCGTAAAGATTTTCCGACATCTGGGCACGTGGAAATGCGCTATGACGCAGAACTCAAGCGCGTGATTTACCAGCCCGTGACAATTGAGCCGCGTGAAATTACACCGCGCGTCATTCGCGAAGCAAATTACGGAGGCCAGCACTGATCGTTGTAAATGGCTGGTATCGGTGAATTTCAAAAAATTATGGCAGAAATAAAAAACTACACACTCAATTTTGGGCCACAACACCCCGCAGCACACGGTGTGCTGCGCTTGGTGTTGGAGCTTGATGGTGAAGTCATTCAGCGTGCAGATCCGCACATCGGTTTGTTACATCGTGCTACTGAAAAACTAGCAGAGAGTAAAACCTACATGCAGTCGCTGCCGTATATGGACAGGCTCGATTACGTCTCCATGATGTGCAATGAGCATGCGTATTGCCTTGCCATCGAGAAGATGATGGGCATTGATGTGCCTGTACGTGCGCAATACATACGCGTGATGTATTCGGAAATTACGCGTTTATTGAACCATTTGATGTGGATAGGTGCGCATGCGTTGGACTGCGGTGCTATGACCATGATCATGTATGCCTTCCGTGAGCGTGAAGACTTGTTCGACATGTACGAAGCCGTCAGCGGTGCGCGTATGCATGCGGCGTACTTCCGTCCGGGTGGCGTCTACCGTGATTTGCCAGAGACGATGCCAAAGTACAAGGCTAGCAAAGTACGCAATGCAAAATCAATGGAGCGCATGAACCACAATAGACATGGTTCATTGTTGGATTTTATTGATGACTTTACACAGCGTTTCCCTGGAAATTTAGCGGAGTATCACTCCTTGCTTACGGAAAACCGTATTTGGAAGCAGCGTACCGTGGGTGTTGGCATTGTTGCGCCTGAGCGCGCTATGAACTTAGGTTTCACAGGCCCCATGTTGCGTGGCTCAGGTGTCGCGTGGGATTTGCGTAAAACGCAACCGTACGATGTTTATGACCGCATGGAGTTTGATATTCCTGTCGGTGTGACCGGCGATTGCTACGACCGTTATTTGGTTCGCATGGAAGAGATGAAACAATCAAACAGCATCATCAAACAATGCGTTGATTGGTTGCGTGTTAACCCGGGCCCAGTGATAACGGATAACCACAAAGTGGCATCGCCAAGCCGCGAATCCATGAAATCAAACATGGAAGAGCTGATTCACCACTTCAAGCTGTTTACCGAAGGTTTCTGTGTGCCAGAAGGTGAAGCGTATGCTGCTGTTGAACACCCTAAGGGCGAATTTGGTATTTATATGGTCAGCGATGGCGCGAACAAGCCTTATCGTTTGAAAATTCGTGCGCCAGGTTTTGCGCATTTAGCTGCCATGGACGAATTGGCGCGCGGGCACATGATTGCCGACGCGGTAGCCATCATTGGCACCATGGATATTGTGTTTGGGGAGATTGACCGGTGATGGCTGCTATGCATGTAACGAGCTCTACAGCTCAATCAAAGCCAATTTCTGCTGAAGCAAAAATACGTTTTGCTAAAGAAGTAGCTAAATTTCCGGCTAACCAAAAGCAATCTGCCGTCATGGCTTGTTTGGCTATTGTCCAGCAAGAACTAGGTTATGTGAGTGTTGAAAGCGAGCAGGTCGTCGCTGAGTATTTGGGCATGGCACCTATGGCTGTACATGAAGTGACGACGTTTTACAACATGTACAACCAGCACCCGTGCGGCAAATTCAAACTCAATGTTTGTACCAATCTACCATGCCAGTTGCGCGATGGCAGCAAAGCATTGCAGCATCTTGAGGGCAAACTAGGCATCAAAATGGGTGAAACAACGGCCGATGGCTTGTTTACCTTGCAACAAAGCGAGTGTTTGGGTGCTTGCGCTGATTCGCCTGTGATGTTGGTGAACGACAGAACCATGTGTAGTTTTATGACCAACGATAAGCTTGACCAATTGGTTGACAGTTTGCGCGGCTCTGCTTCTCAGTCCGCCAAGGAGCAGCTATGAGCGCCGATCAAATACTTAGCCAGTTTGCTGCGTCCGGCGCGGAAACATCATTTCATGGACGCCACATTGACCCTCAAATCATGGCTGGCTTAGATGGCAATAATTGGCGTTTGAATGATTATGAAGCGCGCGGTGGCTATCAAGCTTTGCGCAAGATTTTGGCGTTGGATGGAGGCGAGGGCCTCACGCAAGACCAAGTCATTGCAACAGTTAAAGAGTCTGCCTTGCGCGGTCGTGGCGGTGCGGGTTTTCCAACGGGTTTGAAATGGAGCTTCATGCCGCGTCAATTCCCGGGTCAAAAGTACCTCGTTTGTAATTCTGACGAAGGCGAGCCGGGCACTTGTAAAGACCGTGACATCATGCAATTCAATCCACATATCGTGATTGAAGGCATGATCATTGCAGCTTATGCCATGGGCATCAGCGTTGGCTATAACTACATCCATGGTGAAATTTTTGCAACTTACGACCGCTTCGAAGTAGCACTCGAAGAAGCACGTGCAGCTGGTTATTTGGGTGACAAAATCTTAGGTAGCAACTTCAACTTTCAATTGCATGCTAGCCATGGTTTTGGTGCTTATATTTGTGGTGAAGAGACGGCGTTGCTTGAGTCCTTGGAGGGCAAAAAAGGCCAGCCGCGTTTCAAGCCACCTTTTCCTGCTAGTTTTGGCTTGTATGGCAAACCTACTACGATCAATAACACGGAAACGTTTGCAGCAGTGCCGTGGATCATTCGCAACGGTGGCAGCGCTTATTTGGCATGTGGTAAGCCCAACAATGGCGGCACCAAGCTTTATTCTGTTAGCGGCGACGTTGAACGACCAGGCAATTACGAAATCCCGATGGGCACACCATTTTCTACCTTGTTAGAACTTGCCGGTGGTGTTCGCAGCGGTCGCAAGCTCAAAGCTGTCATTCCTGGCGGTTCATCTTCTCCAGTTTTACCGGCGTCGATCATGATGGAATGCACGATGGATTACGATTCCATCGCCAAAGCGGGCTCTATGTTGGGTTCAGGTGCCGTTATTGTTTTGGATGACAGCCGTTGCATGGTTAAGAGCTTGAAGCGTTTGAGCTATTTTTATATGCATGAATCGTGCGGCCAATGCACACCGTGCCGTGAAGGTACTGGGTGGTTGTCACGCATGGTTGACCGCATTGAGGATGGACAAGGTCGTCCGGCAGATATGGATTTGCTGAATTCTGTTGCCGATAATATTCAAGGTCGCACCATTTGTGCATTGGGCGACGCTGCAGCGATGCCAGTGCGCGCAATGATCAAACATTTCAGGCATGAATTTGAATATCACGTCGAACATAAGACGTGCATGGTTCCGGCTTACGTATAAAGTCAAAGAATAGAAATACCATGGTAGAAATCGAACTCGACGGCAAAAAAGTAGAAGCTCTGGAAGGCAGCATGATCATGCACGCCGCTGAGCAAGCTGGCACGTATATCCCACATTTTTGTTATCACAAAAAATTGAGCATCGCTGCGAACTGTCGCATGTGCTTGGTTGATGTGGAAAAAATGCCAAAACCTATGCCCGCCTGCGCCACACCTGTATCGCAGGGCATGATTGTTCGCACCAAGTCTGACAAAGCCATCAAAGCGCAGCAATCAGTCATGGAGTTTTTGCTGATTAATCATCCGCTTGATTGCCCAATTTGCGACCAAGGTGGTGAGTGTCAATTGCAAGATTTGGCGGTCGGCTATGGCGGCTCGACTTCACGTTATGAAGAAGAGAAACGTGTTGTCTTTCACAAAGATGTAGGTCCTTTGATCAGCATGGAAGAAATGAGCCGTTGCATCCATTGCACACGTTGCGTTCGTTTCGGCCAAGAAGTTGCTGGCGTGATGGAATTGGGCATGTCACATCGTGGCGAACATGCTGAGATTGAGACCTTCTTGGGTCAAACGATTGATTCTGAGCTGTCAGGAAATATGATCGATATTTGCCCAGTTGGGGCCTTGACCAGCAAGCCATTCAGATACAGCGCCCGTACCTGGGAGCTGAGCCGCCGTAAATCGATTAGTCCGCATGATTCCACGGGTGCAAACCTCATCATTCAAGTTAAAAATAACAAGGTGATGCGCGTGGTTCCTCTGGAAAACGAGGAGGTCAACGAGTGCTGGATTTCTGACCGTGATCGTTTTTCCTATGAGGCTTTGAACTCTGAAGAGCGATTAACCACGCCTATGATCAAACATGGCGGTGAGTGGAAAACAGTCGATTGGCAGACTGCACTTGAATATGTGGCCAATGGTTTGAAACAAATCAAAGCAGATCATGGTGCGGCTAGTTTAGGCGCTTTGGTCAGCCCGCAATCTACCTTAGAAGAGCTGTACTTGGCGGCTGGTTTGATGCGTGGTTTAGGTAGTGACAATATTGACTACCGTTTGCGCCATGCAGAATTTGAACCAGCTGGACAAGTTCGTTGGTTGGGAACAACTATTGCGTCATTGTCTAACCTTGATCGCGCACTGATTGTTGGATCAAACATTCGTAAAGACCATCCTTTGTTTGCGCAACGGATACGACAAGCTGTTCGCAAAGGTTGCGCTGTAAGTGCTATTAATTCAGTACCAATAGATTCAACATATACGACGGCTAATGCGTATTTATTAAACCCTTCGCGTTGGTCTAAGGCACTCGCTGAGGTAGCTGCCGCAGTTGCTGTATCAAAAGGAATTGACGCGCCAGTAGCCGCCAGCGCAACGGATGCAGCAAAGAATATCGCTGCTTCAATGCTAAGTGGTGAACGTAAAGCAATACTGTTGGGTAACGCCGCAGCTCACCATGCTCAAGCTTCTAGCTTGTTGGCGCTCGCTAACTGGATTGGGCAAAAAACTGGTGCTAGCGTTGGTTATTTGACAGAGGCAGGAAACACGGTAGGTGCGCAATGGGCTGGTGCACAGCCTGAGCAAAACGGATTAAACGCAGGTCAAATGTTGGCTGGCGGTTTAAAAGCGGTGATTTTGCTTAATAACGAGCCTGAGTTTGACTCTGCAGCTGGTACGAAGGCAAAAGCCGCGCTTGGTCAAGCGCAAATGGTCGTTAGTATGAATCCATTCAGTGCGAACATGGACTTTTGCGATGTGATTTTGCCAATTTCTCCGTTTACTGAAACATCTGGTTCGTTTGTAAATGCAGAAGGGCGTTTGCAAAGCTTTCATGCTGTCGTGAAGCCATTGGGTGAAACCCGTCCGGCATGGAAAGTACTTCGTGTTTTGGCGAACATGCTTGATTTGCCTTGTTTTGATTTTGATGCATCAACAGATGTGCTTAATAAGCTGACAGGTCAGTCTACAGGTTTAGTTAGTATCCCGGTTGAAAAATTGAGCAATTTAGTCAGTATGGCTAATTCGCTTGCAATTGATATTTCTGAAACAAATATTCAGCCTGTAACTGCTGCTATTTACCAAATTGACGGTATTGTTCGCCGCGCAAGCTCGCTACAAATGACTGCTGATGCAAAAGGAATGCTCACTATGCCACTAGAGGTGAATGCATGATTGATGCTATTTACAACTTCGGTTTAGGCCTCATCAGTGCTACTTGGTGGGTAGGCATCGTCTGGCCGGTGCTTTGGATACTTATCAAAATTATGTGTGTGGTGCTTCCTCTGTTAGGAGCCGTCGCCTACTTGACCTTGTGGGAGCGCAAGCTGATTGGCTGGATTCAAATTCGGCTTGGTCCTAACCGCGTAGGCCCTTTGGGCTTGTTGCAGCCTATCGCCGATGCGTTGAAGCTTTTGACGAAAGAAATTCTGGTGCCTGCCGCTGCGAACAAAGGTTTGTTCTTGCTTGGCCCCATCATGACGATCATGCCGGCCTTAGCGGCTTGGGCGGTTATTCCCTTTGGCCCTGATGTTGCATTATCAAACATCAATGCAGGATTGTTGTTTGTCATGGCAATTACATCGATGGAAGTTTATGGTGTGATCATTGCTGGATGGGCTTCCAACTCAAAGTATGCATTTTTAGGTGCAATGCGAGCTTCTGCGCAAATGGTTAGCTATGAGATAGCGATGGGTTTTTGCTTGGTTGTTGTGTTGATGGTTTCTGCCAGTTTGAATTTGACTGACATCGTTACCTCGCAAGCAAAAGGTACATTCGCTGCCATGGGACTTAATTTCTTGTCTTGGAACTGGCTGCCATTGCTGCCGATTTTTGTGGTTTATTTTATTTCCGGATTAGCGGAAACTAATCGACATCCGTTTGACGTGGTTGAGGGTGAATCAGAAATCGTTGCTGGTCACATGGTTGAGTACTCAGGCATGTCTTACGCGATGTTTTATTTGGCCGAATACGCCAACATGTGGTTGGTTGCTATTTTAGCCGTCATTATGTTTTTGGGCGGTTGGCTAGCTCCCGTTTCAGGGGTGCCTTGGATAGATGCTATTCCAGGTTGGATCTGGTTAGGGGTTAAAACTGCTTGTGTCGTGACTATTTTTATCTGGGTACGAGCGACATTCCCTCGTTACCGCTATGACCAGATCATGCGCTTGGGCTGGAAAATTTTTATCCCTGTGACATTGGTTTGGCTGATTGTGGTCGGCGCTTGGATGCAGACTTCATGGAATATTTGGAAGTAAGGTCAAGCAATCATGTCTACAGTAACTGCACCAAACCATAATCGACTTTCCACGGCACCTTTTTCCTTGAAGGACTTTCTCTCTAGCTTCATGCTTGTTGAACTGTTCAAAGGCATGGTTTTGACGGGGAAATACATGTTCCGTCGAAAAATTACCGTTCAATTTCCAGAGGAAAAAACACCGCTCAGCCCACGTTTTCGTGGACTTCATGCATTGCGCCGTTATGAGAACGGTGAAGAGCGTTGCATTGCTTGCAAACTGTGTGAAGCAGTCTGCCCAGCAATGGCTATCACCATTGAATCAGATGTGCGTGAAGATGGAAGTCGCCGGACTAGCCGTTATGACATTGACTTGACCAAATGTATTTTTTGCGGCTTTTGCGAAGAAAGTTGTCCGGTTGATTCCATCGTTGAGACGCACATTTTTGAGTACCACGGTGAAAAACGTGGCGATTTGTATTTCACAAAAGAAATGCTGCTTGCGGTGGGTGATAAATATGAAACTGAAATTGCTGCAAATCGTGCGGCTGATGCGAAATACCGCTAGTACCGCGGAATTAGAGATGTTGCTAAATTTTATTAAATTGAAGACCCATTAAAAAAGTATAGATTCATGGACGTTAAGACAGGACTTTTTTATTTATTTTCAGCGCTTATGCTGTTTGCAGCATTTCGAGTGATTACTGCACGCAACCCCGTGCATGCCGCGCTTTATTTGGTACTTGCATTTTTTCAGGCAGCGGGTATTTGGGTATTGCTGCAAGCAGAGTTCTTAGCTATTGCACTCGTATTGGTTTACGTAGGCGCGGTCATGGTTCTGTTCTTGTTTGTTGTGATGATGCTTGATGTCAATATTGACAGCATTAGGATTGGATTTTGGAGGAACTTTCCTTTGATCGGTGTTTTTGGCGCCGTCATTGCGCTTGAGATGTCTTGGGTACTCATCGGAAACTACCGTGGAACCGAAGTTCCGAAAATGGTAAACGCTATAGTTCCCCATGCTGACAAGTTAGCGCAAGTTTCGAACACCAAAGATTTGGGTGTGCTTTTATACACACATTATTTATACCCACTTGAAATTGCGGCTGTCATATTGTTGGTAGCCATCATTGCTGCCATTGCGTTGACCCTGCGCCAACGCAAAGACAGCAAATACGTGAACCCAGCTGATCAAGTCAGGGTCAATGCTCGCGACCGTATGACAGTCATCAAAATGAAAGTAACCCAAAAGGCATTGCCGATAGTCGCGCCTGAAGTTGTGAGTGATACACCAGATGCCCAGGGTGCAGCAGTTGTGGAGAAAAAAGCATGATCTTATCTTTGTGGCACTTTTTGGTGCTTGGCGCGATGCTTTTTTCGTTGTCCATCATCGGTATTTTTTTGAACCGAAAGAATTTGATTGTCTTGTTGATGGCTATTGAGTTGATGCTATTGGCTGTGAATACTAATTTTGTGGCGTTCTCCCATTATTTGGGCGATATGCACGGTCAAATTTTCGTGTTCTTTATTTTGACGGTGGCCGCTGCAGAGTCCGCTATTGGGTTAGCTATTTTGGTGCTCTTATTCAGAAATAAATCTAGCATCAATGTCGATGAGTTAGATGCGCTCAAAGGCTAGTAGTCATTAAATTCATAACGACGCCAAGAAGTTAAAACGAAATAAAAAGAATCAAAGAGATCACAACGATGAGTGCAACGCTTTCAGCAACAACTCTTTTGGCAGTGCCCTTGGCACCGCTGTTGGGTGCCGTATTGGCTGGTGTTTTTGGTACAGCCTTAGGTGGCAATTGGATTGGCCGAAAACTTAGCCATTCGCTGACCATCTTGGGTGTGGCGGTGGCTTTTGTTTTGTCTGCTATGACGCTGCAAAGCGTTGTTAATGATGGCGCACGCTTTAACGAAACACTTTATACATGGATGGTCGTTGGTGGCTTGAAGATGGAGATTGGCTTCCTGGTTGATGGACTCACTGCCATGATGATGTGTGTGGTCACGTTTGTATCGTTGATGGTGCACATTTACACCATTGGCTATATGGAAGAGGATGAGGGCTATAACCGCTTTTTCGGCTACATCTCGCTTTTCACATTCTCCATGTTGATGCTCGTTATGAGCAACAACATGTTGCAGTTGTTCTTCGGCTGGGAAGCTGTGGGCTTGGTTTCGTACTTGCTGATTGGTTTTTGGTACAACAAACCGACCGCGATTTTTGCGAATATGAAAGCCTTCTTGGTCAACCGTGTTGGTGATTTTGGATTTATTCTCGGTATTGGTTTGATTGCTGCCTTTGCTGGTACGTTGAACTACGCCGAAGTCTTTGGCAAAGCAGGGGAGTTGGCAAAACTCAGTTTCCCTGGTACATCGTGGATGTTGATCACCGTTATTTGCATTTGCCTCTTCATTGGAGCCATGGGTAAAAGCGCTCAGTTCCCGCTGCATGTATGGTTGCCAGACTCCATGGAAGGTCCAACACCCATTTCTGCGCTGATTCATGCCGCGACCATGGTGACTGCCGGTATTTTTATGGTGGCTCGCATGTCACCCCTGTTTGAGTTGAGTGATACCGCACTCAGCTTCATTCTGATTGTTGGCTCAATCACAGCGTTGTTTATGGGCTTTCTCGGTATCATTCAAAATGATATTAAGCGCGTGGTAGCTTATTCGACTTTGTCACAATTAGGCTATATGACGGTTGCCTTGGGTGCTTCCGCTTATTCTGTTGCAGTGTTTCACTTGATGACGCATGCTTTCTTTAAAGCTTTGTTGTTCCTTGCTGCGGGCTCTGTGATCATGGGTGTTCACCACAACCAAGATATTCGCTGGATGGGTGGCTTGCGTAAATACATGCCCATCACCTGGATTACCTCACTCGTTGGCTCGTTGGCCTTGATAGGAACACCTTTGTTGTCTGGTTTTTATTCTAAAGACAGCATCATTGAGGCTGTTCATGAAAGCCATCTCTTTGGCGCTGGGTTTGCTAATTTTGCCGTGCTAGCGGGTGTTTTTGTTACTGCTTTTTATTCTTTCCGCATGTACTTCTTGGTTTTTCACGGCAAGGAACGATTTGATCAAAACCCTGATGCGCATCATGACGAACACCACGACCACGGACATCACGATGCCCATAGTGGTAAACCGCATGAATCGCCTTGGGTGGTTTGGTTGCCCTTGGTGCTCTTGGCTGTTCCATCTGCGCTGATCGGTTATTTCACGATTGAACCCATGCTTCATGGTGGATTTTTCAAAGATGCAATCATTGTGAATGCTGATAAGCACCATGCCATGACTGAATTGGCAAAGGCTTTTCATGGACCTTGGGCGATGGCGGTTCATGCTGTAACGACTTTGCCTTTTATTTTGGCTGTTGCTGGCGTTGCACTGTCTTATTACATGTACATCATCAACCCTGCTTTGCCTGCTGCTATCAAGCGCAGTGCGCAGCCAATTTACACCTTGCTGGACAACAAGTACTACCTTGATTGGTTCAATGAAAACGTTCTCGCTCGTGGCGCACGCGCCCTTGGTGCATTGCTTTGGGAAAATGATAAGAAGGTCATTGATGGAACCTTGGTCAATGGCTCTTGGAAAGTCGTCCGCGTGTTTTCAAACATCGCTCGTAAATTTCAAACTGGCTATATCTACCACTATGCGTTTTCGATGATTGCTGGTGTATTTTTGTTGATGACGTATTTCGTCTGGCTCAAGCCGTAATAGTGGCCATAATCAGGCCGTAAGGAAAAGTTGAATATGGGTTTGTTGAGTCTTTCAATTTGGACACCAATTTTCTTTGGTGTCGTTCTCTTGGCTTTTGGTCGTGACGATCAAGCCAAAACCGTGCGATGGATTGCATTGGTTGGTGCTGTCATCAGCTTGCTGGTCACATTGCCTTTGTATGAAGGCTTCAAGTTAGGCACTTCTGCCATGCAGTTCGTTGAAAAAGCACCTTGGATTCATGCCTTCAATGTCAATTACCATCTTGGTGTTGACGGCATATCACTTTGGTTTGTGCTTTTGACGGCATTCATCAATGTCGTTGTTATCATCGCCTCTTGGGAGTCAATCACCACCCGCGTGAACCAATACATGGGTGCGTTCATGATTCTCAGCGGTCTGATGATCGGTGTCTTCTGCGCGCTAGACGGTTTGTTGTTCTACGTTTTCTTTGAAGCGACGCTAATACCGATGTACTTGATCATCGGCATTTGGGGCGGCCCGAACAAGATCTACGCAGCTTTCAAATTCTTTTTGTATACCTTGCTCGGCTCTTTGTTGATGCTGATTGCGTTGATTTATTTGTACTCAAAATCTGGTGGTAGTTTCGATATATCAGTGTGGCATAAATTGCCTTTGTCAGGCACAGTTCAAACCTTGATATTCTTTGCCTTTTTCTCAGCCTTTGCTGTCAAAGTTCCTATGTGGCCGGTGCACACCTGGTTGCCAGACGTTCACGTTGAAGCACCTACAGGTGGCTCAGCCGTGTTGGCTGCCATCATGTTGAAATTGGGCGCCTACGGTTTCTTGCGTTTTTCTATGCCGATTGCACCAGATGCGGCACATGAGTGGGCATGGCTCATCATTGCTTTGTCGGTGATTGCGGTTATTTATGTCGGCTTGGTCGCTATGGTTCAGCAAGACATGAAGAAGCTGGTGGCGTATTCATCCGTTGCACACATGGGTTTTGTGACCTTGGGTTTCTTTATCTTCAACGATTTAGGTGTTTCTGGTGGCTTGGTGCAAATGATTGCGCACGGTTTTGTATCAGGCGCTATGTTTTTGAGTATCGGCGTGTTGTACGACCGCATGCATTCACGTGAAATTGCCAGCTACGGCGGCGTGGTCAACACCATGCCTAAGTTCACAGCCTTCGCGTTGTTGTTTGCCATGGCTAACTGCGGCTTGCCAGGTACGGCTGGTTTTGTGGGCGAGTGGATGGTTATTTTAGGTGCTGTGAAGGCTAATTTTTGGCTTGGTTTCGCTGCGGCCACAGCTTTGATATTTGGAGCTGCTTACACCTTGTGGATGTTCAAACGTGTTTACTTGGGTCCGGTGACGAATGACCAAGTCAAAGACCTCAAAGACCTCAATGCCAGAGAATTTTTGGTGATGAGTTTGCTGGCTATCGCCGTGTTGTGGATGGGTGTCTATCCAAAGCCATTTACGGATGTGATGGATGCCTCCGTCGTTGATTTGCTCAAACATGTGGCAACGTCAAAACTAAAATAATCAAAATATTTAACGAACAGACTACTAAAGATGATTGATAAATTAAGTTGGATCACCGTTTACCCTGAAATCGTCTTGCTGGTGATGGCTTGTGTGATCGCCTTGGTCGATTTATACGTGACCAGCCCGCGCCGCACGGTTACATACGTTTTGACCTTGCTGACTTTAGGCGTCGTTGCCGTTTTGCAAGCGCTGTATGCAACAGGCGGCCAAACCATGTACGGCTTTGGTGGCATGACAGTGAGTGACCCGATGTCTAACTGGCTCAAATGTTTTGCATCTGTCGCCATGATGGTGACTTTGGTATACGGTCGCCCGTATTCGGCCGATCGCGGCATGATGCGCGGTGGTGAAGTCTTCACTTTGGGTATGTTTTCGCTGTTGGGCATGTTCATCATGATCTCTGGCAGCAACTTTTTGGTGATCTACATGGGCTTAGAGCTGCTCACGCTGAGCAGCTACGCCTTGGTCGCTTTGCGTCGTGACAATGCTACGGCTTCCGAAGCTGCCATGAAGTATTTTGTGCTCGGTGCTTTGGCCAGCGGCTTCTTGCTCTACGGTTTGTCGATGATGTACGGCGCAACCGGAAGTTTGGACATTGCCGCCGTCTTCAAAGCCATCAATTCAGGCAACGTGAAACACCAAGTCTTGGTTTTTGGTCTGGTCTTTATTGTTGCCGGTTTGGCTTTCAAATTAGGTGTCGTGCCATTTCACATGTGGGTGCCAGACGTCTACCAAGGCGCACCTACATCGGTAACACTGATGATTGGCGGCGCACCAAAATTAGCAGCCTTTGCCATCACGATTCGTTTGTTGGTTGAGGGCATGTTGCCACTCGCTATCGACTGGCAGCAGATGCTAGCCGTCTTAGCTGTTGGTTCGCTGCTGGTGGGTAACTTGGCAGCTATTGCTCAAACAAATTTGAAGCGCATGTTGGCATATTCCACCATTTCGCAAATGGGTTTTGTGTTGATTGGTTTGTTGTCAGGCGTTGTCAATGGCAACACCTTGTCCGCCACCACCGCTTACAGTTCGTCCATGTTTTATGTCGTCACCTATGTGCTGACCACATTGGCCACCTTCGGTGTGATTTTGATTTTAGCACGTGACGGTTTTGAAAGCGACGAAATCACCGACCTAGCCGGTCTTAACCAGCGCAGTCCAGCCTACGCCGCCATCATGGCGATTTGCATGTTCTCACTTGCAGGCGTGCCGCCTATGGTTGGTTTCTATGCCAAGCTGTCTGTGTTGCAGTCTTTGGTTTCATCCGGTCAAACACCGCAAATCGCGCTCGCAATTTTCGCGGTGATGATGTCTTTGATCGGTGCTTTCTACTACTTGCGCGTTGTCAAAGTCATGTATTTTGACGAGCCAATTACAGCGACCACAGTTTCTGCTGGTGCTGATGTGCGCACCGTGCTTGCCATCAACGGCGCATTGGTGCTGCTATTAGGCCTGTTTCCAGGCGGTTTGATGGCTTTGTGCGCTGATGCCATTGTCAAAACCTTAGGTTCTTGATTCCTTTCAACTGATTTATTGACTTGATGGCTCAATCCACTAGTATTTGGTTCGTCCTGTTTGTAGCGTTAGTGGCTGCCAACATGCCGTTTGTTGCGCAGCGGTTCTTGATGTTTTTTCCTTTAAAAACACCCAAAACATTGGGTGTTCGTCTTCTTGAACTCGTCATTTTTTACTTTCTTGCCGGTGGTTTGGCTCTTTTACTTGAAAAACGCGCCGGACAAATTGCACCGCAAGGCTGGGAGTTTTATGCGATTACGGGTGCTTTGTTCATCACCTTGGCTTTCCCTGGTTTTATCTATCGCTACCTGTTGAAACACAGGGAATAACAGTGTGAACCAAAGTCATCTGATTGAAACCAAAATAAGCAGCGAGCAGGTCTACAAGGGAAACTTTTTAAATATCCTGCGCGATACGGTTTTGCTGCCCAGCGGCAAACAAGCCACGCGTGAATACCTCGTTCACCCAGGTGCCGTTGTCGTCATCGCTTTGTTGGACGATGGACGTGTCGTTTTAGAGCGTCAACATCGTTATCCGGTTGGCAGGGTGATGGTCGAATTTCCAGCTGGCAAGCTCGATGCTGGTGAAAACCCACAATACTGCGGTCAACGCGAGCTGCTGGAAGAAACTGGCTACAGCGCCACGTATTGGGCCTATGCTGGACCCATGCACTTGGCCATCGCTTATTCCGACGAAGTTTTGCACATTTATTTCGCCAAAGGGCTAACGTTGGGTGAGCGCAAGCTGGACGAAGGCGAATCTTTAGACGTCTTCACAACCACACCCGCTGAATTGCTGGCCATGTGCAGCCAAGGCTTGGTGACCGATGCCAAAACGCTGACTTGCACGTTGTGGCTGCAAAACGTTTTATCTGGCGCGTGGCCTTTGCAATGGGTGCCTGCAACCGATATTGCTTTGGTTTAATTTTGTTTTAAGATGGCGATATGAAAGTTTTAGACCTGCAATGCAGTCAGCAGCATTCGTTTGAAGGCTGGTTTGGCTCTGAGGACGACTTTCAGAGCCAACTCATACGCGGTTTGGTCCAATGCCCCCTGTGCGGCAACGCCGAAATCATCAAAAAACTTAGCGCCCCTAGATTTAACTTGGGCAAAGCCGTCGCACGGACTTCGGCAGGGGAAACGGTTGCAGCTTCTACAAACGAAGTAAGCGCAGCCGCAGCAGCATCATCCACTGAATTAGTCGCAAAACCAAGCCCCAAAGGGCAACCAGCACAGCGACCAAACCTGTCACCCGAAGCAGCAGAAGTCATGCAAGCTGCGTGGATGGAAGTCGCCAAGCACGTCATGGCGAATACCGAAGACGTGGGTAGCAGCTTCGCCTCAGAAGCGCGCAAAATCCACTACGGCGAAGCCGATGAGCGCGCCATTCGCGGCCGAGCTACACCTGACCAGACCCTGGAATTGATCGAGGAGGGCATTGATGTCATGCCAATGCCCATTCCTGAATCGCTCAAGCGCCCTTTGAATTAAGGATACAAACCGCGCAATTCACGTGCATGCAAAATCCGCTTGCATGCCACAATAAACGTCGCCGTCCTGAGGCTGACCTTGTGCTCCTCAGCCACCGCCCACACGCCCGCAAACGCATCTCTCATGATTTTCACCAGTCGCGCGTTGATTTCGTCTTCATCCCAGAAGAAGCTTGAGAAATCCTGCACCCACTCAAAATAGCTCACCGTCACGCCGCCGGCGTTGGCAATCACATCCGGCAACACCAGCACACCACGCTCTTGCAAAATATCGTCAGCCGCTGGCGTTGTTGGGCCATTGGCGCCTTCAATCACCATCTTGGCTTTGATCTTGCCGGCATTGGCTTCTGTGATTTGTGACTCCAACGCTGCTGGAATCAAAATATCGCAATCCACTTCCCAAAAAAGCTCGTTTTTGATGACTTCAGCATCCGAAAAATTGGCGGCACTGCCCGTTTCTGCCACATGCTTTAAGAGTGCGGTCACATCCAAACCACTGGCCTTGTAAATCGTGCCGCCGTGGTCCTGCACCGCCACCACCCTCGCGCCAGCCTCGGCGAACAGCCGCGCCGCTACGCTACCCACATTGCCAAATCCCTGTACCGCAATACGGGCGCCCTTGATTTCCAGTCCGATGTGCTTCGCCGCTTCCACGCCTACCGTAAACACACCACGCCCCGTTGCGTCTTTGCGACCTAAGGATCCACCCAGGTGAATCGGCTTACCCGTCACCACGCCGGTCGCCGTTGCGCCTTCGTTCATGGAATACGTGTCCATCATCCACGCCATGATCTGCTCATTCGTGTTCACATCAGGCGCAGGAATGTCTTTGGTGGGGCCGATGATGATGCCAATTTCGCTCGTATAGCGGCGCGTCATACGCTCCAGCTCGCCCATAGACAGCGTCTTTGGATCAACCCGAATACCGCCTTTTGCACCACCGTAAGGCACATTGACAGCCGCATTCTTAATAGACATCCATGCTGACAGCGCCATCACTTCCGACAAAGTCACGTCCTGATGGAAGCGCACACCGCCTTTGCCCGGCCCACGCGATGTGTTGTGCTGCACGCGGTAGCCTTCAAAATGTCTGACAGTCCCATCGTCCATATGAATCGGCACATCCACAATCAAAATACGCTTAGGCCGCTTCAGCGTTTCTGACCAGCGTGCTAGGTGACCCAAGTAGGGCACAACGCGGTCAACCTGTTGCAAGTAACTGCCCCATGGACCTAGGTTGTCGGCTTGTAGGTAAGACGGGATGGGGGAGTTCGTCGGCGCGCCATTGTGTGCGGCAACGGAGGCATGGGTGCTAGGGTGCAACATGAAATTTCCTTTAGAGTGAATGTTCAAGCTGTAAGCATAAAACCCTACATCAGCAATGTCCAAGGCAAAGATTGCTGCTAATTATGCAAAAAACGCATTAGGTTTTATTTGCATGAAACTATTCAAATCCGAATTATTTATTCCTCAAACCCATGCAGCACATTCCCTGCGTTTAATCCCAGCTCCTTCGCCGCGTAGCCGCCTTCCAAAATAAACACCGTTGGCAAACCCAGCAGTTTCAGCCGCGCACCTAGTTCAAGGTAATCAGCCGATTGCAGCGCAAACGTCGAAATCGGGTCATCCTCAAACGTGTCCAAGCCGAGCGAAACCACCAAGGCATCCGCTCCGAACTGTTTAACTTTTTCGCAGGCCGAGGCCAAAGCGGTAAACCAAACTTCTTTTGAACTACCAGCCGGTAATGGCAAGTTCAGGTTAAACCCAAGCCCTTCACCTTCGCCAGCTTCGTCGGCATGCCCCAAATAAAACGGATATTCCGTGCGCGGGTCGCCGTGAATGCTGACGAACAGCACATCCGCTCGGTCGTAAAAAATGCTCTGCGTGCCGTTGCCGTGGTGGTAGTCCACATCCAAAATTGCCACTTTGGCGAAGCCTTGGTTGCGCAGCGTTTGCGCCGCCACCGCCGCGTTGTTCAAAAAGCAATACCCACCCATGAAGTCCGCTCCCGCGTGGTGGCCAGGCGGGCGGGTCGCGCAAAATGCTGCTTTTACGGCTGATTTGATAGGTGATTCGCCAGAACCCCCAGCGACCCCAGCGACATACACCGCAGCACTAACCGCCGCATCCGCCCCAGCCTTAGCCGCCGCCCAGGTTCCCGCCACCATCGGCGTGCCGTTGTCCATGGAATACAAGCCCAGCTTTGCCGTGAAATTCTGCGGCTCCACATCGCTGCGCAGCGTGCGCACCGGCCAAACAGAAGGGAAGGGCTGCCGCGCTGCATTACCCGCATCCACAGCGACCCATTGCGCCCAAGCCGTCTCTAAAAACGCCAAATAACGCGCTGAATGCACCTGTCGCAATACCGCAGAGCTATCCACGTTTGGCTCTCTGATTTCATGCCCACGCTCAATAAGCTCAGCCCGAACAAAATCCGCCCGTGCCGGCGATTCAAAACAAGCCACCCGCTCGCCACGGAAGAACTCGTATTCAGGGGCGTGAAGATTGTGTTGGGGGGTGAAGAAGGTGATCATATTGCGAGTTTATCAAATTCCTCTAAAATCACTTTAAAATCGTTCAATTTGATCAAATCGAACGATTCGTTTAATATCAAGCCATGCAAACCTACACAGCCAACGAAGCCAAAACCAATTTTGGCGCATTTTTAGACCAAGCGCAACGTGAACCCGTCGGCGTGAAGCGGCATGACCGTTTGATGGGCGTGCTGGTCAATGTGCAAGATTTTGAAGCCATGCGCGCCTTTTACGCCAACCGCTTGCAGAACACCCTGGACGATGCCGCCACCGCCGCCGAGCGCGCCGGCATGACACCTGAGATGCTTGATGCGCTGTTAGCTGATGAGAGTTGAGGGTGTGGGGAAAGCTCGACCCGTAGACAACAAACGCGTCGCAAATATTGAAAACAAGCGAGTTGTCGTGGACACCAACATCTGGCTAAGCGCCGCCATCTCCAAGTTCGGCGCGCCTGCGCAAGTAGTGCGAAGGGTGCTGCAAAAGGGTGTCCCCGTCTTCTCCAAAGCTACCTTCGCCGAGCTTGAAGTCAGACTGTGGAAGCCCAAGTTCGACCGCTACCTAAGCATGGACATCCGCCGCGCCATCCTGCACGACGCCAACGCCGTGGCACATTGGGTAGACATCCCCCCAGAACTAGCCGCACAAACCTACAGCCGCGACCCCGACGACGATAAATTCATCCACACCGCATTGGCAGCGTCAGCCGCTTGGCTGGTGACGGGGGATCAAGATTTGTTGGTGATTGAAACGCCGCTTCCGGTGCGGATATTGACGGCTGGAGAGGCGTTGTTGGAGGCGGGGTTTTGCTATGGATAATGTAGCTGGTTAGGCAATAAATATGCCGGTTAGATGCAAATTTACCTCTCTGAAATCGCAATTTTACAACCCAAACTGCAATTCCGCCAAGCGCGCATACAAACCACCTTTCGCCACCAGCTCGGCATGCGTGCCTTGCTCGGCGATTAGACCATGGTCGAGCACGATAATGCGGTCGGCTTGCTGGATGGTGGCTAGGCGGTGGGCGATAACCAGGGTGGTGCGGTCTTTCATGGCGGACTCTAAGGCGGCTTGGACCATGCGTTCGCTCTCAGAATCTAGGGCGCTGGTGGCTTCGTCTAATAGCAGCAAGGGCGGGTTTTTCAACATGGCGCGGGCGATAGAGATGCGTTGGCGTTGGCCGCCGGACAGGCGCACACCGCGTTCGCCCAAAAAGGTGTCGTAGCCTTCGGGCAGTTTGGCGATGAACTCGTCGGCAAACGCGGCTTTGGCGGCGGCTTTGACCTCATCGTCGCTCGCTTCTGGCTTGCCGTAGCGGATATTCTCTAACGCACTGGTCGAAAAAATCACCGCATCTTGCGGCACGATGCCGATGCGGCTGCGCAAATCTTGCAAATTCAAAGTGCTGGTTTCCACGCCGTCCAGCTTGATGCTGCCCGTTTTTGGGTCGTAAAACCGCAGCAGCAGTTGGAACACGGTGCTTTTACCCGCGCCGCTTGGACCAACCAGCGCCACGGTTTCGCCAGCTTTCACGTCCAAGCTGAATTTGGTCAGCGCCGTTTGCAGCGGGCGAGATGGGTAGTTGAACTCAATGGCTTCAAATTTAATAGCACTTCCGGCAACAGATACGCCGGCTAGAGCTGGATCTTTGGGGGATTGAATGGGGGAATTGGTGTCCAGCAGCTCCATCAAACGCTCAGTCGCGCCGGCGGCACGCAGCAGGTCGCCATAGGTTTCACCCAACACCGCAAAAGCGCTGGCCAAGATGATGATGTAGACCACCGTTTGGCCCAAATGTCCCGCCGTCATCGTGCCCTGCATCACCGCCTGCGTGCCTTGGTACAAGCCCCAGAGCAACCCCGCGCTGGTGGCGATGATGATGAAGGCGACCAAAATGGCGCGGGCTTTGCTGCGTGTCACGGCGGTTTTGAAGCCGTTGTTGGTGGACAGGTCGAATCTGGCGGCTTCTTTGTCTTCCGCCGCGTAGCTTTGCACCACGGGGATGGCGTTCAGCACCTCTGCCGCGATGGCGCTGGAGTCCGCAATGCGGTCTTGGCTGGCGCGCGACAGTTTGCGCACCTTGCGGCCAAAGTACATGGACGGCATCACAATCAGCACCAAAGCGCCCAGCACCTGCAGCATGACGTAGGGATTGGTCCAGATCAAAATGCCCAGCGCGCCTATACCCATCACGGCGTTGCGCAGCCCCATTGACAGCGACGAGCCGACCACGGTTTGCACCAGCGTGGTGTCGGCGGATAGGCGCGACAGCACTTCGCCGGTTTGCGTGGTTTCAAAAAACTGCGGGCTTTGGCGCAACACGTGCGAATACACCGCGTTGCGGATGTCCGCCGTGACGCGTTCGCCCAGCCAGCTCACCGTGTAAAAGCGCGCGGCGCTGAACACGCCCAGCGCCACGGCCACGCCGAACAGCGCGAAAAAGTGATTCCGCAGCGCCATGACGGACTCGCCTTTGTCGGTGCTGACCAAGCCACCGTCTATCAAACTGCGCAACGCCAGCGGAAAAGCCAGCGTCGAGACGGCCGCCATCACCAAAAACAGCAAAGCCAACCCGATTTGCAGTCGATACGGCCGTAAAAAAGGTAAAAGTCCCGAAATAGAGCGCGGGGAGGTGCCTTTTGGGCGGTCGGTAACAGTGGTCATTGGGGGCTAAATAGGGGAAATTATTGGAATTGCAAGCCAAAGCTCGCTTTTCAGAGTTAGCTAGGATTATCCGCTCTGTTTCCCCACTTTGAAAAAGGGGGCTAGGGGGGGATTTAACTGTTGGCGTGGCAAAAATCCCCCTCAATCCCCCTTTGTCAAAGTGGGAGGCAAGTCAGTCTTTTGCTCCTAATTTCAAAGCCTCATCACGCGTCGATTTCAACGCCGCAGCATCCGCAGCCTGAGTCGGCCAGCCGCTCAAATGCTCTTGCGTGATGCTAGACAGCGCAGACAGCCAGGCGTTGTCATCGTTCAGGCAGGGAATGTAATTAAAAGTTTGACCGCCAGCGGCGGTGAAGGCATGGCGCACTTCCATGTTGATTTCTTCCAAGGTTTCCAAACCATCGCAGTTGAAGCCGGGGCAAATCACATCAATACGTTTGACACCGCTCGTAGCCATGGCAATCACGGTCGGCTCGGTATAGGGTTGCAACCACTTGGCGCGGCCCAGGCGGGACTGAAACGTCACTTTGTACTGCGTGGCGTTCAAACCCAGCGCTTCGGCCAGCAAGCGGGCAGTTTTGTAGCATTCGCAATGGTAGGCGTCGCCCAAATGCAAGCTGCGCTCTGGGATGCCGTGAAAGCTCATCACCAGCATGTCTTTTTGGTCAAAATTCGGCTTGCCGTTGATTTGCCACTGCTTGCGCACGCTGTGCTCCAGCGCAGTGATGTAGCCCGCGTCGTCGTGGTAGCGGTTGACAAAGCGTAGCTCTGGAATGCTGCGCACCTTCGCCGCCCAGGTGTAAACCTGGTCAAACACGGCAGCTGTGGTAGTGGATGAATACTGCGGGTATGCCGGCAAAATCAGCACGCGGCTGACACCCTCGGCCTTGAATTTATCCAGCTGCGTCTTGATCGACGGGCACACTTCGCCCGTGGTGTAGCACATGGCGTAGCGCACGGTGACACGGTGCCCCGCTTCGCCCAGCCAGCCTTCCAATAAGGTGGCTTGTTTCTCTGTCCAAATTTTTAAAGGCGAACCGTCGGTCGTCCAGATCGACGCATACTTTTTTGCCGATTTTGTTGAGCGAAACGGCACGATGATCAAGTTCAAAATAAACCACCAAACGAGGCGCGGAATCTCCACTACGCGCGGGTCGCTCAAAAATTGCTTCAAATAGGTGCGCAGCGCGGCGGCGGTGGGCGCGTCTGGTGTGCCTAGGTTGCAGAATAAAACGGCCGTCGTAGCGTTGTTAGCGGGCGGTTGGCCGTGGGTGAAAGCGGGTTCTTTTTGAAAAGTCATGCCCTATTTTCGCCTAGATTTGAGTTTGAATTCAACCCGCGCTTTGTTATGACTTTAAGTGACGACAACGCAGAACTTTTGTGCTCTGCGTAAAATTTTGTATCAACCACGATACAGCAGGGGTTTTATATGCAAAACGAATGGACGCGACGCGATTTTTCACTCGGTTTAGTTGCACTTCATGCCGCACAGCTGACCATGGCGCAAACCGCTAATCCACCGGATGAGCAAGCCTTGTGGCAAGAACTGC